>JAWOKY010000001.1:0-22222 GCA_033853975.1 Thermodesulfovibrionales bacterium
AGGGACCATCTTTATCACGAACTGCAATCTCCTCTGCGTGTTCTGTCAAAACTGGGAAATAAGCCATCTTGGCGAAGGCAGCGAGGTAGCCTCTGAGACCCTTGCGCGCATGATGCTTCGGCTTCAGTCGATGGGGTGCCATAACATCAATTTTGTGACGCCGACGCACGTGGTTCCTCAGATACTGGAGGCGCTGCAGCATGCCATAGAGGACGGACTGAATGTTCCTCTCGTTTACAATACGGGCGGATATGACGCGGTTGGAACGCTGCAACTCCTGGATGGCATCTTCGATATCTATATGCCGGATTTCAAGTTCTGGGACCCTGCGATGGCAGGCAGATATTTAAAGGCACCGGACTATCCTGAAAGGGCAAGGGAAGCGATCAGAGAGATGCATCGTCAGGTCGGCGATCTCACCGAGGACGAAAACGGCATTGCAAAGAAGGGGCTACTTCTCAGGCACCTTGTGATGCCTGGAGAGATTGCCGGAACGCGCGAAATAATGCGTTTCATCGCCCGGGAGATATCGCCCAATACGTACGTAAATATAATGGACCAGTACTATCCCTGCGGAGATGCCTTCAGGTATCCGCCGATAGATCGCTGCATTACCCATGAGGAATATGAGAACGCCCTGCGGGCGGCCCGCGAGGAAGGAATCACCCGATTCGACAGACGCCACAGGGGCAGGAGATATCATGCCGGATTTTGAAAAGGTATAACGCAGCAGTTTGCCAAAGAACCGCGTTTTTCGGGAGAATGTTTCATGGGGGAACCTATGACAGACGATCAGCAGCAGAAAAAGACCGGCTGGAAGCACAGGGTAGTCCACGAAATGATCGAGTATTGGCTGACCGTGCTTTATCTGACCATCTTTTTTGGGGTGTTCGCCTCCTATCGAAGAGTAATACTGGCCCACTATAACATCAGCTACACAAACTGGGGGATCAGTCTGATCAGGGCTCTGGTTCTGGCCAAGGTCATGATGGTCGGAAGTCTACTGCACTTTGGCCGTAGTCTTGAGAAGAAACCATTGATCTATCCTACCCTCAATAAGACTTTTGTCTTTACAGTGTGGGTCGTGCTCTTCGCTGTTGCGGAGTCCGCTGTGCGCGGATTTCTGCAAGGAAAGGGCATGGCCGGGGCACTGGACTACCTTCTTGGCGAAGGCACTCATGAATTCTTCGCCGGCCTTCTGGTTGTGTTTTTCGCTTTTATCCCCTTTTTTGCCTTCAAGGAATTAGGAAGGGTGCTCGGCAGGGGCAAGATACGTGAACTGTTTTTCCAGAAAAGACCATGATATGCCATTCCAGAATGAATCTCTGTCATGGGAGAGGCGAAGGCTTTAAAAAAGGTCCATAATCTGAGGCTCCGCTATACGCGCCGGCAGTGGTTCACTTATTAAAAGTCTCGTAATAGTATTTTCGATTCTTTCAGTTTATACGTCATGCCCGAGGACATTAGTCGGGCATCCACGTATGATTAAATTGGATTCCCGCCTTCGCGGGAATGACGGCAAGAAAGATGGACTATCCCGAGAGCCTTAATAATTGCTGGTTTCCCGCTTCTGGATTGCCTCTCTGGCAACTTCTGATACAACCTCAGCAATTGAGCTCGTAGACAGCTGTCCTTAATTGGGAGAATATTAATTAAAGGATGAAGCCCCCGACAAAGCCAATCCCTTTGTGAGAAGGGTACGGAAAGCGGCGGGTCTTGATAGAAAAGACGGCCGAGCTGCAGAAGGAAATATTCCGGCAGTTCGGCCTTTTCATTTGATCTGGGGGATGAGCGCAATGCTCATGGATCGTAACAAGGGTTACTGGGTGCCGGAGAACCGGAAGGGAATGGGTGATACCCCGTGGTTCATTACCTACCGGGTAACGTATTACTGGCATCCGTAGGAAAACCGGCTAATGTGCGCCGGGCACTTTGCGGAAGAGATTTCATCCTCCGCAGGTGTCCGGCCCACTTTTGCCAAAGAAACATTTGAAATTCCTCTCTCGTCAGACAGTCTGAATTTTTCAAGGGGCCTCACCTTTTCTATCAGTCTGAAAAACCTCATTACGTTACTAAGGAAGGTTTAATGTCACAATTCAATGCGGAGCTTCGCCCCGCCCCGGAGGTACTTTTCTGAGATGCGTCAGAAAAGTACCCAAAAGAGCGCACCCCAGAGAAAATTCCACTTCGTGACGGCCATCCTCGCTGAATTTTCGAACTCGCCCTAAGAAAGGGCTCAAACATGCGAAAATTCCGTTCGCTTCGGATAGCCTGAATTTTCAAAGGGGCCCTTGGAAATTCAAGACATCTTCATGTCGGACAGTTTCCCCCTTCGAAAGCTAAGGCTGTCAATGTCGCTGCCGTCGGCGCCTTTATGGCAACTTCTGATACAACTTCAGCAATTGAGCCCGTAGACAGACGGCCTCTCTTGAGAGATGATTAAATTGAAGGGACGAAGCCCCGACAAAGCCAAACCCTTTGTGAGAAGGGTACGGAAAGCGGCGGGTCTTGATAAAAAGATGGCCGAGCTGCCGAAGGAAATATTCCTGCAGCTCGGCTTTTTTATTTCAACTACAGGGGGGATGAGCGGTGCTCATCGATCGTGCCATGAAAGAGCAAGCACAGGTTTTCGTCCGCAAAGGTTCGCTGTGGGTCGCGGCAAGCTGTGAGTCCTTCATCAGGGATGCAAGAAGGACTTATTATGATTCTCAGCTGGCCTTCATGGAGTTGAGAAGAGGCCTGCCTGTATTCATGTGGAAAAGCGACCGCGAGTATGTGATTTCATTTTCCGAAAACTGAGAATACTCGAAAGACGGCGAGGAGCATTCTTCACCGGGAAGAATGTGCCAAAGAGCACCTTGCTGTTCGTCTTCCATCTGCCCCCGAAATCCGAAACATCATCTCCTTTTGTATCACGACACAGCAAGTTCAGTTACAACTTCGGCAATTGAGCTCGCCGATTTCCTTCACGATGTCATACCGGCGAAAGCCGGATTCTTCCTGCCTCAAGAACGACGCGAAGAATTACTATTTAGCTAAAAACTTCGGCACGTCTGATGCGGGAACAGGCTGACTCACAATGAATCCCTGGATCTCATCGCAACCACATTGCTGCAAGAAAGCCAACTGATCCTCGTTTTCAACTCCCTCCGCAATAACACCTAAATCCAAACTGTGTGCTATCCCTATGATGGCTTTAATGATAGCCTCATCGCTCGACGTCCGGCCGATATTCATCACAAACGAACGATCTATCTTAAGATAATCGAGCGGGATCATCTTCAAATAATTGAGGGAAGAATAGCCTGTCCCAAAGTCATCTATCGATATGGTTACACCCATTTCCTTGAGCCCTGCCAATACCTTCAGGGCTCCGTCAGGATCCCGCATCACAGCGCTCTCAGTGATTTCAAGTTCGAAAAACCGCGCTTCATGCCCCGAATCCGCCAGCGCAGCCGACACTTCCTCTATCAGGTCTCTCTGATCAAACTGCCGACTCGACAGGTTGACTGACATCACAATCGGCTCATACCCGGCCTTGTGCCATTCCTTCGACTGCACGCACGCCTGTCTTAACGCCCACTTTCCAAGGTCTATGATAAGACCGGTCTCTTCGGCAAGACGGATAAACTGTGAAGGCATAATCATCTCCCCTCCGGCAGGTTTCCACCTGAGAAGCGCCTCCATCCCAACGATTCTGTCCTGCGCCAGCGACTTTTTCGGCTGGTAAAAAAGAAGCAGTTCGTCATTTTCAATAGCCTTGTGGAGCTTGTGCTCCATCGTAAGGACCTCGAGCGCTGCAAAATTCATCACCGGAGAATAGTATTGATAATTATTCCTGCCTTTGGACTTGGCATGATACATCGCCACGTCGGCGTTTTTGAGCAAATCCTCCACGCTCTTGCCGTCATGAGGACAGAGAGCTATCCCAATACTCGCCGTTATGAAAATCTCCCGCTCCCTGACAACAAACGGCTCCGCCAAATCCTTTTGAATGCGCGCAGCCACCTTCCCCGCATCCTCAATACGGGGGAGTTTGTGAAGCAAAACGGTAAACTCGTCCCCTCCCAGACGAGACAGCACATCGGGGGTATCGTTGTCTTCGTTTCGGGCCACGTAATCAGAACATCTTGTCGAAACGAGCAACCTCTGTGTGACTAACCGAAGAAGATCATCGCCAACCTCATGCCCAAGAGAATCGTTGATGCGCTTAAAATAGTCCAGGTCGATGAACAAGAGCGCCAGGGCCACACTCCCATCCGTATCGGCACTCTTTATGGCTTGCCCCAAAACCTCCTTGAACATTACGCGATTGGGCAAACCGGTTAGCGAGTCGTAATAGGCAAGCACACGAAATTGCTTTTCCGCCTCCTCACGACTCTTCAGTTTCTGCTTAAGTGCACTTATCTGCCACGAAAGGATTGTAATGGTTGATGCCACAAAGATAGTGACGATAAGCGCGTCGCCGAACCCGACAATCAGCACCTCGCGAGAGACATGGCCCCAAAACAGATAACTCTGCAGCGTCGAAAAAAACAACGTAAACAACTCCGCCAGCACGACAGATATCACCACAAGCTGCCACGGACTGGCGACCCTCAATCGACCGATAATGCCGCGTACTATACCCACAAGTCAATTTTAGTCCATCGCTCTTTACTTGTATACACCTTTATACCGCTCATGGAAGGCGTATCGGCCTGGGAATGCTTTTTTTTGAAAGAAAACCCCTCACCGGCATTATGCACTGCGCCCGGGGCCGAGACCAGGGACGGAAGGTTTCCAGGGAACGAGAGGCATCTTCTCACAATCCTTTAACGCCATGGTGCGTATAGAACGTTACCATCGACTCAATATTTCTTCGGCACAAAAGTACCCGCTGGCGATCACTCCCGAAAAACCTCCTCCCAGAAATGTCCATGCTGATGCGAAATGGAGATTCCTGATCGGCGACTCCTGGCGAATTCTTCTCATTCCGGCCTGTCCTGGAATCTCGGCGTAGCCATATGCCGTGCCCCCGGGGTTCAATGTGTACCGGCTTATTGTCTTGGACGTGCCGACCTCGTAATATTCTATCTCTTTCCTGGTCCCCGGAATGAGGTTGTCGAGTCTTGAGATAAGGATTTGAGCCACTTCTTCCTTTCGTGCCCTGTATTCCTGCGAACTCATTTTTTCCCAGTCAGAAATATAATCAAACGTCGCAATGACACCAAGGCTCTTGCCTTCAGGTGCCAGCCCCGAGTCAATCTGGCTGTAATCGACAAAGCAAAAACCCCGTGTCCGGAAATCTTCCTTACTGTTTTTCAAAATATCAGCCTGCCTCTGAACAGCAGGATCGAAAACAAATGTTGAATAGTGTTTATTCCCCAGTTCTCTGACCGGTTTCTTGAAGCCGAGATATACTGTTAACAGTGAACACGCAATCTCCAACTTTTCTATCCGCGATCTTAAGCGGCGGGATTCCTCCGGAGAAAGCATATGATTTGCGACATTGGGGATGGCGGCATTTGCGATGATGGTTCGCGCAAAAACCTTTCCTCCTTCTGAATTTTCCGGATTTTTTTTTCTGTACTCCACCCCGATGGCCCTGTTGCCTTCCGTGAGGATCTTCGTTACGAGATGGTTCAGCATAACTTCGCCTCCGTTATCCATGATCACCCGCGACAAATAATCGGAGAGCTTCTGCGAACCCCCTTTAATATACCATCCTCCCCCCGTATAATAACTCCCCTGAGCTGCCGCATAGTACAGCATGGACAAGGTATAGGGGTCGTTATGGTAATATCCAAGATTACCCAGGAGGGCCAATTTCAGGTCATCGCTTTTCACGATCGCCTCCAGAAAATTCCCCACGGTCTCATTCCGGTATGTGACGAGCTTCGGAAATACTATCGGGAAGATGGGAAGTCCAAGCAATATCTTCCATCTTTCCCTCGGTAATTTCCAGATTTCCCTTCTGAGATCAACGATGACTTTAAAAAACTTTCTTATTCCCTGCTCTTCGTCAGGGAATTTCTTTATGAGCGTATCGATTGCTCTCTCGGCATTATCGGGAATAACAATGTCCACTCTTTCATTTACGAACCGATAAAATTCAGGAACTCTTATGAACTCCACGTTGTCGAATACCTTCAGGTCCTGAAAAATTGCAGGCTTAATGTCATCTTCGTCAAGCCCGTCCATCGCATGCAGGCCAACTTCAACGATGTAGTCCTTTCGTCTGAATGTCGTGGCGCAACCGCCGGGCTTATTGTGCTGCTCAATCAGCAACACTTTTTTGCCTTCGCGTGCCAGTTTCGCACCGGCAGTCAGTCCGCCGAGGCCTCCGCCTACAATGATAGCGTCGTATCCCATAATTTGTTCTTCTTCTGGCTTTTTCCCTTACGCCTCAAAGCCTGTTCATCTCTCACTATACCATGCGATGCGCGTGGTATCAAAATTACGGGGCGTTTCGCCCACGGCGGCCATTTTTCACTTTTTGAAGCTCCTGTCGGGCCACCCCTACGGATCCCCTCAAAAAAAGTCCTTTTTTTTCGTGTCCCACCGTAATATATATAGAAAGAATAAGAGATATAACGACAGGGCCCAGGGACATGCATTCAAGTGGACTGGAACCATAGGCGGAGAAAGGCAGGCGGATGGAAAAAAGAAGCACAAGGAGAATACCTTTAAACAGAGGAGTGACCCTCAGAAAAGATGGAACCGTTTATAAAGGCATTCTCATCAGCATATCCGAACAGGGCCTCCAGCTCATCGTTCCGCAGGCCCATGGACTCCGCACGGACCGACAGGCCACTCCATTCACCCTCACCCTTCCGCTCTCAGCCTCCAGGACCATCGAGCTGCAATGCAGTATAATCTGGTCCGATGGCGAGATCATGGGAGTCCACATAGAAAATGATTCCGCAGAGTACAAAGCGTTCTATAAACAGTCCCATCTTCAAATCAAGAAAGAGATAGCCCACGATGCCATAGCAGTGATAGGGATGGGTTGTTACTATCCGGGCGCACCGAGCCTCAGGGCTTTCTGGGAAAATATCCTCGCACGCAGACGGGAGTTCCGAAAACTTCCTGAACATCGCCTGCCGCTATCGGAATATTACGACGCCGATCCAACTGCTCCCGATAAGACATGCGCCGACCGCGCTGCAGTCATCGACGGCTTCACGTTCGATTGGATAAAGAGGGGGATACCGAAAACCGTCGTCGATTCCTCCGATATAGTCCACTGGCTTGCTCTTGAAGTCGCCCTCCGGGCGCTCGAAGACGCCGGATATACCCGTCAGAGCACCCCCTGTGACCGGACGGGAGTTATCCTGGGCAACACCCTCACGGGAGAGTACAGCCGTTCGCAGAACATGCGGCTGCGTTGGCCTTACGTCGGCAAGATCCTCAAGGCAGCGGCCATTGAAAAAGGGCTCCCGCCAAAATTCACCGACGAGCTTCTTCATACGATGGAGGAGTATTACAAGTCCGCATTCGCCCCCATAACCGAAGACACCCTTGCCGGCAGCCTCTCAAATACGATCGCAGGAAGAATCTGCAACTTTCTTGACCTGCACGGGGGCGGATACACAGTCGACGGCGCCTGCTCGTCATCTCTGATCGCGGTCACCACGGCCGCCACAGCGCTCTCAAATGGCACGCTGGACCTGGCCATCGCCGGCGGAGTAGATATCAGCATCGACACCTTTGAACTCGTGGGATTCGCCAAGACGAACGCGCTCACCCGGGGAGACATGAGGGTCTATGACATGAAGGCAAGCGGCTTCATTCCGGGTGAAGGCGCCGGTCTCGTGGTCCTCAAAAGGCTGCAAGACGCCCGCATTCACGGAAATCATGTCTACGCGATACTTCGCGGATGGGGCATATCCTCGGACGGGAAAGGCGGCATCACCGCTCCGAAGGCTGAAGCCCAGGCATTGGCAATAAGAAGGGCTTATGGCAAGGCGGGGTACGATCTCTCCAGCGTAGACTTCATTGAAGGGCATGGCACCGGAACGGCCGCCGGCGACAGGGCTGAAATAGAGGGCATCGCGATGGTTATGGATTCCAACAGGCAGCCTGACCGGCTTCGCTCATGCGGGATAACATCCCTCAAATCCCTGATCGGCCACACAAAGGCCGCTTCGGGCATAGGCGGCTTCATTAAAGCTGTCCTCGCCGTCAACAGGCGCGTCATTCCTCCGACCGCCGGGTGCTCTGAACCGAACGCCGTGTTCCAGGACAAGGCGAAAGCTCTTTTCCCGGTGATGCACGGCGAGATCCGCGACATCAACCAAATCATGCGAGCAGGGGTCTCGGGTATGGGATTCGGAGGCATAAACTGTCATGTTACGATCGAATCCGACGGGCCGCCGGCGGGCAGACTCGACACATCAATCGGTGAACGCGAGCTCATGGCCTCCTATCAGGAGACGGAGATTTTCGCCGTCGCCGCCAAAAACCAGCAGGCTCTGTTGGAGAAAATAGACGAACTTAAAAAACTCGCTTATGGCATAAGCGCATCCGAACTCCTCGATCTCTCAAGCCACCTGACACAAGACATTGCGCCTGCCGATCACTTCCGTGTCGTCGTGATAGCTGACTCCCCGGATAATCTCATCGATTGTCTCGATCGTGCGCACCAGATCCTCGCTGCCGACGAAATCGCAAACGGCGCCGTAAAGGTCAGCCATCAGAAGGACGTCTGGATCGGCAACTGCCAAAAGGAGCCTCGAATCGGCTTCCTCTTCCCGGGACAGGGCTCGCAACAGCTTATCATGGGCAAGAATCTGCTCGACCGGCACGCATGGGCCAGAGACCTTGTCGCCAGGACAGATGCTTACCTCGCGGAACACGGACACAAGAAGATCATCGAACCCATGTATCCACCCATAGACAGGGCCCTGGATGTCCGCCAGCTCGATACATGGACGAAAACCCTCTCGAACTCCGAGATAGCGCAGCCGGCCATATGCCTCTGTTCACTTTTATGGATGCGCCACCTTGAGCATCTGGGCATAACCCCGCTGGCAGTCGGCGGGCACAGCCTCGGAGAACTGGGCGCTTTCCGCGCAGCCGGCGCATTTGACGACATGGCGCTCATGCGCTTCGCCGCATTTCGCGGCATGATCACTGCTGCGACGGAGAATGAAGCCGGCACGATGGCAAGCCTCTCCTGCGACCGCAAAAAAGCCCGCGAGATACTCGACAAGATAGACGGCTGCATCGTCATAGCCAACATAAACTCTCCAGACCAGACGGTCATATCGGGCGGCAGAAATGCTGTCGAAGACGCAATTCGCCTCGCCACGGCCGTCGGTATCGGGACAAAACTGCTTCCGGTCGCAAATGCCTTCCACTCGCCCTTCATGACTGACGCCGCTTCCACGCTTGCCAAAGGCGCACCACTCCCCGACACTCTCCGGACCTCTGATGTCCGGCTCTTTACCTCCACCGATGGAAGCCCTGTAATGCCGGGAACTGACCTTGGGGAGCACTTCGCCCGGCAGCTCACGCATACAGTCGACTTCATAGCGCTTGCAGGCAATATGACAAAAGAATGCGATATGCTTATCGAAGTCGGACCCGGCCGCGTTCTTTCCGACCTGGCCCGGTCCATAACGGCCGATGCAGGCGTCTTCTGCCTCCCGGTTGAGGCCAGGGCGGGCGACGACCGATCGCTTAACACGGTGCTCGCCTGCTATTTCGTTCACGGCGGCACGGTCAAATGGCCGGCACTCTTCCAAAGCCGTCTTGTACGATCCTTCATACCGGCTTCCAGGCGCGTCTTTATAGAAAACCCCTGCGAACGGCCGCTTCTGCCCGTGGGTGATGAAATGCTCAAGTCCGCCCGCGCCGGGATACCTCAGGAATCGAAGGGAGCGTCCGGGGAAGACAAGGCGACTCACTTTGACGAACAATCCACGAGTGGCTCCGTCGAAACACCCACGGCGCTTCTCGCCCTTGTTTCAAAGATCACAGGATTCCCGGTCGACTCGATATCGCTTGAAAGCCGGCTGCTGGATGACCTGAATCTGGATTCGATAAAAGCAGCTGAACTTGTCGCAAAAGCGATGAGGTTGTATAACGCTGCGGGTGCCGTCGACCCAACAGTTTTCGCTAACGGCTCTCTTGGTGAGATCTATGATCACCTCATGATGGGCAGGCAGAAGGATGGTCCGACGATCCGGTCAAAAGATGCCTGGGTACGAAACTTTACGATAAAGTGCATTCCCCGTGTACTCACTTCTCAAATCGCAGGCGACCGGGAGCAGAAGAACGTACTCATAGTCTCTGACCCCTCTCATGGGGAATATCCTGAGAACCTTGGCGATGTATTAAGCAGGAAATGTCTGGTTGCCACATCAATAAATTATGACCAGATACCGGTCGATTCACCCGATGAACTGAGAAAATACGACCATTTCATCTTTCTCCTTCCGACAGGCACGGACACCGGCAATCCTCTTACTTCCGTGCAGATCCGGGAGATTGCGGGCAGGATGCATAAGATCGCTGCAACCATCACTGCAATGAAAACTCGCATCCCGAAACCGTCATACGCAGTACTGCAGTTCGGAGGCACAGACTTCTTAGGCTTTGACAACGCAACTTCCTTCGCGGCGGATGGGGCAATGGCCTTCCTCGCAAGCCTGCACCATGAAAGCCCGGAGGAAAGGATCCGGGTTCTTCAGTTCAGCCGCAGCTCCCTCTCTGCAATGGAAAAGACATTCGAGGAACTACAAACCCCTGATGCCTTCACGGCTTCAGCGTATGACGACGATCTTCGGTACGTACCCGTACTCTCGCCTGTGAAGCCCCAGGAGTTCACGCCGCGATCCCTCACCTGGACCGGCCGGGATGTCGTCCTCGTAACGGGAGGCGCGAAGGGCATCACCGCGGCATGCGCGACTGCCTTTGCCCTCAAGACGGGAGTCAGGCTCGCACTTGTGGGAAGCACCTCCAACACAGAAGATGACGAGATCCGTGAAAGTCTGAGACGTTACAGCGAGAAGAACATTTCGCACTGCTATTACGCGTGCGACATTACCGATAAAAATGCTGTCGCATCATTGATGGGTCGGATTGGAGAGGAACTCGGGCCTGTGACCGGATTTATCCACGGCGCTGCAATGAACAAGCCACGCCGGACCGACCAGGTCTCCCTGGAGGACGCCTACAGAGAAATCGGTCCCAAGGTTCTGGGCGCAATCAACATCTTGACAATGCTCGGAAACAGTCCGCTGAAACTGGTCGCCGCCTTCGGCTCTATAATAGGAGTTACAGGGATGGCGGGGAATGCATGGTATGGGTTTTCGAACGAGGTCCTCGGCCTCCTGCTAGAGCAGTTCAAGAGACAAAATCCCGCTGCCGAAATCATTACCTGCGCCTTTAGCATATGGGCCGAGATCGGCATGGGTGCCAAAATGGGAAGCATCGCCCTCCTGTCGAAGATGGGCATACAGGCTATCCCAAAGGAAAAAGGAATAGAGCACTTCCTGCAACTGACCGCCTCCACCACGGGAGCGCCGCAGATAATCGTTGCCGGCAGACTCGGTTCGCTCGACATAATGCGCTCGCAGCCGCCCGATCAGCGAGCCCGTTTCACCCGGGAAATCCTTTTTTTCGAGCAAGGCGTCGAGGTGGAGACAACGGCTGTCCTTACGCCCGCTTACGACCAATACCTCAATCATCACATCTTCAGGGGCATACACCTTTTCCCCACGGTATTCGGTATTGAAGCAATGCAGCAGGCGGTCGCCGCGGTCATCGGAAGAGGCGATCCCGGCGTGATCGAAATAAAGGATATAAGGCTCAACCATCCGATTACGGTTGAGCCCGACGGGCAAACGGAAATTCGCATAAGGGCCCTTGTGCAAGAGCCCGACCGGGCGGGCGGCCCGACAAAGGTGAAGGCCGCCATCACCTCTGAACAGATGGGATTCGCTAAAGACTGTTTCGAAGCAACGTTTATTTTAAAAGGCGATCTGTCCCCTGACCTGTACGACGGCGGGATACCGGAGAATAAACTCGACTTTGATCCGCGGGAGGACCTCTACGGCCATATGCTCTTCCAGGGGCCTGGCTTCCAGCGCATCACGAGCGTCATATCGATGACCGACGAGCAGTGCATTTTTGAAGCCTCCACGCAACCGCCCGATCCGGACTTCGACCCCGGGTATGAGCAATTTGCAAGCGGTGACCCCTACTTCAGTGACACATTACTGCAGTCAGGTCAGATTATTCTTCCGGACCTGAGGGCGCTCCCCGTTAAAATCGACACGTGGGAGATATATCCCAAACCGCGGGGCTTCGGCAAATACCGGGTGATCGGCAATATCCTGCAGAGGAACAAAGATACCATTGTATCGGACGTCACAGCGGTCGACCAAAATGGCAGAATTGTCGAACGAATCTCGGGCTACACCGTGAAAATAATCGAACACATACAAGACGCCCCCACGGTCGATGACCTTTTATCACCGGATCGCTGGGACGAAGACGCCATTAACCGGCGGATCGAAGAGCTGTGCAGAGAATTGGACGCCGCGGTTCCAGTGGTACGCATAAAACATATCCCCCTTCTATCCGGGATGGCGAAAGACATACGGCATTCTATTGAACAGACGCTTTTTGAAAGCGCCTTTCAGGCGGTCTCTCCAAGACCTGCCGATGCCTCCAGCCCCGTTTCAGTAGCCTGGACCGGGGAAGGCAGACCCTTCCTTCCAGGCTACGAAGAAATAGCCCTCTCGTGCAGTCACGATGCCAAACTGCTGATCTGCAGCATGGGCCGTGCGCCGCAGGGCTGCGACGTCGAGCCCGTCATACACAGGGAACCGCAAGAATGGGGTCTCATGCTCGGTCATGAAAGGCAGCCCTTGCTGGAACGCCTGAAGGAGGACGAGTCCTATGACAGGGCAGCTACCCGTGTCTGGTGCGCAATTGAAGCACTTCGAAAGGCGACAGACATGCGACAACACGACCTCACCTACAACCAAAAGGTGGGGGACTGCACGATATTCAGCGGTGCGGAAGGCGTTACCATTCTCACCCTTCCTGTCAGGCTGCTCAGAGGTCCCGAACGGGTCATTGCCATCGCCACGCGGCAGAACCTTCCTTCGTCCCAAACAATCAAGAAAACATTGCCACATTTCTCCAGCCTGAAAGAACCGTCGCTGAGACTGGAAGAGAGCGGACCAGAAGGGGAAACAGTCTTCGTCTGCAGGTTCAATCTCGGCCTCAAAGACAGCTCCTCAAGAAGCGGCGGCGTCAACTTCGCCAACTATGCACACTGGCTCGGAAACGTCCGGGAAACAGCGCTGAAGCCGATAGGGAAATATATAAGCGATGAGTTCTACGGCGGCCATTTCATGGTCACCAATTATACCGACACACACATAATGAGGCATGTCAGAAACCACGAATCCATAGAGGCACGCATGTGGATAGACCAGATTTTGGGCGACAAAGATTCCTCCCTTAAACTGAAATTCGAGTGGCGCAAACTCGCGGCCAATGGCGCTGCCGTCCCCGTAGCCTTTAGTGATCACCAGCTTTCATGGATCAAAGTAGTCGGACACGGTCTTGTTGAACCCGTAGAATGTCCCTCATTTTTCAGGGATTTTCTCCGTGAAAACGACTTAATACCGAAACCGCCCAGGACAAGACAAGCTCAGAAGCTGCCCACGGCCGAAATCTTCACGCCGCAGGACTTCGGCGAGCTGATACGGCAATACGATCTCATCGGCAAGAAGAAAAACGCAGCCGCCGAAACCACGGTGGAGACCTCCATGCAACATTCCAATCTCGCACAGAACATCTATTTTTCCAACTACTTTGCATGGCAGGGACATCTCATAGACAAGTACCTGTACGAACTCGATCCGCAACTCTACATGAGCATGTCACCCGAGGCCCAGTTTGCAACCACCCACTGCCATGTCACACATCTGCGCGAGGCCATGCCTTTCGACCGTATAACCATAACCTTACAACTGCACCGTGTATGGCGCCGCGCTATAGAACTCTATCTTGAATACTTCAAATCGTCCCCCTCAAACAAAAGGATCAAACTCGCATATGGCCATCACACGCTCCCATGGGCATCAACCGACGAAACAGGGAAGTATGTGCTGAAGGATATGCCCTGCACGTTCATAGATAAAATCGTCTCTATTCGATACAGATCCTGATCGCACGCCGGCGGCCGGGACCGGACAAAGCGAACACACTCTTCCGGGTTTTCCCCGCTCGTTTCTCAGTCCGGCCCGCGTTTTTATGATAAAATGACTCATAATCCGCTGAAGGGGGAGGAGTTTATTGAGCAGTCACGAAAACGGACATGCATCGGAAAGGAGACTCCTTCTGAGCCTCCTTGTCACCGTCGTGATCCTTGCTGCAGAGGTGATCGGCGGGATCGTGAGCAACAGCCTCGCGCTCCTGAGCGACGCAGGCCATAATCTCACCGACGTATTCGCCATGGGATTAAGTCTCGCGGCAGCAATGATAATGAAGAGACCCGCGGACTTCCGTGCAACTTACGGCTACCAGAGGATAGGACTTCTTGCGGCCCTGATCAACGGTGCAAGTCTGATCGTCATAGCGCTCTTCATCTTCTTCGAAACATACAGAAGACTGGTATCTCCGCCGGAGATCAGGTCATCGGTGATGATGGTGATAGCGATCGTGGGTTTTCTCGGGAACCTCGTCGCGGCCTGGATAATCGGCAGAGGGCACAAAGAACTTAACATGAAAAGCGTTTGGCTCCACCTGTTGGGTGATACGATATCCTCGGGAGGGGTGGTGATTGCAGGAATTATCATCCATTTTACAGGCTGGAAATTCGCCGATCCGATCGCAAGCGGTATCGTAGGGTTGATGATAATTTTCGGGGGCACAGCGGTAGTAAAGGAGGCTCTCTGGATATTCCTCGAACTCAGTCCCCTCGGTTTTCACGCCGAGGAGATATCGGCGCTTATCACCGAGGTTCCGGGGGTCTCCTGCGTCCACGACATACATGTCTGGTCGATCGGCCACGGTATTCCTGCCTTTTCCGGCCACGTGCAGGTAAGTGACCAGAGGATAAGCGAGGCAGACATCATCAGGAAAGAGATCGAGCACAGGCTCGAACATATCGGCATAAAACATTCCGTCATCCAGATGGAATGTTCCGAATGCGCGACGGATGCGATATACTGCACACTCCGGGCCCCGCGCGAGACCCACCACCATTGAATGAACACTATCGACGCAAAAGGGAGGGGCGGCCTTCCCTTCTCCGGAAAGATGACGGGACCTGAGCTTTGTTGAACGATAGATCCCGCCCGGCAAACTACGGCCGTTACGCGCTTGCTCTTCTCCTTGCGGTCAACCTCCTCAACTACATCGACCGTCAGGTCCTCTACGCCGTCTTCCCGCTTGTAAAGGCGGACCTTCGCCTGTCTGATACCGCGCTTGGGCTTCTTGGCTCGGCCTTCATGCTCTGCTACATGATATCTGCTCCTCTTTTGGGCTGGCTCGGCGACCGCATGAGCCGTTTGAAGCTTGCGTCATCGGGGCTTGCGGTATGGAGCCTCGCGACCGCCCTCGCCGGCTTCGCCCCAGGATACGGTTCGCTTCTTTCGGCCCGCTCTGTTGTCGGTGTGGGGGAGGCGAGCTTCGGCACCGTCTCTCCGGGATTGATCTCGGACTATTTCCCGAAGGAGCGGCGCGGCAGGGTCCTCTCCTATTTCTATCTCGCCATTCCGGTAGGAAGCGCCCTCGGCTATCTGCTCGGTGGAATCCTCGGTCAGGCGGCAAGCTGGAGGGCAGCGTTCCTCGTTGTCGGGGTTCCCGGGCTTCTGATGACCATCCCCCTTGCCCTTCTCTGGGAACCGGCTCGCGGAGCGAGTGACCAGACAGGAAACACCGGCAGGCCGAAGCTGGATGCGTATCTCCGGCTTGCCCGGAACCGCTCCTTCGTGATCAACACCCTCTCGATGGCGGCAATGACCTTCGCTCTCGGTGGCCTCGCCCAGTGGATGCCCACCTTCCTTTGCAGGGCCCATTCCCTTGGCGTCGCAAAGGGTAACGCCATGTTCGGGGGCATTACCCTCCTTGCCGGAATAACAGGAACGCTGACAGGAGGATGGCTTGGTGACAGGCTTCAGGCAAAAAGCCGCAAGGGGTATCTTACCGTCTCGGGATGGGGGTTTCTGATCGGCACGCCGATAGCCGCCTTTGCGATCATGACACATTCCCTGTACGGATGTCTCGCCGCGGTCTTCTTTGCCGAATTCTTTCTCTTTCTGAATACGGGGCCTCTTAATACCGTTGTCGTCAACGTGACCGACCCCTGGATAAGGTCGATGGCCTTTGCGGTGAATATCTTTTTCATCCATGCCCTCGGAGATGCGGTCTCCCCGACGATACTCGGCCGCCTGTCCGACCTCTGGGGCTTGAGGGCAGCCCTCATGATCGCCCCCGCGGCGATTCTTCTTGCGGCATTCTTCTCATTTCTATGCACCAGGTTCATCGAGGCAGACAGCGTTTAGCAACTAAATGATTCCGGAATAAAAGGACAGCGATCCCAACAAACGGGGACAGTGACCCGGGCGGTGGGTAAGAATTCCGGGGTGATTTCCTTGTCAAGTACACCGACAAATCCACACTGCGACCAAATCCAATGACTCACTCTATTCAGGAGAACTTCATACCTCCGGCAAAAAGGTTCAGCCGTCAGATCCGTTTCAGGACGGGGAGTATCGATAAACCGTGGCATCCTCGATTTTTATGATCTCTTTAAAGTTTGCAGTCTTGTCGAGAAAGTCCTTCTGCGGCATCAGATTCTTCCCGGCATCTGTATTAAAGTAAACATAATAGCCTGCATCTCTCATGTACACCCGCCATCTCGAAGAAAAGTCCCTCTGAACAGGCAGGAGAGATACGGTCTTTCTCGACGAATAGAAAGCCAAAACCGGAAAATCAGTAACGGCATAAATAGTATCTGCGCCTTTCGCCGTTTCTTTCAGATACTCGGCAACGGCAACACTGCCATATACCGCGTTATCTACCAGTGGCCAGCGCAGCCTTTCAAAAGATGGGTAACATTCTTTGGTAACTAAAACAATAAAGAAGATGACAACCGAGGCCCGGGTGAGCATCGTCTTTCCGCGAATCGCTCCGTAGAGATAATCGAATCCCACCGCGCTCAATGTTAGCACTGGTATTGCCAAAGGGATAATATACCTTGTTTCCTTGTGAGTGATCGTCAACATGTAGATGAAAAAAAGGACACCCCAGAGGAAAAGAACTATTTCATGTTTTAGTGGATCATCAAGAATGGCAAGTCGTTCCCGCAGAGTTTTCTTCCGTCCGGCAAGTCGGCTCATGGTAAACACCATTTTACCAACAGCTGTGCTAAGGCCGATCAGTGCAATGACTGGAAATATTTCTATGAGCCCATGGAAATATACGGAGGGCGGGGCATACGGACTGAATTCCATGATTATTCGCCTCGCCTGAACAAAAGGGTATAGAAAGCTGCCGTAATTTACCCGAGCCCATGAGAGGTAAGGCAGAATCGATAACAGTGCCCCAAAGAAAAAAGGAATCGATTCTCTTATTCTCTTCTGAAAAACAATGAGAAGCAAAATAAAATAAACCAAAAGAAACAGGGAGGTGAATCTGGTCAGTATTGCCATGACGTACAGCACGCCGGAGAAAAACAACGAGGTCTTGTTCCATTTGGTGAAGAGAAACAAAGAAGCCATCATAAGCGACACCGATGGAAAATCTGACATCAGTTGATGCGACTGGTCCACTATGTATGGACTGAATGCGAAGAAGACTGCGGCTATAATTGCGCTGCTTTCACGCCATATCGATCTGACAAACAAGTAACTGAACAATACCACGAGGGAGGTCAGCACGCCTTCGATCAAATTTGCAACATAGATATTGTCCCATATCCGAAATCCGGCCGCAAAAAATACCGATAGCAAGGGCGGCCGATAGTCCAGTTCCGAATAATTGGTTCTGCCGTCGGAGATTACTTTCGCGTTTTGCAGGTAGACCGTTTCATCCCAATAGTGCGAGAAGGTGAGTGGAAAAGACCTTAAAAAAAAGGCCAGCAGAAGTATTGCAAGCACAATTAGTAGCCGATGCGTTGCTATCCGTTGCAACACTCCACCTCCTCCTACGTCACCCCGCTCGTCAGCTTGAGCAGAGCTTCTACAAATGGCACCCCAAAACTTCATCTTACTTTGCTCATATTGCCACGCTCACTTTTAACGCGAAATCAATGCGGGTGAGAGCCCATTATATGCAATCTTTCTATCAGAATAATTATGAGCATTACCAGAATCGGAAATATCACCCTGAACTTCGCGAAGAAATTCTTCAGGCTGCGGTTCTCTGAAGCGGTCAGTAACACCGTGTGAAACCTGCCTGTTATCCACCAATCAGCCAGGTCCTTTGCGCTTTCCTTCAACCCCATATAACGGATGATGGCATATAGAAAAATAACACCATTCATCAATGCGAAAAAAGCGTGGAGCCATCGCCCGCTGACAGTGTCCACAAAGGAATTAATGAAACAGTACAGTAAAATGCCAATCTCTGAGATTATATAAAGTGACGGTACAGCAGTTCTGTTCGTGACTTTCGGCGTCCGCCCGAACGGGATTTTCTTTCCTGTCAATGCCTGATGAATTGATTTAAGAACTCCTCCCAGATTGACAGGCATGAGTAGCAGATTGAGGGCATATACTCTCGGTAGGTCCCCGATTTTATATCCCGATTGCACGAGATCCCGTCCATAGAGGAAAAAATATGGAACGGCTGTGAGTGGCAGCCAGATACTGCGCAGATTCTCCTCGAAAGGCAAGACAAGCATCAGCATCAAGCCGATGTTGACACCTGTAATAGAGGTGAGATAGTGAAAGCGCATGAATCCCTCACCTCCTTTTTTAAAAAAATTAGAGCCGCTGAACAGATGGCGCAACAATTTTGGAAGTATGATGAGACCGCCGTTAGCCCACCGGCGCCGCTGTATTAAGAGCGATCCAAAGTCCGGCGGTGTTGCACTGTATGACAGGCGCTCCGGATAATTATGAAGTTTCCAGCCCCTGTCAATAAGGTCAATACTGGATTCGGTATCCTCAATGACGGTTCGATCCTGTATGTATTTTGTTATCTTGTTCCCGTGCTCCTCGACCACCGTGCTTATGTCTTCCAACGCAGATCTGCGGAGAAGCGCATTAGCTCCGACCCAATAAGTTGCACTATACTTGGTGAACCCCTGATGGATGATGTACTGAAGATCAGTCGTAGCGCCGGCGATACGCTCCACAAGACCGGGAGCATGGGGGACGGCGCTGTAAGGAGTCTGGACCACGGCGAGTCTCTCATTGCCGGGCTGATCCATAATGTGGATGAGTCGTAAGGCGTATTCGGGCAGCAGCAAACTGTCAGCATCCAGAGTGATCAGGTAATCTGCGTCGGGGAAAAGAAAGGCGCATTCTTCTAATTTGCAAGACTCAAGGTACGTCTTTCCATTTCTCTTGGTCTCACGATAGGGTTTACCAAGAAGACCGATATAACTGTTAAGATTCATTGCTTTGTTTGGTTCATGCGAAAGATTTCTACAGCGCTTTCGTTCAAAACTTGACAAGTCGACCTTGAACAACGCGGCCAATCTCCGGTATTCTCTCTCCAGTTTGCACTCGTCAACGGTGCAACCTTCCAGTTGAGAGATAGTTGTCAGCTCGGCGGCACGGCGAAAGTGAGACCTCGCCGGTTCTCTAAAAATCTTTTCAACAAACCAGCGGTCCGTATGATCATTTACGGGATGGGTATATGCCTGTTTCTCAAACCAGATTGCAACTCGTCTGTAAAGGCCAGCAAGTCTTAGGCACTCGTCGGAAATTGTTAGTTCCGTACTTCTTCTTATTATGAAATCGGCCAATTCATTGTCTAACATGGCCTCCGGGCCCTCAAGAAATCTCTTCACCTCGCCTGGCAGTCTCCGTACAGTCAAAAGACCGTAAAGGTCCTCCGCGCTGCCCGGAGTCGGTGGATCATCAATGAGCAAAACTACCCTCCGGTTCGGGTACTCCTGAAGAGCGGCTGACAGAAGCGCCTGTTTTACCACCCGAGCTTCCTCTTTGTAAGAGGGTATCAGGATTGCCAGGTCCGGCGCAGGGCCATCATAGATACCCTCTAATTCTTCACGCGATGCTGGCAAGTGAGCTTTTAGCCGCTTGAGGTATCCCAACCGAGTTAACTGGTATAAGACGTTGCCATAGATAAAAAATGCAACCACTGCCGCGAAGACAATCTGTTGGACTGCGTGCCGGTAGTCCGTTTCGTGAACGTGTTTCGCAGCAAGGCTAAAAATCTCCCTGAAAAGCATGCACGTCACAATTAATGTCAGGAACACGGAAATATCGGTGAGTAGCACTTCCCTCGAGAGGCGCAGTCTTTCCCCTGAACCGCGTTTTGCTGCAAGACCGCTTTGTTCTTGTCGAAATGTTCTGATGCCTTCTTTTCGATCTGAACAAAGGCTTTCTTTAGCTGCTGCCATACTCTTGCCTGAACCTTTGCTGTCTCAATGTTATTTCTAGGGCAGAGGACAAGTCATCTTGTTCCTTATGATTCCCTATCATCAGTTGATTGCGATTCTGCGGAGCATCTCTAATTCATCAAGCATCTTCCCGACGCCGGTGACCACCGCTGTCAAGGGGTTCCCGGCGATGGTAACGGGAAGACCGGTCTCCTGTTTGATCAGCAGGTCTATGCCACGCAGAAGGGCACCCCCGCCTGCAAGGACTATGCCTTTGTCAACAATATCAGCGGCGAGTTCCGGCGGGGTGTTTTCAAGAGCGACCTTGATGGTTTCGAGAATGACGTTGATTGTTTCGGCCATGGCCTCGCGTATCTCGTCCTCGTTGACCGTTATTGTCTTTGGTATGCCCGATATCAGGTCTCTCCCTTTGATGTCTTTCACCCTCTTCTCCGTATTGACCACATCGCAGGCCGACCCGATTTCTATCTTTATCTGCTCGGTCGTCGTTTCCCCGATCATCAGATTGTATCTTCTCTTTATATAGGCCATGATAGCATCGTCCATCTTGTCGCCACCCACCTTTACAACCTTACTGTAAACCACTCCGTCTATGGAGATGATGGCAACGTCCGTGGTGCCTCCCCCGATATCCACGATCATGTTGCCGGATGGCTCTCCAACAGGGAGCCCGACGCCGATGGCAGCCGCCATCGGCTCCTCAATGAGATAGACCTCTCTGGCGCCCGAGGCCTCGGCCGCGTCCTTGACCGCCCGCTGTTCGACCTGCGTGATCCCGGAAGGTACCCCGATGATTACCCTCGGCGACACATACCTTCTCCTGCTATGTACCTTCTTGATAAAATACTTGAGCATCTCGCCGGTTGCGTCGAAATCCGCTATGACGCCGTCCTTCATAGGCCTGATGGCCATGATACTGGAGGGGGTCTTGCCAAGCATCCTCTTTGCTTCGGAGCCAACCGCTACTGTCTTTTAACTGTCCTTCTTTATCACGACGACGGAAGGTTCATCGCAGACAATACCTTTCCCTTTCGCGTAGACGAGGGTGTTGGCAGTGCCAAGGTCAATTGCAAGGTCATTCGAAAACAGCCCCACCATGTTATGAAAAAGCATGTAAACCTCCAATAATGACTATAGAATTTCATTTCGGCAGCCTTTGGGATCTCATCCCTGGGATGCGTGCCTCCTTTACCCCCGAGGAGCAGGACGAATTTAACAATGCGAGCCTTATAGCATAGTGTAGTTATCGATTGTTAAAGGCCGATTAAGAGCAGATTAATTTTTCTTCATTTCTCCAAGCCTGAGTATTTGATAAAGACTCCCACACAGGAGTCTGATGCAAGGAACTTTATCCATTTAAACCGCACGGATACGAACGTAGGCAATCCGAAAACATTGACACGGGATTGCTGCCGTGATAAACAGGAATTAGGCAGAGAGGAAATATCGGATGACCCATAAGCGATGTCCTGTTTGCCTTTACCCCCTCTCCCGTGAGGGTGGATTCCCGAAAAGTCGGCAGGCTGTTTGGGGCAAAGGCAACGGGCACCCACGAAATGCTTAAGGTGACACCGGGGGCTTCTCCAGGAAGGAAAACGAAGCGGAGGCTGAGGGAAATGGGAAGACCATGACGCCCACCTGGAAGAAATGGTTCATCAGGGCTGCACTGCTTCT
>JAWOKY010000002.1:0-7839 GCA_033853975.1 Thermodesulfovibrionales bacterium
CGAAAAATATGATGCGGCCGTCTTCAGCCTCGAAGATTACAGACAAAGACTGAAAACGCCGCAGGTATTCTTCATGCCTGCCATTGATCCCTTTTCGATCGTGAACCGGGAAATGAGCGAAAGGGAGATCAAGGAGCGCCTGCATCATCATAAAATCCCTACAGACCTCCCTTTGGTGGTGCAGGTTTCCCGCTTTGACCGGTGGAAAGACCCGGAGGGAGTGATCAGAGCATTTAAACTGGCAAGAAAGGAAGTCGATTGCACCCTCGTCCTGCTCGGCAACATCGCCGCGGATGACCCGGAAGGCGCTCAGGTATATGAGTCTCTTCTCGGTAGTCGTGAGGAGCGTATCATCGTCCTCAGCCACCAGGACACGGCGCTCGTCAATGCCCTTCAGCGGACGGCCGCTGTCGTGCTTCAAAAGTCTCTTCGCGAAGGATTCGGGCTCACAGTTACCGAGGCCATGTGGAAAGGAGCTGCGGTGATCGGGGGAAACGTCGGCGGAATTCGTTACCAGATCCAAGATGGAGTGAGCGGCTTTCTGATCTCATCAGTCGAGGAAGCGGCGAGGAGGATCGTCCAGATGATCAGGGACAAGAAACTGCGGCTCCAGATGGGACAGAGAGCAAAGGAAACGGTCGCAAGACGTTTCCTGCTCACACGGTATATGGAACAGTATCTCGACCTGTTCGGTTCTTTTGAGGTCCTTTACCGGCTGAAAAAGAAGTCCCGATGCCGATAACGATCAGGCTGAAATCAAAACATCGAAGATGGACTTCCTCCTTTCTCCTGGCGACGTCGGCGGGCTGGGGCGCACATTATGAATGACCCGTGACTTCTTCATCGGCTCTCGTCGGTGCGAAGACCTCTGTCTACCGTTTCAGGAGAAGGATAACCCCGATCGCAATCGCTCCCGCACCGGCCCAGGTCGGAACGTTTACTGTCTCTTTCTCCTTGATCTGAATCTCCAGGGGGCCGAGTTTTGCTTCGTGAGTCTCCCTCGTGTAACTGAATTGACCATAGATCAGTCCGAGCGTACCCGCGATGATCAGAATCGTTGCCACGATCTTGATTGTGCTCATCTGAATTCACCTCCAGCGGCTGACTTCGTCTTTAGTCTATCAAAGTTTTCAAAGATGTCAATCGACCTGAGGGTTTTTACTCTTTTGAAATTCCCTTGCCGGAAATTGGGCGCATGAATCTTTCTTGCATCTTCCCTGAAGGAGAGAACAAAGAACTTGACAGTCGGACAGCTTGTGCGATACTCGTAAGAAAGAAAATGAATTGCCGGCAAAGACGCGAGAGAACAAGTTCCGGCCAGGAAGAAAAGATTCTGTCCACCGACGGAAACCGGTCAGAATATCCAGATCATCAAAGCGGAAGGGAAGAGCAAGCCCATGCCGGTGTCCAAAGCCGCAAAGGCTGAAAGAGCAATCCAGCGGAAAAGTCCGCTCGGCAAACTGCAGGCTTATCTGAAAGCGCTCGGTCCGGGACTCGTAACAGGTGCATCGGATGATGATCCGTCAGGCATCGGCACGTATTCCCAAACGGGCGCACAGTTCGGCTATGCGCATCTCTGGACCCCCGTTCTTACCTTTCCGCTGATCGCCGGCGTTCAGGAAATCTGTGCACGGATTGCGCTGCAGACGGGATCGGGCATTGCATATCTGATCCGTAAGCATTATCCCAGGCCGGTGCTCTATTTCTGCGTATCCTTGCTCTTTGTCGCCAATACCGTCAACCTCGGCGCAGATCTGGGCGCGATGGCGGCGGCAGGTCAGTTGCTGCTTGGCCTCCCTTTCCTGGTCTGGCTCGTTACGATAACCGTGATCAGCGCGATTCTGGAGATTTTTGTGAGTTACAGACGATACGCCCGTGTGTTGCGTTTTCTGACGTTATCGTTATTGGCCTATGTCCTTGTATTTTTTGTGGCGCCGCAGGATTGGGGGCAGGTTTTACGAAATACCTTTATCCCCCGCATTCAACTCAACAAGGATTACCTGCTGAATCTTGTCGCAATCCTGGGGACCACTATTTCACCCTATCTGTTCTTCTGGATAGCCGGTCAGGAAATCGAGGAGGAGATCGAAGAAGGGAAAATGACGCGTAAGGCGCGCGAGAACGTCACCAAGATAGAGTTGAAATGGATGCGCACGGATGTAATATCCGGCATACTCGTTTCCAATCTCGTCATGTGGTTCATTATCGCGACAGTGGCTTCAACCCTGTTTTCTCACGGGATCACCGACATCGATAGCGCGCAAAAGGCGGCTGAAGCCCTCAGACCGGTTGCAGGTGATTTTGCTCATCTGGTCTTTGCGGCAGGCATTATAGGGACGGGATTGCTGGCTGTGCCGATCCTTGCCGGTTCAGCCGCCTATGCGGTAGCTGAGACGTTCAGCCTTCGTGAGGGATTGTACCTGAAGTTGCGGCAGGCACCCGGATTTTACGGGATCATTGCCTTCTCAACCCTGGTTGGCTTCACCATAGACCTGATCGGTATTAATCCGATTCAGGCTCTCTACTACACGGCGGTCCTGAACGGCGTCGTTGCGCCACCGCTGCTTTTGATGATCATGCTTATCGGCAACAATCGCCGCATTATGAAAGATAAGGTGAACAGCCGGATCTCGAATACCCTGGGCTGGATCACGACGGTTTCCATGGCGATCGCAGCCGTGGCGCTGCTTCTGACCCTGGGCTTGAGACGGTAAACGGTGTTGCTTCTCGAAAACGTGAAATACGGACCCAAGGAAACCCGGGAGCAAGTCCGGACCAATGGGTATAGCGGTTATCGGCATTGCCATGAATGCTTCTTGCATCAACGCCGTTTTCTGCGATACTGGAAGTGAGGTCACCTCTTCTCATCAAACAAAAAGGAGGAAAAGATGAAAAGGAGCAGATATCCGACTGTTGTGATCTGCGTGTCGTTTCTCGCGGTGGTGTTTCTGTTCGGGCTTGCAAGAAATGTCCGGGGAGAAGAAGGAAAACCTGCCGTCAGGGAAGGATACTCCGAAGAGAGGGAAGAATATAGAAAGAAAGCGAAAGTGAAGCTCGAGGAGTTCGACAGGAAAATGGAAGAACTCGAAATGAAAGCAAAGAAGGCAGGCTCGGAGGCAAAGGCTGAGGTTGACAAGGGGCTGCGCGAACTGAGGGAGAAACGCGCTGCATTGAAGGAGGAGATGGAGAAGCTCGAAGCATCAGGCAAGGAGACGTGGGCAACCGTTAAGAGGAAAGTGAACGACGCAATGGACGATCTTGAGAAGACATACGACAAGGTGCGTTCCCGCTTTAAATCGGAATAGAGTGCCCGGTGTGACTCAAACGAGGCGTGTCCTCTCAGGCCGCAGCACACACTCCTGACGGCTTTTTTTGCCCGCCGGAAATGTTTTGGATTTGCAACTGACACGACCCTTCGAATCGAAGCATATGGCTCTTTCAGTATTTATGGCAGTCAGGGTCAGGTATACAGGCCGTGAGAAGAAACAAACGCACGCAACATTTGATATAATCTCCTTGACGGTCAAATTGTATTGAAGGAGGGGGTGCGAATGATCATCGGAGTGCCCAAAGAAATAAAGAAGGATGAGTTCCGGGTCGGGATGACGCCGGCCGGAGTGGAGGAACTCAAGGGGGACGGACACACGATCCTTATAGAGACCGGAGCAGGTGAGGGGAGCGGTTTCCCGGATGAAGAATATCTCAAGGCGGATGCGGACATCGTGGACCGCGGGACCGTCTTCGGAAAGTCGGACCTCATTGTCAAAGTCAAGGAACCCCTTATCGCCGAGTACGATCTGATAAGGGAAGGCCAGGCCCTCTTTACGTTCCTCCATCTTGCTCCGAACCGGGCACTCACAGACATGCTTCTCAGGAAGAAGGTGACCGGTCTTGGATATGAGACCCTGGAGAAAGGCGGCAGGCTCCCTCTCCTGTTTCCCATGAGCGAGATCGCAGGGCGAATGGCCCCTTTTATGGGAGCATACTATCTCCAGAGTTTCAGGGGAGGGAAGGGAATTCTTCCCACCGGTACCGTCGGCGTGCATCCTGCCAAGGTCCTTATCCTTGGTGCGGGGGTAGTAGGCGCCAACGCCGCCACAGTCAGTATGGGCCTTCTCATGGATACTGTCGTGATCGACAGAAGGATGGAGGGATTGCAGAAGATCGATGAGATGTTTCTCGGCAGGGTAAAGACGCTGCCTCCCAGCGCGCAGAATGTGCGCAATGAGATACGGGACGCAGACATCATCATCGGCGCCATTCTCGTCCCGGGCGGGAAAACGCCTCTCCTCATAACCAGGGACATGCTGAAGGCCATGGGGAGGGGTACCGTGATTGTGGATGTCTCTGTGGACCAGGGGGGATGTGTTGAGACATCGCGGCCGACAACTCATGATGATCCGGTCTACGAAGTGGACGGCATAGTCCACTATACGGTCGCAAATATGCCAGGCGCGTATCCACGGACCTCAACCCTGGCGCTGACGAATGTGACCCTGCCTTACCTCAGGACCGTGGCGAACGAAGGTGTCGAAAAGGCGATCAGGGAAGATGACGAAATACGATCCTCCGTCAACACGTACCGCGGCGAAGTCGTTCACAGGGCGCTGGCCGAGTCCCTGGGCATTGAAGGGAAAAATATTGATGAGGTCAAGAGGTAACGGGGCTCATGCCCGGTTGCAGGGTCTTGAGGAGATAAGGTCCCACGTCTCCTCGTCAATCACCTCCAGGTATTCCGACACCCTGAAATCTCTTCTGCAGTCCATGCAGCGGAAATACACGGACCTTCAACCGAATACCAGCTTTAACGTGCCGCCGCAATCACTGCATGTATAGTTCACTTCATAGCTCCTGTCCCGCGAAGATTCCTATATATGAGTATACTATACCATGCGGGTATCCGGATGACCAGCGTGAATGACGCCGCGTTATGGCGCGACCGGGAGCGATGGGATGCGGTCATGTCCCTTCTCGACCGCGTGTTCGGCAGTTATGCGGGCGAACTGAGCAGGGTTACGGAATACGCCAATGCGCTGGCAGGGAGGATCGACACCGTGAGTTCTTTCATTCAGCACAGCACCGCGTCGGTCTGTCCCTCATGCCCTCAAGTCTGCTGCATCAACTTGCATGGATATTATGACCGTAACGATCTCACATACATCCATGCCCTCGGGTTGAGGCCGCCCCGGCACGAAGAAGGTCTCAACGACACAGACCCCTGCAGGTTCCTGTCCGGGGACGGTTGCGGCCTGAAACGCCCTGTGCGGCCCTTCAGGTGCAACTGGTATTTTTGCCGGCGTCTCACTCACCACATGGAAGAAGGTCCGGCACGGGCCTACCGCCAGTTCATAAAGCGCTTCCAGGAGGTGGTCGACCTGAGAAGGCTGATGCTCGATGAATTCTCCTCCAGGCTGAACCTGCTCGTTCCCCAGGAAAAAGGATGGGGGTCCCTGTACACCGTTTTGCTTTCATACCCTTGACAAAGAGACTGTTTGCCGTTATCATTTAAGCGCGGCTTTTCACGGGAGCCGTTCACAAGAAGGGATGAAGATACAGAGGATGATGGTCCTTTTCGGCGTTCTTGCCTGCCTGGCGTGGGGCTTCCTCACCCTGCAGGAAAGTGCGCTTGCATCATTGGCCCAGGCCGACAAGGTGATCGTGATTAAGAGCAAGCGGGTCCTGATGCTCATGAGAGACGGAGAGATTTTCAGGACCTATAAGGTCGCGCTGGGGAAACAGCCCAAGGGGCACAAGACCAGGCAGGGGGATCGCAGGACTCCTGAAGGCAGGTACGTTCTGGATTCAAGGAATTCCAGGAGCAAGTTTCATCTCGCAATCCATATCTCGTATCCAAATGAATCGGACGTCGTCAGCGCACAGAAACGAGGCGTATCTCCCGGGGGTGATATCATGATCCACGGTTTGCCGCCGGACTCGAGAAATGTCGGGGAGCTGCACAATTTTCTGGACTGGACGGACGGGTGTATCGCCGTTACCAACGCCGAGATGGAAGAGATCTGGCAGTTTGTGCAGGACGGCACCCCCATAGAGATCAGGCCTTAGCAGGCCGCGGCGCCTTCCGTTATCGCCTAATAAATGAACTCCAGCAATCGCTCCGCACTCTTCCGGTCGAGTTCCTTGAGGATGATATACTCTCCTATGGCGTTGTCCTTCTCTCCGGCAATGACGAATGCGACTCCAAGATTGAAGTGCGTTTCGGAATTCTTCGGGTCGATTTTTACCGATTGCTTGAATGCATCAAGCGCCTTTGGATAGTCACCGAGGATGATATAGGTGGCGCCGAGCTTGTTATAGGCGGATAGATTCACCGGCCTGATTCTTATCGCCTGCGCATACGCGTTCACCGCCTCAAGGTACCTCTCGAGTCGGTAATAGGCAACACCGAGGTTCACATAGGCGTCGGCGTAATCCGGTTTCAGCCTGATCGCTTCATTATATGCCTCTACGGCCTCTGTGTACATGTGAGCCTTGTCATAGGAAGAGCCGCGCAGGAATTCCCGCTCCGCCTTTTCTCCGATATCCCTGGCGGGGAGCTCGCTGCCCCTGTCGCGCAGGGCTTTCACAGGAGCGGGGGCGGGCGGAGCTCCGGGAAGGGAGGCAGGAAGCAGTGATGCTTCTTTTGCAAGGTTCCCATATCTGCTTAGTTCTTTTGCAATATATTTTGCCGGAACGATGATATGCCGGCTCTGTTTTCTCCCCGGCAGTATGGTGGAGACTCCTATGATTTCGCCCCTGGCATTCAGTACCGGGCTCCCGTCACGGCGTGCGGTGGCGGGAACGGCGATCTGAAAGAACTCGCTCTTCCGGTAAATGTCCACTATCCTTCCTTCCGATGCAACTGTGTCCAGACCTGATGACCTGTCCAGAACCACAACGCCTTCACCGCTCTTCGGCCTGTGGTCGGCGGCAAGTTTCATGGTGGGGAATTCACGTCCTCTTATTTTGATAAGGGCAACGTTGTTGTTGCAGTCGTTTGAGATCAGCCGCTCCATGGGCAGGGCGGCGCCCTCTTCGGTCCTGACTACTACGGTATTGAGGAGTTCTTCCAGCCATTTCGACATCACCCGACAACTCGTGACGACTATCCCCGCCTTGTCGAGGACGGATCCCGTGGCGGAAAAAATATGCTTTCCGTTTTTGTCATCGACATACAGGGTTACTACAGCCTTCTTTTGTTTCTGGATGCCTGAAGGGGTTTTCGCGTCAACACCGGAAACAACTCCGACGAGCGATAAAGCGACGAAGAGGCAGACCTTTCGGTAGAAATCTTTTCCTGTTCTCATTCCTGATTCGCAACTATGGAAGCACGCGACTGCTTCTATTATAAAGCCAACATGTCAATTTTTTAAAGAGACCCGGCAGACAAAAAAGAGACACCATTTGCTATAATAAAAATTGCTGCGCCGAAGGAAAATCAAGGAGGCTTTATGAGATATAGTGCTTTGCTCATGACGGTGTGTGTGCTGTTTTTTGCGGTATCTGCATATCCGGAAACGAAGGAGAAAAAATTCACGAAAGAGGAGATTGTGAAAATGGCTGACGCAAGAGCTGTAGTCGAGACAAAGTTCGGGAATATCGAGGTCAGGTTTTTCCCTGAAGTCGCTCCGAACCACGTGCACAATTTTATTGAGCTCGCAAAGAAAGGGTTTTATGACGGCACGACCTTCCACCGCGTGATACCCGGTTTTATGATTCAGGGCGGCGATCCCAACTCAAAGAGCCCGGACAGGTCAAAACATGGCATGGGAGGCCCCGGGTATGCGATCAAGGCCGAGTTCAATAACAAGCCCCACAAGCGGGGCACCCTTTCGATGGCCA
>JAWOKY010000003.1:0-80366 GCA_033853975.1 Thermodesulfovibrionales bacterium
GACTATGCAACCGATTAGGCCAGGAAACTGAAAGAGAAAGTTGCCTGACCGTCCTTCAGGGAAGGTCTGCTGCGTGGTTTGGGAAAATCCCACCCACGCAGCAGACCTTTATCCTGATCCCGCTGCGCTCTGCGATTCCGGCTGAATCTGAATTTTTATATATGCGTTTTTCCCCAGTTCCTTCAGCGTCTCCTTCAGCCTCTCGTTGAGTTCCTTTTCAGTGAGATATCTTTCTATCTCGCCCCTCACCTCTTCGTAATCTTTTCCGGCGAACTTGTCTCTATTTTTTTTGTAAAACGCCTCCACATCGTCTTCACTGACCCGTATAAAGGCCCTCACTTTGAGATCGATATAATCCCTGATCATCTCATCCTGCGTCGCGGCCTCGATCCTGTATTTTCTCGCCTCCTTCACCAACAGAAGCCTGTTTATCATGGTATTGATCACCTGTTCCTCGGTGACATCCGGAGACACCTTCAGGGTATTCCGGTACTGCTGCGTGAATTCGCTCAGAGTAATGGCCTCATCTCCTACAAACGCCACCACACGGTCAAATATGGCGGCTGAGCCGACAGGGACAATGACAAGGAAAGTGAGCATCACGGCGATAACGGACGCCGCCTTGATTCGCTGCCTGTTCAAATGCGGGTTTATTCCCTGCCTTCGCGTCATGGCTCCTCAGAACGCCTGTCCGATGCTGAAATGGATCTCACCATGGCTTTCACCTCTCTCTCTGTTCAACTTGTAGCCGTAATCAACCCTGAGCGGCCCCACAGGAGTGCTGTACCTCAGACCGAGCCCGGTGGTATATTTCAACTTCATCGGGTTTACCTGGTTTGCATCAACCCAGACGTTCCCCATGTCAAGAAAAGGCACAATGCCGAAGCCCTTTCCGAGTGACGTCCTGAATTCCAGATTTCCCATAAGGTAGGCGTTACCGCCCGTGGGGTTGCCGTCGGCGCCTTTGGGACCAAGGGTGTCCTGTGCGTATCCCCTCACCGTCGACTGTCCGCCGAGGAAATACCTCTCCACGATCGGGAGGTTATTCGTATTATGGTAGCCGTACGCCACTCCGCCCCTTGCGGAAAAGGCCAGCACAATCCTGTTTGACAATTTTTCGAAGTTGCTCCCGTATAGTTCCAGCTTCACAAAGTTCGTCTCCGAAAAAAGAAGGAAGGTAGCAGTCTTCAAGGAAATCCCCGCAACAACTCCCTTTTTCGGATCGAATGGGTTGTCCCTCGTGTCGAATACGAGCGCAGGTTTGATGCTGCTGATCGCCAGCGTGCCCGTATCTTCACGGCTGAGTACGACGTCGGGACGCACGTCGTAGGTATTGACCACGTCGAACTCGTAGTACAATTCCCCTTTCATCGTGTCGCCTATCTTTTTTTCGACACCCGAGGTTACCGTGTACCGGTTCAGCTTGTACAATATCTCGTTATTGTCGGGGTTCAGCTCCTTCTTGTACTCATAAAGGAAAAAGGTCCTGAATGGCAGTTTCACTCCCAGAAACCAGGGCTCACTATACTGCAGTATGACCCTTCGCTGAAGTGTGCTCATTTCAGTTCGCAGCATCATGTCCTTATCCAACCCCCAGACATTGTTGTAACCGACCTGGACAAAGCCCCTGAACTTTTCGACATCCGCATATCCAAAACCGAATTCAACAGAGCCCGGTTCGCCCTCTGTCACCTTTATGAGGACGTTCTTGATGTTGTCACCGCCGTCGACCGCCTCGACGTCGACACTGGAGAAGATGCCCAGTTTGTAAAGTCGCTGGCGCACATCTGCCAGGGTGCGGGGGCTGTAAGGATCACCTGTCTTGTACTGAAGCTCCCTCCTTATCACCGCATAGTTCGTTTTTCTATTGCCGGTGATAATCGTCCTTCCGAAGAGCTCCTTCTTCCCCTCCGTGATGACGAATGTGATGGCCACCTTGTGGTTTTCAGCCTCCCTGCTCACCACGACGTCCGAACTGGGATGCCCTGACGCGCTCAGCTTGTCAAGCATCCTGAACCGTGCGTCAGAAATATCAACTTCATTGTATGGATCTCCCGCCTTGATCCCTGCCGCTGCCAGCATTTTCTTCTTCAACTCGTCATCGACGCCCTTGACATCGACAGATCCTATCTCTGTTTTTTTCCCTTCATCAACCTCAACGGTCACCGATGCAGTACCCGAGGGTTCATCGACCTTCACGTCCATACTTTTTATCGTTGCATCGAGATATCCCAGGGCGGCATAAAATTCCTTCAACGCCCCCTTGTCCTGCTCGACCAAAGCCGGATCATATGGTCCTCCCTCTTTCAGCGACATCACATTTTTCAGCTGCTTCACGGGCAGCCCCGTATTCAGAAAAGAGATGGACCGCACCTTCACCCTCGGCCCCTCAAAAATAAAGAATGATACCTTGATGTTGTACTGATCGGAACTGGTCACCGGAGCTACCTCTGCCAGAGGGTATCCCTCCGAGTGATAAAGCGCAAGCATCCTGTCCACTGTCTCCTGGAGGAGTCCCTCGTTATAATCCTCAACTTCGAAGAAAGGGGCCTCGGCCATGAGTTTCTTGAGAGAGATGGCGCTGTTTCCCATGATCTCAATGGTCATGCGTTTTCCCGGGTCCACCGTTATCTCAAGTTCGCCGTTAACGAATGAATAGGGCCCCACAGAAGGTTTGTAGAAACCCTGCGCTTTCAAAAAACTCCTGATCCGCTTCAGGTCCGCGTCGACCCTGTTGGTGTCATAAATATCGTCGATCCCAAGCTTCATTTCGCGATATAAAACTCCCCTTCCGCCCGCTTCAAGATAGGGACTGGGGGAGACGACGTCGATCTTGATCTTCTTTATTACAAGGGGCACGCCGGTGTCGACCGTGAGCAGGACATCCACCCTGTATGGCTTGTCAGTCTTTTCAGTACGTAGGCTGATTCTTGCATCGGGGTAGCCGTATTGCGCCACTTTTTCACCAAGGTCTTTTATGGCCTCCTGGATGAGGTCGTACCTCATGACCTCATCCTCCTTCAGCATGAAGAGTCCCCTCAGCAGTTTGGCCGAAAGGGCACACTTTCCCGACACCCTCACCTTTCTTATGAAGTCCCTCTCCTTCACGGTAACATGCACGACGGGATTCTCTCCGTCGGAGACCCTCACCTGGATATCGTCGAAGATGCCCTTCAGAAATGCCCTTTTGATTGCGTCCCTCACAATAGCGTCATTTACCTCGCCGCCCTTCCTGATGCCGAACATGTCGAGAAATTCTTCTCTTCCGATGGAGGACAGCCCCGCGATCTCGACCTTGCCGACCGTAGCGGCCCCGGCGGAGACGGAGGACAAGGCAAACAGACATACCATGAGGAATATCGCGATACCCCTCGCTGCGCTTTCCCCTATGCGACTTCGCCTCTCCGAAGCCGACACTCTCATTTAAAACGGAACCTGAACATGACATCACCGCCGACGATCCCCCTCTCGTCCCTGACGCCTACAAGCGACATATGCTTCGTCAGATAATACTCGAGCTTCACGATCTGCTCCTCTTTAGCCCCCACGGCAGTGGCATAAGTGACATACATCCTGTCTCCTATGAGTCTCTTCGAGACCGTGACCCTGGGTTCGATCGTTCCCGTCGTCCTCGATACGTATGGGTCGATCTGAAATCTGTCGAGGCCGGTGATCGTCTTCATCCGCTCCTCAAGCACATCCTGGAGTTTCCCTGTCACAAATCCTGTCGCTTCGCTCGCACCGAGGCTTCCTTCAAGTCCCTTCATCTCTGTGCCGGTCTGCCCAACGGCCAGCAACGACAGTATGTCCATCTCCTTCAGCACCGGGTCTGAGGAAAAGGATACGTCGAAATGGTCGAACTGGCCGTCCAGATTCATTGTTATCTTGTATCCTTTCACCAGGGTATCTGCAGAGATCATGAAGTAGGGATTCATTCTGTTTGGATCTGTGAAATCCGCCGTCGCATGGAGGATTCTGAAATCGTTGTTTCTGAAATATACGGTCCCTTCCTTTGCCTCGATCCGCCCCAGCAGGATAGGCCGGTAGATAGTACCCCGCAGGACCATGTCCACCCCCACGCTGGCCCTCGCAATATTGTTGTCAACGACTATGTTATTTCCCGTGATCCTCACGTCAAGGCCGGCCTTCTCGACGTCGGATATCTCGCCCTTGTACCTCTCGCTCTTTCTCGTCATCAGCAGCCAGCTTTTCCATTCGACCCTTTCCCTGTAACGCGCCCGATTGATGGTCACGTCGCCTGAAATGGTCTGAGACGACGGGGTACCCCTCAGGAGAAGGTCTCCCCCGAAGTTCACGTTGAATTCGCTCGAAAAAGAGGTAGTTATGTTGCTGAGCTTCGCATCCACATAAAACCGGTTGAGGGAAAACTTCTTCAGGTAGACAATGCCGGAAAGGGCGACATCTCCGCCCCCCATTTTTCCATTGAGACGCTGAAGGACGACCCGGTCATTATCCATATACAGATACCCGCTAAGGGAACTGAGCCGGTAAGGCAATTCCTTCATCCCGAAAAACCCGTTTGAAAGCGTCGCACCGCCGTTTATCTGAGGATTGTTCCAGTCACCCGATACGGCGACCACAAAATCCGCATCACCCCTCAACACGCCTATCTTCGAAGAGAGGCTCTTGAAAGGTGCAAGCTCCGACTTCCCCTCGAATACCAGATTGTACTCCTTCCCCAGAACGAGGCTGCCGTCCACGCCAAGCACTGCGTCACCGCTTCGCAGCGAAAACCTGCTCATGGTCAGCCTGCGGTCATTCAACTCCATCTTTATATCCCTGTCATTAACAAAACTGTACCCGTACATCGAAAGCATGACCTGTTTCAGGACTGCCGATGCGGCAAGGTGATATCTGTCTCCTTTAAGGATGACTGCGCCGTTGAGGCTCAGTATGAGATCCTCGGGGACGTCTTTAAGGAAAGCGCTTATGAGCGGATCATATCTGCCCGACACGATGTCTATCCGCCCCTCCCACGGCATATCCTTCGCGAACCTTCCCGTTCCCGTAAACCGAAGACCGTTATTCATCATGTCTGCGCTGACGGTTACCGCTTTGTTCCTTATGGATGCAGCGATGAGGCCGCCGCCGATGTTCCTTCCCCTGAGAACGCCCTTGACCATGTTGCCGGTTAAAGACACGGACGGATTGTCAAAGGTCCCGCTGCCTTCTGCCCTGACGCTGAAGACGGCGTCGCCGTTGATCTCTCTGTGCACTACGTCAGTCAGCCGCAATCTGTCCGACGCTGCCTTGAAAGAAAATTTCCCTCCCTCTGAGAACTTCGCATCGCCTTCCATGACGGACCCGCCCTTGGTCATGTTCACATTCACGAGGCCGAAAGTTCCGTCGGAATAGTTCAGCGCAAAGCGGGCGGCGTCGAAGGTGACGCCGAAGACGGAGCCGTTTGAAACCGAAGCGTTTCCGGTGATGCGCGGGTTTGCGGCATCGCCGGCGATCTTTACATCGCCGATGAGATTTCCTGTTCCGACAAAGTCGGCATAAAATATCTTTGCAAGCCTTCCCAGGTCGGCGTTCCTGACAGCGGCCGAAAGCTGATACTCGGCGCCCGAAAGGTCAAAGAGCTTCCTTGCGCTTCTGAAGTATACCCCGCCCCCCATCGTCAGGGTTTCTCCCTTCCCCTTTGCCGACAGTTCACTGACAGTAAGCCTTTCCTTCCTGTAGTTGACGTCCCCTTCGATCAGGTCCGCGGCGTAACTGTCAAATACCGGCCCGGTCAGCCGTATATGTCCGCTTATGACCGGGTCGTCGAAGGCCCCGGTGATCTTACCCCTGAATTCGCCTGTCCCTTTCAGCTTCCCGTAATAAGGAAGGGTCGCGTCCGTAATATCCGCAGTCTTCATATGACCGTCGAGATCCAGGACCTTCCGCCCGAGGTCGACAGTCCCGCCCGCCTCTATCGCGGTCCTCCCGGTGCCCACCTTTATATTCGAAAGGGCAAGCAGATCGTCCTGCAGCGCGTATCCACCCTCAATCTCCCTTATCCTTCCTATTATGTCCTTACCCTGTCTCAGGCTCCTGTATGCGAAATGTCCCCCGGGATTGAATGCAGAACCGGCGGTACTGAGACTCCCGGTCACCTTTCCCGGTTCCACCCCGGGGTCCCAGCCGACAAGCCTGAACACGGGGGCACTGTCGATATCTTCGAAATCGACCGCCACTGCGTAGTAATTCACTACCGGCAGATGAATCGTCACAGCGACCTTTGCGCTGCCGTTATAGAGCCTGCCGACGCCGTCCGTAAACTTCATTTCTCCCCCGGCATAGGTAACGTTGCACCTTAGGGAATTCACGGCAACGTCATAGAAATTGCCGTTTTTCACTCTGAGGGTTCCCTTCCCCCTGAGATTATCGAGCGGCCCATCGAGTTGTCCATTCACATCGGCGTAACCTTCGATCCTGTCCTTCACCTTGAGGAGTTCCATCAGCGTCTGGATATAGAAGTTGCCGCCGAGTTTAAGATCGAGACCGATCTTGCCCTTCAGGTAAGAAACCTTCCCGGTTGCGCTCACCTTGCCGGTGCCGTCCCTTTCGAGACCGAACATCCTCTTGACGCTCGAAAATAGCAGTTCGATGCTCGTTTTGAACGTCCCCTTCCCGTCTTCGTATTCTCCCGAACCGCTCATCTTCGAGCCCAGCGAACCGACAACGAGTCTCCTGATCCGGACTGCACCTTCCTTTACGATGATGCTGGTACTTACATCCGCGGCGATGTCCGGCCATCCCTCCTTCCTGATCATGACTTTTTCCGCAGATGCGTTTATCCTTTGGGCATCGCCTATAATGATGTCGCCGTTAAGCCCGCGTACCGCGGAGCTCAGCTTCTGGGATTCGTCGCTAAGGGCAACGTTTCCCTGCCTGATCGCCACACCCCTGATCTTCACTTTCACCGCGGTCTTTCTTTCCCTGGCAATGTAGGTCCTTACCTTATCGATAATATCTTCAGCCTGTTTTCTGTCTGCGGCGACCTCGGGATCGGTTATGATGAGCCGCCTGATGAGTATACGCTGCGAAAGAAGACCGGAGGGGTCTATATACGCCTTTGCTCCGGGGACATGGAGGATACGGCTCCCGTTGCTGTCGAACACCGTTATGTCCCTCGCCCCGGCAAAGAGCGGGAACAGGTTGACATACATCCTCCGGCAGGTCACACGCCTTCCGGAGGCCATCTCAAGTTCAGGCAGGACTACTCTCTTGAGGGCTTCTGACACGTAAGGCCCCCGGAGGATAAAGGCAGCCACCGCAAAGATTGCCGCAATGACAAGCAGCAGTGCCAGTCTCTTTTTTTTCACTGCAATAGCATCTGCCATAGTTCTGACAGGAGTCTTTCCGCCGACATAAAGTCTATCTTAGCCTCTTTCCACTGGATATAGAAAATGTCCTGCGCAAGACCGGCCTCGGTGTTGATCCTCGCGGAGACAATATTGATCCCGTTTCTGTACATCACATCGGATATGTCATAGAGCAGCCCCAGTCTGTCAGGAGAGAAAATCTCTATCAGTGTGAACTCCTCGGATCCTTCGTTATCGAGTTCGATGAACACGTCGAATGGGCTCCCCGCGGTTCTTTCCCGTCTGGCCACAGCAAGGGGTCTTCCTTCGACAAGAATTTCCCTCAGTCCCCTCTCAAGGTCCGTGGCGAGCCCCTCCCACCAGATCTCCCTCAGGTTCGAGACCGAAATCCGGTCGATTACTATACCGGTTGCGCCCGTAAATATTCTTCCGCCCACTATATTAAGTCCCCTGGATGAAAGAAAGCCCACGATACTCGAAAAAAGGCCTTGCCGGTCCGGTGCGCTTACGGACAATTCAGCGACGCCGTCGGCTCCGCTTTCGATCCGCATCGCAAAGCCTTCTGCATGCGCCTTTTTCGCAAGCTTGAAATCTTCTATCACTCTCTCCTTTGTTGTTGAAAGCCTGTATCGCTCGGGCATCTGCCGGATGAAATCGACAAGCACATCCCTCCCGCAGCCCGGCAGCAAACCCTGCAGGTCCCGGATATAGCCGTTTCTGTCTTCCCTTATGCCCGAGAGATACCTCAGTGTGTTGGAAAAAAGTTCCCTGAGCAGGTATGCCTTCCACGCGGTCCAGAATTCGGGGTTGACCGCCGACATATCAGCATAGGTGATCAGATAAATGGCCTTAAGGTTTTCGGCGTCGGCCACTGCGTCGGCAAAAGCAGCTATTACCTCCCTGTCAGTCGTTTCCCTTCGGAGCGCTATCGTTGACATGAGAATGTGGTTTCTCACAAGGAACTCTATCCTCTGGCGTTTTCTGACGTCGAAATTGAACCTCGCCAGGATATTCTTGAGCCTCTTGTACCCCTCCTCCTCGTGGTGCCTGCCGGCCGCCTTTCCGATGTCATGGAACAGGAGCGCCAGAAAAAGGGTATCAACCCGCTCCAGGGAGTTAAAAATCTCATGGAGGTCTTCAAGGCTCTTGTATTTCGTGCTCCGCAGCGCCTCGAGGTTCCTGATCGCCATGAGCGTGTGCTCATCGACAGTGTACATGTGGTACGGTTCGTGCACGACAAGGCAGCGCAGTGCGCCGAATTCGGGGATGAATCTGCCGAGGACCCCGGAATCATTCATCTCCCTCAGTGTTTCATAGACCCGCTGCCCCCTGAATACCGACAGGAAGTGCTGGACCGCGGCCGGGGAACTCCGGGTCCTGCGCCCGATCCGCAGAAGATTAGCCCCGATCATCTCCTTCGTAGCCTCACTGAACCTCTTGCCGATGTTTGAAAAAAGGTACATAGCCTCCATCATCTTGTCGGGATTGCTCCTGAAGAGGTCCCTGGAGGTCACGATGATGCGACCGCCCGAGATCGAAAAATCCTCCGTCACCTTCCGGACAAGGAGGTCTCGGAAGACATTCACGTAGGTCTTGCTGCACTTCACAACGATCTTCCGGGCCAACTCCCTTACGAGTCTGCTTTTCAGGTAATAATAGCGAAGCATTCTCTCGGCGCCTCTGAATTTCCGGGAATCGCTGAAGCCAAGAAGACCGGCAACTGCCTTGTGGTATTCGAAGGAAAGGACGTCGTTCTTTCTTCCGCTTTCCACGTGCAGTGCAAACCTCGCCCGGAGCAGAAAATCGTAGGCGGACAGAAACCGTTTGTATTCATTGCTGCCGAGAAGGCCCGAAAAATCCTGCATACTTCCGGCCCTGAGCGCAACCTTCGAAAGCCAGTATGCGGTATGTATGTCTCTCAGGCCGCCCTCCCCTTCCTTGATGTGGGGCTCAAGCAGATACACCGAATCGCCTGAGTCAAGATGGCGCTTTTCCATCTCCCGGAGCTTGTCTCTGACAAACTCTTTCTGCCTTCGCTGGGCCACTTCAGGATAAACCTCTTTTCTGAACATCTCATATATCTTGCTGCTGCCGGCGACGAACCGCGCCTCGAGAAGCGCAGTCCGCGTTCTTACATCCTTGGTCGCCTCCTCGATGCACTCCCGCGGCGTCCTGAATGAATGGCTGATATCAAGGCCCGTGTCCCAGAGTTTGTAGAGGACTTTTTCGGACGCCTTCGTGTCCCTCCTGTCTCTTGCAAAAAACATTACGTCCACATCCGAAAAGGGCGCCATCTCGCCCCTGCCATATCCCCCTGTGGCCATAAGCGCCACATCCGCGTCCGGATCAACCGACTGAAAGATCTCCTTCACAAGACGGTCTGTCCCGGCCGTGAACCTTTCAGTCATGGTTCTGCCGGAACATCCCTCATCGAACCAGTGTCTTATTTCATCGAGATTTCGTGCGGCCATCTTCAGGGGCTGACCTTTGCGGAGTCTATAAACATATCATAAAAATATACCATAAACACGGACTTATAGTACGAAAGCCCTCCCTCGGGCCCCTGTGCGCGCCTGTGGCTACCGCCTCACCGGGCAACTGCAGAAACGGTATTTCCGGACTTGAAAATTTCCGGCCTCTTGCGATAACATCTCCGTCATGCAAAAACTCATGGGAGATCTCATCCAGAAGAACGAATCAAAAATAATACTTGTCGTGCTCGACGGCCTCGGCGGCCTTCCTGTCAACGGGAAAACCGAGCTGGAAGCCGCGGCAACGCCGAATATGGATGCACTGGCAAAGACAGCAGCGTGCGGGCTTCATACGCCTGTTGCTCCCGGAATTACGCCGGGCAGCGGTCCTGGCCACCTCGCCCTGTTCGGATACGATCCGCTCGAACATACCATCGGAAGAGGGATACTAGAGGCCCTCGGACTGGGAATGGACGTCGGGGACACGGACGTCTGCCTCCGCTGCAATTACGCCACGATTGAAAACGGCATCATAAAGGACAGACGTGCCGGAAGGATACCGACTGACGAAAGCAGGGCTATCACGCAGAAACTTCAGGAAGAGATAAAGAAGATAGACGACGCGGAGGTATTGCTTGCGCCCGGCATGGAACACCGCTTCGCCGTGATATTCAGGTTCCCGCAGTCTCTTGCCCCTGATTCGGCATCGATCGACGACACGGACCCCCAGAAGGAGGGCAAGGCCCCGCTTGCCCCTGCCGGAAGCACCGGGGCCGCTCAGCACGTTGCGGCAGTTGCACAGAAGTTCATCGCCAGGGCAGAAGAGGTCCTCAGAAGAGAGAAAAAGGCAAACTTTGCGCTCATGAGGGGTTTTTCGGTCATGCCGGACCTGCTGCCGTTTGGCAGGGCATATGGACTGAACCCTCTTGCCATCGCAGCCTATCCAATGTACCGCGGACTCGCCAAGCTCGTGGGAATGCAGACGCCGGTCGTTACCGGAAGCGTACAGGACGAGATCGACTTTCTCAGGGAAAATTATGCAGGGCATGACTTTTTCTTCCTCCACGTGAAGAAGGTCGATTCCTATGGCGAAGACGGTAACTTTGAGGAAAAAAGCCGCAGGATAGAAGAATTCGACGCGCTCCTTCCGCAGATACTTGACCTCAAACCCGACGTGCTCGTCATAACCGGTGACCACTCGACCCCGGCGCTCTTGAAGGGCCACAGCTGGCACCCCGTCCCTCTGCTGCTGTCGTCGCCCTACGTGCTCGGCGGGCTCTGCAACGCCTTTTCGGAGAGGGAGTGCACAAAGGGAGAATTGGGTATCTTCAGGACGGTTGAACTGATGTCTCTTGTACTTGCGAACGCGGGAAGACTCAAGAAATTCGGGGCTTGATCGCCAGCCCATTTTTTCCTCACTTTTGGAATGTTTGAGTTACAATAAATTCTGAGCTTCTTGTAAACCCCGTTTTGAAAGGCTTATATGATAGACACTCACTGTCATCTCGACATGAAGGAGTTTGACGCGGACAGGGATGCCGTGATCAGGCGTGCAAGGGACGCCGGGTTCGAGGCCCTCATCACCGTCGGCTCCGACATGGAAGGCACAATCCGGGCAATAAGGATTGCCGAAGAGTACGACTTCGTTTACGCCTCAATCGGCATCCATCCCCACGATGCGAAAGATTTCACGGAAAAGATGTATTCCGACCTTCTTCAGTGGTCGAAAAATGACAAGGTCGTCGCCATCGGCGAAACGGGTCTGGATTACCATTATGATCATTCTCCCAGGGACATACAGCGGGAGGTCTTCCGGCGGCATCTGGGGCTTGCCCGGGAAACAGGCCTGCCCGTCATAATCCACACCAGGGAGGCGAAGGATGACACTCTTCGGATATTGAGGGAGTCCGGGGTAAATAACGGGGTGCTTCACTGTTTCTCGGGGGACGCACAGATGGCTGAAGAAGCGATGGAGATGGGCTTTTACATTTCTCTTGCCGGGCCGGTAACGTTCAGGAAGGCCGCCGAGCTTAAGGAGATAGCCCGCATAATCCCTGACGACTACCTCCTGACAGAAACGGACTCACCCTATCTCTCACCGGAACCCTTCAGGGGAAAACGCAACGAGCCTCTGTACATGAAGCACACACTGAAGCATATCGCTGCGCTGCGAGGCATAAGCATCGAGGACGCTGTCAGGATCACTACATTGAATGCAAAGCGGCTCTTCGGAATCGGCGCCATATCCGAGAAGGCGGAGATTACTTACCGCATCAGGGACAGCCTATACCTTAACATAACAAACCGGTGCACAAATGTCTGCTCCTTCTGTGTTAAATTTCGGTCCGATTTCGTGAAAGGCCACAGGCTGAGACTTGGCAACGAGCCGACGGAAGAGGAGATCATACGTGAGATAGGGGACCCCACCCGCTACCGGGAAGTCGTCTTCTGCGGCTACGGCGAGCCCCTGCAGCGCCTTGATACGGTTAAGGGCGTTGCAGCGTGGGTGAAGAAGAACAACGGGAAGGTAAGAATAAACACAAACGGCCACGCCAATCTCATTCACAAAAGAGACGTGCTTCCCGAGCTGAAGGGCCTCGTAGACAGTATCTCGATAAGTCTGGACGCGCAGGACCAGGAGACCTATGACCGCATCTGCAGGCCGGCCTTCAAAGACGCCTATCAGGCGGTCCTCGGTTTCATCGCAGAGGCAAAGGACTATATCCCCGAGGTGCAGGCGACGGTCGTGGAACTCGAAGGCGTGGATCCGGCAAAATGCCGGGAGATCACTGACAGGCTGGGCGTGAAACTCAGAATAAGGAAGCTCGATGTGGTAGGGTGAAATCCTTCACCCACCGAAGAAAGGCCTCCACCACCTCCGGGTCGAACTGCGTCCCCGAACACCTGATGACCTCGTTGATCGCCTCTTCTTTGGATTTCCTTTTCCTGTAAGGTCTGTCCGAGGTCATCGCGTCAAAGGCATCGGCAACAGCAAGGATTCTCGCCATGAGGGGTATCTCCTCGCGTTTTACCCCATAGATACCCTTTCGGCCGTCCCAATGTTCGTGGTGGTACTTGATGCTCAGGATGATCTCGCTGAACTGCCTGAGTTCGGTCAGTATCTCCGCACCGAGGCCGGGATGTCTCTTGATCTCTTCCCATTCCACCACCTCGAGTCCGTCTTTCTTGTTCAGTATCTCCTTCGGGGTCGCGATCTTCCCGATGTCGTGAAGCAGGGCGCATATCCTCAGTTTTTCAAGCATCTCCTTACCCAGTTCCATGACACCTGCTATCCCAATCGAATATTCCGTTACCCTCTCGGTGTGCCCCGCAGTCCAGTACGATGTCGCCTCCAGAGCCTTGACAAGCGACCGTATCGCACCGAGCAGGAGTGACTCGAGTTCGTCGTGCAGGAAGGCATTTTCTATCGCGAGGCCGGCCTGAACCGCTATGGCCGAAAGGAGCTTCGAGTCGTTTGAGTAGAACTCCTCCCCCGAATCCTTGTCGCCTACGACAATCGCCCCGATGACCTTTACCTTTCCGGCGATAGGGCAGATCATGAGGGATGAAAGTTCCGGAAACTCCTCAACGTATTCCGTCTCGGCCAACTTGCAGAATGCAGCGCTTCTCTTTGAATCTATCGCCTTCCAGACAGGATTGGAATCCCTGCTGATGACCCTCTCCCTTTTCCAGCTCCCCAGGGCTGTCTTGGTGCGCAGCGTCTCCCCTTTCTCGTCCAGAAAAAGAACGGCAGCAGTCCTGACCCCCAGTGTGTTTACAGCTTCGTTGGAGATTCTGGTGCAGATTTCCTCGACGCTCAGGAATGAAAAGACCTCCGAAATCCTGTAGAGCAGGGAGAGCTCCTCATAGGCATTGCTCAGTTCCCTGACCGTCAGCGAGAGGTCGTTGTCACCCTCCTGCATTTCCCACAACCTCCTGCACCATCTCGAGAAGGGCCTTCGGACTGAACGGCTTTGTGATGTATCGCGCCACCCCGCACTTCAACCCCAGCTGTTCGTCTGCGTCCTGTCCTTTCGCCGTCAGCATAAACACGGGTATATGGAGCAGGGTCGGCTCCCTTTTGAGTATCCTGCAGAGTTCGATTCCGCTGAGTTCCGGCATCATCCAGTCGAGGATGATGAGGTCAGGCATCTCCTTCCGGATGATATCCAGGGCATTGCGGCTCTCTCTTAGCGCAACCACATCGATTCCGGCTTTTTTCAGTTTGTCTTCGATCATCATGAGTATGAAGGGTTCGTCATCTATAACGATAACCTTGCTCATTCGAGACCCCTCTGAGGAAGCATTATCCCTGACCGGCTGCCGGAACCCGGTTTGACTGCAATCTCCATTTCTTCCTCCATCACGAGTTGTTGCGGAAAAAATCGTCTGCGGCAGAGAAGGGAATTTCTCCTGCTGCAGCGTCGCCGAGCCTCTTCCACTTGATGGCGCCGGCCTGCAGTTCCTCATCACCGATGATGAAGACATATTTTGCAGAAAGCCTGTCCGCCCTTCTCAGCTGGCTCTTCAGGGAAGACGAGCTGTCGCCCATCTCGACCCATTTTCCCTTTTCCCTGAGGCGGTCGGCTATCATCATGCCTTCGCCGCATGCCCGTTCCCCCATGTTGACAACGAAGAGGAGCGGCACGGGTTCTTCATGATCCGCAGAGGACTTCAGGAGTTCGACAAGCCTTTCCATCCCGACCGCAAAACCCACAGCAGGAGTGGCGGGCCCGCCGAACTCACCCACGAGCCGGTCATATCGTCCGCCGGCAGCCACCGCGTTCTGGGCGCCCAGGTTTTCGCTCGTCACTTCAAAGGTGGTCCTCGTATAGTAATCGAGTCCCCTCACCATGTCGGGATTCACCGTGTGGGGTATTCCCAGCATGCCAAGGAGTGTCAGCAGTCTGTCGAAATGTGTTCTGCAGTCGCCGCACAGATGGTCCGTGACCTTCGGAGCCCCTTTCCTCAATTCTATACACCTTTCCACCTTGCAGTCCAGGATCCTCAGCGGGTTTGCCTCGTATCTTCTGTTACAGTCCGGGCAAAGGCCCTCGAGTTTCCCCGCAAAAAAATTCCTGAGTGTTTCCTTATAGGCGGGCCTGCAATTTTCACAGCCGATCGAATTCACCTGGAAGTTCAGCGAGGGCAGTCCCAGACGTGTCAGGAAATGTCTGAGCATCGACAACACCTCGGCGTCCATCTCCGGCCTGGCGGAACCAAAGGCCTCGACGCCTACCTGGAAGAACTGCCTGAACCTGCCGGACTGGGGACGCTCGTACCTGAACATCGGACCGGAATAATAATACTTCTGGGGGGAAGGCAGCGTGTGGAGATGATTTTCAACATAACACCTCACCACCGAAGCGGTGCCCTCAGGCCTGAGCGACACACTACGTCCGCCCTTGTCGTCAAAGGTGTACATCTCCTTCTCGACGATATCGGTATTTTCGCCGATACCCCGTGTGAAGATCGCCGTCGATTCCAGGACTGGGGGCCTTATCTCACGGAAGCCGTAAGATCCGAAGATCTCCCTGGCGACCGCCTCCACCCTCTGCCATATGGAGATGTCCGGCGGCATGATGTCCTTCATGCCCTTGAGCACCCTGTAACGCTCGGATGAACTCACTGCCCTTCCTCTTCCCTGTGCTCGCCCTCTCTCGTAGCGTCATGCTCGAGCATCCGCATATGGCCGTCTATCAGCCTCTTCAATTCCTCCTTAAAGTGGCGCCTGATACCCTTGAGGTCCACGATGTCCTCGTGGATCTTTATTACCTTTTCCTGGGCCTCCTTGATCAGGGTGTCGGCCCTCTGTTCAGCCTCCTTGAGAAGAAGCTCAGCCTCTTTCCTGGCGTTCGTCTTGTAGTCCTCTACCATCTGTTGGGCGGTCATGAGCGTTTCCCGAAGAGTGGCCTCCATATCCCGGTATCCCTTGATCTGGCTCTCCGACCTCTGCACGCTCTCCTTGAGAGATGCGTTTTCCCTGAGAAGCTCTTCCATCTCCTCGCGTATCACCTCGAGAAAGGCGTAAACCTCTTCAACGTCAAAGCCCCTGAATTTCATCGGGAACTGTTTCTGCTGGATATCAAGCGGGGTTATTCTCATACCCGTCCCTCCCTTCAATTATCTGAGTCTGATCGCCATTTCCCGCAGCGATGCAATCAGAAAATACTTTACAAATATTATTCCCAGAATTACAACCATTGGAGAAAAATCAATGCCCACTCCAAAGCCAATGACCCTTCTTATTGGCCTCAACACAGGCTCGGTGACGGCATGAAGAAACCTCACGATGGGGTTGTAAGGGTCGGGGTTCACCCAGCTCATGAGGGCTGTGACAATGATAATCCACATATATACCGTAAGAACGATGTCAAGGATTGCCGCTATCGCATTAAGCAGATTGCCGAAGATAAACATAATCGCTCCTTTTCCTTGATGATTTTCGGTTCGCAGGAAACCCCGACAATAGAAACGCTGTCGATGCATCCTGCCGTCCCTTCGATCGGCCAACCGCAGGCGTCATTTTGCGCCAAGTTCGTCCGCCCTTTTCCTTGCGGCTTCAAGGGCATCAGCAATAATTCCCTTCAGGTCCCTCTCTCCGAAAAGCTTCAGCCCCGCCTCTGTCGTGCCTCCGGGAGATGTGACCATCTTCATCAGATTCCCTGGCGACATGCCGGTATCGAGGAGCCTTGCGGTGCCCAGGAGGGTCTGCACGGCCAGCTGCGCCGAATCGGACTTCGAGATTCCCATCCGCTCCCCGCTTTCGATCATTCCCTCGAGGAAGAGGGCGACGAATGCAGGACCACTTCCGGAAAGGGCGGTGACTGCGTTCATCAGATGCTCAGGCAGCGTGAGCACCTTTCCTATCGACATCAATATCCCCCTGACGATCTCCGCCTCTCTTCCATAGAAGCAGCCGCAGAGAGACATGACCGACATGCCTTCCTGTACCAGCGAGGGCGTGTTAGGCATGACCCTGATGAGCTGTCTTGTCCCAAGCTTCTGTTCGAGATATGAAAGCGTGACGCCTGCCGCTATCGACACGACGGTCTTCCCCTCCGTGACAGCGTTGGCTATCTCGCCGAGGACGGCCTCCATGTTCTGCGGTTTAACCGCAAGGAAAAATATATCGCAATTGTGCGCCACCTCACGGTTTGAGTCTGTCGTCTTCACCCCGTAGGTCCTCTCAAGCTCGCGCCTTCTTTCCTCCCTTGGCTCAGACACGAAAATATCCTTCATGCCCTGGAAGGTCATCCCCTTTATCAATGCCTCAGCCATGTTTCCGCCGCCGATAAAACCGATCATGAAGCCTCCTTCCCTTTTCTCTCTCCGAATATCGCCGTACCAATCCGTACAATCGTCGCGCCCTCCTCTATCGCAACATCGAAGTCATTTGACATGCCCATGGAGAGTTCGGGCAGGAACGTCCCCGCCACGGCTATCTCGTCCCTTATCTGCCGCAATCTCCTGAAATAGGGTCTGGCATTTTCAGGGTCTTCGAAAAAAGGAGGTATCGTCATGAGCCCTTCAAGCCTCAGGTTTTCCATGTCGTTGACTCTGCGGATAAAATCCGCAATATTTTTATTTTTTATTCCGTACTTACTCTCCTCATCCGAAAGTTTTACTTGAAGTAGAATTCTCTGCACCTTGTGTGCCTTGCCCGCATGACCATTAAGCGTTTGGGCCAGTTCGGCCGAATCTACCGACTCGATCAGGTCAAAAATGCCTACAGCCGCCTTCGCCTTATTCATCTGGAGATGTCCGATAAGATGCCAGGATATATCCTCACCCATCACACGTAACTCTTTACTGCTTAATTTCCTTTGAGCCTCCTGCACCCTGCTTTCTCCGAACTCCTTCAAGCCGCATTCTATCGCGCTCAGCACCGCATCCGGCCCGACTGTCTTGGTGACTGCGACAAGCCGCACATCCCCGGGCCTTCTGCCGGACCTCAGTGACGCGGAAGCAATCCGTGCCTTTATCATTCCTATGTTTTCCACGAGCCCCGTCATACCACAAAAAGTATTATACTAGTCGCCGACTGATGAAATTGCAACTGAAGTCGCCGACGCCGCAGGATGCATTCATGCGCCTATGGCCTCTTCATATTCCTTCCGCAGGCTCTCTCTGGAGACGCCTGCATCGATAAAGTCCCAGGGAAAGATCTCTTCTTTTTCTTTTGCCCTGAAAATATAGAACTCGGGCGTAAGGCCGTTAAAACCTCTCGAAAGCGAAAAAGGCTCGGCCGCAGTAGACTCAGCCAGGGCGGACACCCTCCTGTCTCCGAGCGAGAAAATGCCCTGCATATAGGCATATTTCGGAACATCATGAAAAACCCTGACCCCCCTTAAGGAGGAGAGGGCCTTTTTGATCATCTTAAGTTTCTCCTTCACCTCGGAAAGAGATTCCATGGGGTGCCATTGGAAAGGGGTAAAAGGTTTCGGCACAAAGGTGCTCACGCTGAGCGTGATCTGCCCCCTTCGTGCGGCGCCCCGCACTCTTTTGACAAGGTCCGATATCCCTTCAATATCCTCTCGCGTTTCCGTAGGAAGACCGACCATGAAATAGAGTCTCAGAGTCTCGATGTTTTCGTCCAGGATCATCTGTGCGGTTCCCATGATGTCTTCATCGGTGATTTTCTTGTTAATCACCCTTCTCAACCTCTCGGTCCCTGCCTCGGGCGCAATCGATATGCTCTTGTGGCCCCTCATCAGGGCCGCAATAGCCGCGCTCCGGGGACTCGCCCTCAGGGACGTAATGGAAAAGTCAACACCTTCCATCCGAAGCACCTCTTCGGCATGGGGATAGTCCGAAAGCGAGGGGCCTATCAGCCCCACCCTCTTTGTCCTTGAGAGCGCCTCCCCTATCTCAGCCTTAAGAGCGCCGAGGGCCTTCTTCCTCGCCGGTTTGTAGACACGACCTGCAACACAGAACCTGCATGACCAGGGGCATCCACGCATCGCCTCAAGCAGGTACATATCCGAAAACTCGGCCTCAGGCGTAGTTATGGCGGGCCTGAAGGTCGATTCTGCGATGTCCTTTACACTCCTCTTCCTTATGACCTCCGGGGCACCGTGAAGCGCCTTTCTGCCCGAAATCAGCCCTGTACCCCTGGAATAATCGATCTCATAATAGCGGGGAACATACACGCCCTCGATAAACAGCATTTTTTCGAAGAGCTCTTTCCGCGATGAGGCTACCCTGTACGTATGAAGAAACTCAGGCAGCATCTCCTCGGCCTCTCCTATGAAACAGACGTCGAAGAAATCCGCAACGGGTTCCGGGTTGAAGAAGGCGCATGCGCCGCCCATGATCACCACAGGATGGGACGCATTTCTCGCCGAACTTCTCAGCGGAATCCTCGCCATTCTGAGAATGTTGACGATATTCGGATAGTCGTTTTCGAAGGATACGGAGAAGGCTACGATGTCGAACCTCGAAAGCGCCCTTTTCGATTCGAGAGAAAAAAGCTCCGCTCCGGTGCGCTCGTATTCCGCCATATCTTCCGGGTCAGGCAGAAAAACACGCTCGCAGACAACATCGCCAAACCCGTTCAGCAGGCCATAGATGCCCTGAAAACCCAGGCTCGACATCCCGACAGAGTACCGGTTGGGGTATACAAGGGCAATATTGATCTTTCCCCCGGGATCTTTGAACACCGTCCCCTTCTCTTGCGACAGCAGGTAGTCAGCCCGTTCCAGAAGTCTCCTGCTCATTCAGCGGTCGTCTCTGAGTCGTAATCTCGCATTTTTATATATTACACCTTTTCAGACCGTCCACCAGAGCGCATTGCGCTGCAGTGCACGCCTCTCCAGCTATATTTTTCATTCCCGTTAAAGGCATGGTAATATTCCTTTATGAAAATCGTTGCCCAAAACAGGAAGGCGTTCCACGACTATGCGATAGAAGAAACGACCGAGGCCGGCATCGTCCTTACCGGCACCGAGGTAAAATCCCTGAGAGAAGGGAAGGCGAATCTCAAAGACAGCTACGTCATCATAAAGGGGACCGAAGTCCTCCTCCTCAACTGTCATATCAGCCCGTACACCCACGGAAACATCATGAACCACGACCCCCTGCGTACGAGAAAACTCCTGCTCCACCGAAAAGAGATAGAGAGGCTGCAGGGCAAGGCGGCGCAGAAGGGCTATTCCCTTATTCCACTTAAGATCTACTTCAGCGGCCCACGCGCAAAGGTAGAAATAGGTCTTGCAAGGGGAAAAAGGCAATACGAAAAGAGGGAGACGATAAAGAAGAGAGAGGCGGACAGAGAGATAGAGCGCGCGATGAAAAGCCGCGGCTGATCGTGTTATAATAAATCAGATTCCCGGGGGCGATTGGGCTCGACGGGGGTTATGAGGCTTATGTGGCGTGTCGTGGCTCCATCACCACGTAAAAAGATGGAAACAAACACAAACGCCAACAACGAACTGGCACTCGCTGCTTAATTAAGCGGCACGCTTCTTCCGGGCCGCCTGCGACTGGAAGAAAGCGTCGATCAGCAGGCTGGCTTCTGGGCCCGCTCCCGTCCCAGAGGCGAGAAAAAGGGAGATTGGATTTCGGAAAGCCTGACTGCCGGCGCTCCGGGATCCGAAAAATAAAAGACAGCCTACACACGTAGAAGCATGAGAGTAGTACCTTCGGACGCGGGTTCGATTCCCGCCGCCTCCACCAATTATCTGCATGTGCAATTGTGCTCGTACGGGGCAGAATCATACAAGGGTTGAAGGTGCGTAAGATTCACGCGAATATGCCTTGCACCGAATGCATCTCCTTCTTATAACTGCTCAAATGTCTCGTTCACTTTTATGACAAGGACACCCCTGGACCAGGGAAACTTCTTCCTTGCCGCTTCGGCGAACTCCCCGGTAGTCTGAAGCTGCGCGGTCCCACGGATCTTGCAACCCTTCCCAGGCCCGTTGACACCCTGCACCTGGCGCGTGCCGCACAATATTTCTATTCTGCCGTCCTTCTCAAGATTCTGCTCCGTCTTATGATATCCACCCGCCGGCACAAGAATAATTTCATCATCCTTTATCCCCAGTGCCTTGATGTAACTTCCCCACGTTCCAGCCAGATGAGGTCCCTCTGGCCCTGTTGTTGCTATCGCAACCCACTCGGCCTTGTCGAGAACCTCCCTGCACTTTCCTTGAATCTTAGCCATGACCGCCTCCAGGAATGACCAGCTTGCCAGTGGAAAGAAACCTTCCTCTATATAAGATACACCTGCATCCGGGCGGACTCAACACGTACTCTTGATTAAGAACCTGCTGGTGATATACTTGGAACAACAGTGGAGCGGCATGACTGTATCTTTACGTTGACTGAACTATCGGCTTCTTTTGAACACGTTAACTAACTTCATAAGAAGCAAACTATAGACAATTCGACCTTTTGAAAACGCAGAAATTTCATCCTGGAGGGAACGCCGATGATGTCAAGAATTCCTATCAATCTTGAAGAGATGAAACAGGACGACATCGATAGAGAGATCCTGAGGGCCGCGATCATCGCTGAACTGGACGCAATAAATCTTTACGAGCAGATGGCTGCGCTGACGAAAAAAGGGAGCATCAGAAAAATCCTGCTCGATATCGCACGCGAGGAAAAGACGCACGTAGGAGAGTTTCAGAGCCTCTTACTCACAGAGGATTCAGAGCAGGTGCAGGAACTGGAAGCAGGCAAGAAGGAAGTTAAGGAGAAAGCCGGAATCTGATTCCGAGAGCAAGCGGCATTTTGGATCATGACCTTTTTCATGCTTTTCGTGGCCTTCAGTTTCACTATCTCGTGAAGATTTCTTTTCACTTCGGACGCAGAGCTTACGAAAGTGAGGTGATACGATATGGTAAAGACAAAGAGGGTATATGATCCCGTATCCCCCGGAGATGGCAAGCGCGTCCTGATCGACCGGCTATGGCCCAGAGGAATCAAGAAGGGGGATGCCCGTATCGATGAGTGGCTCAGGGATATAGCGCCCAGCACCGAGCTGCGGAAGTGGTTCGCTCACGACCCCGCCAAATGGGCGGAGTTCAGGAAACGCTACAAGAAAGAGCTCGAGTCAAAAGAAGACCTCTTACGTGCTCTCAGGGCAGACATAAGAAAGGGGACAGTAACGCTTCTCTTTGCCGCAAAGGACACCGTGCACGTCAATGCCGAGGTACTGAAGGAGGTGCTTGAAAAAACCACCGGCCGGAGACCGAAGACAGAAACCCGACAGCAGAGACAAAAGGAGATCCGAGATGCCTGAAAAACAGCAGTATACCTATATCATCGTCGGCGGCGGGCTTGCCGGGGCATCGGCGGTGCAGGGAATCAGAGAACTCGATAAGAAGGGGTCTGTTTTGTTGATCGGAGATGAGAAGCACCTTCCCTATGACCGCCCGCCGCTAACGAAGAAACTGTGGTTTGGGCAGAAGAAGGTGGAGGAAATCTTCCTTCACGATCGACCGTTCTATGAGCAAAGCGGCGTCCGGGTCACAACCGGCGTCAAAGCAGTGAAACTCGAACCAAAAACAAAGACGATAGCCACTTCCGACGGCAATAATTATCGTTATGAAAAACTCCTGCTAAGTACAGGCGGCACGCCCAGGAGGCTCGACATACCGGGAAGCAACATCGACGGAATCTGTTATTACCGCTACCTCGATGATTACCTGCAGATAAGAACCGGAGCCGTCGAGGGGAAGAGCGCAGTGGTAATAGGAGGCGGCTTCATAGGATCAGAGATTGCGGCGGCCCTCAGTATGAACAAAGTTGCGGTTACCATGATATTCCCGGGGCCATACCTTTGCAGCAGGGTATTTCCGGAGGCGCTCGGCCATTCCATTCAGCAGCGTTACGCCGAACGTGGAGTCACCGTCCTGGCGGGGGACAAACCGGCCTCGATACGCAAGGAGGGGGACAAATTCATCACATTGACCCAGAAGGGCAAAAAACAGGAATCGGAGATGCTCATTATCGGCATAGGCATCCTGCCTTCGACAGACCTTGCAGTAACGGCCGGCCTGAAGACAAGCAATGGCATCGAGGTCAACGAATACCTTCAAACCTCTGACCCCTCAATCTATGCAGCCGGCGACAATGCTGTCTTTCCCTACCAGGCACTCGGGCAGGTGATGCGTGTTGAGCACTGGGACAATGCACTGAATCAGGGAAGACAGGCCGGGAGAAATATGGCTGAAGCACGTGAGGCTTACACTTACATGCCATATTTTTTCTCAGATCTTTTCGAGTTCGGCTATGAGGCTGTCGGGGATGTAAGGGCCGAACTCGAGACCTTCGCCGACTGGCAGAAGGAAAACGATACAGGGGTCGTCTACTATCTGAAGGAAGGAAAGGTCAGAGGTGTGCTGATGTGCAATGTGTGGGAAAAGGTGGATCCTGCCCGAGGTCTTATCATGAAAGGACGAAGCGTATCACCGGAAGATCTCCGGGGGGCGATCCGATGACCATCAAGCCGCAAAAGGCGGCCTTTGACGAAGTGACATGCGAAAAACAGGAGCCAAGGCCAATCTCACTGTCGGAAGCGGAAGAGCTTCTCAGGGATCTGTCTGGATGGGCGCTCAGAGACAAGAATATCGAAAGGGAGTTCCATTTCAAGGATTTCAGGGAGGCAATGGAGTTTGTAAATAATGTAGCGCTGCTTTCCGAGGCCCGGGGGCATCATCCCGATATCTTCATATCCTATGACCGCGTTCGTCTGACGCTTTCTACTCACAAGATCGATGCCCTGTCATGCAGGGATTTTGTCCTGGCGGCCAGGATAGACCTGATAACGAAAAGCAAAGATGAATAAGTTTCTTCAGGGAAAGACCGCAATGGTGACAGGCGCCTCGAGGCGTTTGGGCCGCGCGATCGCCTCGGGAATCGCAGAGCTCGGGGCAAATATCGTAATTCACGACCATCAGTCACATCAGGACGAATGTGAAGATCTTTGCCGCGATTTTGGAAAACGGGGCATCACTTCGTGGACAGTGACAGCCGATTTCGAAAAGACTGAGGAATATGGCGCGCTGATCGAGAAAGCGCTCGGGGTTGCCGGGCGCCTCGATATCCTCATAAATAACGCCTCTGTCTTTGCGGGGGATACGATAAGGGACTCAAATTTCGACAACCTGGTCAGACATATGCAGATTAATGCCTGGGCGCCTTTTGTTCTAAGCAGGGAATTTGCGCAGCATGCGGGGAAGGGAAAGATAATAAACCTGCTCGACACCAGAGTCAGTGGTTACGACTGGAAGCATATCTCCTACATTCTCAGCAAGGACGTATTGCAGGTCCTTACGAAGATGACCGCGCTGGAATTCGCCCCCGCCATTACGATCAACGCTGTAGCCCCGGGTCTCATACTGCCCCCTTCGGGAAAGGATGAAGGCTACCTCGACAAACTGTCCGAAGAGGTGCCCCTCAGAAGACATGGCGCTCCGGAAGACGTAGTGAGCGCGGTCCTTTTTCTCCTTGGGAGTGATTTCATAACAGGTCAGGTCATCTATGTCGACGGGGGCCGTCACCTCATGGAGCACGTCTGATGGACCGCATATTTATCAGCGACCTGTCGGTTCGCTGCATCATAGGGGTCGACGAAGACGAGCGCCGGGAACGACAAGACGTGCTGATCAATCTCTCCCTTTCGGCTGACCTGAGCGAGGCGGGAAGAACCGACCGTTTTGAAAACGCCATTGACTATCGGGCAATCAAGAAAAAGATCATAGGCATGGTTGAAGATTCAAGCTTTTATCTCGTCGAGGCCTTGGCCGAGGCGATTGCAGGCATCTGTCTGCAACAATCAGGAGTCATTGAGGCCCAGGTCCGGGTAGAGAAGCCCGCGGCGCTGCGTTTCGCGCGGAGCGTAGGGGTAGAAATCACACGCAAGAGAAAGGCTTAGCTATATGGCCAGAGCCTTCATCAGTCTGGGGTCAAACATTCAGCCCGCAAAGAACATCAGAAAAGCCATAAGGAAACTCTCGGAGAGTTTGAGGATAAACGCGATTTCAACGGTCTACTGCACGGAACCGGAGGGGCGTCCCGAACAGCCCCTCTATTTCAATTGCGTACTGACTGTTGAGTGCGAGTTGGCACCCCATGACATTAAATTACATATCCTGAGGCAAATCGAGAAGGACATGGGCAGGACAAGAAGCAGTGACAAATACGCAGCCAGGTCGATAGATCTCGATCTTATCGCCTATGACGACATTTCGCTTGAGACCGGGGAACTCACCCTGCCGGACCCGTTGATAGCTGTCCGCCCTTTTCTTGCCATTCCTCTTGCAGAGATTGCTCCTGACTTCGTATTGCCTGACAAGGGAATCCCGATGAAGGAGATCGCCTCTGCAATGGCTGCGGGGAAGATGAAGGCTCTTCCTGAATACACGGACCTCATAAGAAAGGAGATCAGACATGGATGCCGAAAGAGTCAAGGGGCTGATAAGGGAATTGCTTGTCGAAATAGGTGAAGACCCCGAAAGGGAGGGTTTGGTTGAAACTCCCAAGAGGATAGCCAAGGCGCTTGAGTTTCTGACGTCCGGCTATCGGGAGGACGCGCAAAAACTTATCGGAAGCGCCTGCTTTACCGAACAGACAAACAGCATGGTTATAATCAGGGACATCGAACTGTACAGCCTCTGTGAGCATCATATGCTGCCATTTTTCGGCCGCTGCCATATCGGATACATTCCGAGGGGGAAGGTGCCGGGCTGCAGTAAACTCGCAAGGATAGTGGACATGTATGCCCGGAGACTTCAGATACAAGAGAGGTTAACTGAGCAGATTTCATACGCGGTAAGAGACGCAATCAGCGCAGTGGGGGTAGGAGTAATGATCGAGGCACACCATCTCTGCATGATGATGAGAGGAGTGCAAAAACAGAATTCAATGTTGGTGACCTCATCCCTGCTCGGTGTTTTTCACGATGTCCCTGAGACCCGCCACGAGTTTCTTTCCCTTGCTACGAGGCCAAGATCGTAGCGGAGATTACGATACATGTGCTGTCATGGCGCACCTGGTGCCGCGTACCGCCGTTGCTGACGTTCTTGACAAGCAGGCGGCCTGCAGGATGCTCAGACCTGGCATGGCAACACCCATTTTCCCCCGGGTTATGCGGGGCCTGCAGAGGCCATCATTTGCCCACCGCGATTTCTTCAGGTATAGTACGGCAGGAGAGAAAATGTTTTACACGGATACAAACGGCCTGAAACCTCATTTCAGAAGCACCGCACTGGTCTTTCTCGGGATGGCGATGGAAGACTCTCCGGTTGACGTCGACTTCGAAAAGTTCAATGAAGCGGCAAAGGAGATCGACGAATTTATCCTGGAAGATGAAATGTAATCGGATGACGACCCCTTATTCCCCGCCCTATTCTTCCCCCAAAATGCGGTCGTAATAATCCGAGTAATTCTTTTTCGCACATTCCGGGCAGAGAGAACTGTTCAGTTCGGCATCGGTATGTTTGCTGATGTATGCCGCTATCTCATTCCAGTACCCTCTTCCATCCCTGACCTTCTTGCAGGAAGCGCATATCGGCAGCAAACCGCTCAGTGTGCTTACCTTGTCAAGCAGACCGAGGATACGTTCTCCAGCCCTGATGCGCGCACGAAGCTCGTCCCAGTGGCACGGCTTCTTCATGTAGTCGTCCGCCCCGGCGTCAAGTCCCATGACCGTATGCTCCGTCTGGTTCTTCGCGGTGAGAAGAATGATATAGACATATCTTCCGCCCGCAGCCCGGATACTCCTGCACAGTTCCAGTCCGTCCAGGACGGGCATCATCCAGTCAGCAAGAAGGAACCGGATATTTTCGGCATGCAATTTTTCCCGGGCTTCCTTGCCGTTTACGGCAACGCACACCTTATGTCCCCAGACCTCGAGCTTCCTCTGAAGCAGCTGCCTGAAGATAGGATCGTCCTCTGCTATCAGGATCTTCATATCTCTACCCTGCGAAGGTATGCCGGCCCAATGCCCCGATCCCTGCCGGCAAAGACAAAAATCATGCCCCCTGCTCTGTCCATAACAAGCCTCCCTTCCTATAGTAATAAAAGAAAAAGCCGACGTAAATCAATCATTATTTTTGGGCATCGAAGGGACTGATCTCTATCATTATGCAAGATACTGCCGCGGAAGGCGATTCGCGCCGGAGTTTGAAATATCCGGGCGTATTGTTTAGATTATATATACAGTAATCACCAGCTGGAAATAAGACCATATCCGCGTGGATTGACGGGGATGCAATTCGCTCCATTATCGACGAAAAATATTGTCTGTGAGCGTACTCCGGGAATGCTTCTACTGATGAGTTTGGAGGAGGAGAGGAAACAGCAGTGGCAAATGAGAGAATTCTGATAGTGGAGGATGAAAGCATCGTATTGCTTCACATAAAGAAAACACTTGAAGGTCTGGGATATACAGTTGCGGCCATGGCAACCAGCGGCGAAGACGCGATCCTGAAGGCGATGGCGGACAGGCCCGACCTCGTGCTGATGGACATCGTACTGAAAGGCGAGGTAGACGGGATAGAAGCAGCGGAAAAGATCCGCAGCCTTTTTCACATTCCGGTGATTTACCTGACGGCTCATGCCGACGAAGCCACTCTTCAGCGTGCCAGGGTCACGGAGCCCTTTGGATATATCGTGAAGCCTTTCAGGGAACGAGACCTCCATATAGCCATTCAATTCGCCCTTTACAAGGCAAAGGCGGAGGCCGAGAGGGAAGTGCTGATTCGCCGGTTACAAGATGCACTCGCCGAGGTCAGGACGTTGAGCGGCCTGATACCGATATGCGCGTCCTGCAAGAAGATCCGTAATGATGAAGGCTATTGGGACCAGGTCGAATTTTACATTAGCAGCCGAACGGACGCAAAATTCAGTCATGGCCTCTGCCCGCAATGCGCAAAGAAAATCGATCCTGATTTTGACGGTACGTCATATTAACGCCGCGGACGGGGACCATTCTCGATACGCAAGAATCTGTCATGTAACCTTCCGGGCTGGCATCATTGCGAAGGGCATCGACGGAACCCTTGACATCATCGGCAGCGTGCTTCTGTTTGTTATGCGGCCGGAAACCATCGGAAGTCTCGTTCGTTCCCTGACAGAGCACGAACTCAGCACCGAGCACCGGGATATCTTCGCTAATTTTCTCCTCAGGTCAGCCGGGCACCTTCCGGAAAGCGTACGACTTTTCGGCGCCCTCTACCTTCTCTCGCACGGTGTCGTGAAGGTCCTGCTGGTACTCTCTCTCTGGAAGAGGAAGCTCTGGGCATATCCGGCTGCGATCATTTTTTTTTACCATCTTCATCGGCTATCAGCTCTACCGCTATAGCTTCAGTCACTCCCCCTGGATGGCCCCCCTGTCGGCACTGGACTGTGCAGTAGTTGTCCTCACATGGAACGAGTACAGAAACATCCGGGGCAAGATTGCTGTATGATCATCACGGCCGTAACGTGACATAGAGGAATTCCCCCTCTCTGTAAATCAGAAGGAGAACGCCGCTTTGCGGCCCGATTGCCCTCACCACCCTGTCGTAATCTGCAGGTCCCCCTATATGAACACGGTTGACCTCGAGTATAACGTCGTCTCTTTCCAAGACACCGCGCGCAGCACTGTCTTCATCCACGTCTGCCACGAGGACTCCCCCGACGTCCGGGGGGATATTCAGGCCCTGCCTCAGTTCAGGTCCAAGTTCCTGGATGTGGACGCCGCCAAGCACATTGTTGAATTCGGCGGTCGCAGCCTCGGGCCTTTTTCCCTTCTCTTCCTCTATGGTGAGTCGCAGTTTCTCCTCCCTGCCGCCTCTCCAGATCTTCACTTCCGCCTTTGTTCCCGGCTTGGTATTGGCCACAAGATTTCTCAGGGTTGTGGAGGAGTCGACAGGTTTCCCGTCGTACTCAAGTATGACATCTCCGCTCTGAAGTCCCCCTCTGTCAGCGGGACCGTTCTTGACCACGTCTGTCACAAGCGAACCGTTCTCTCCCTTAAGGCCGAATGACTTTGCAAGTTCGGGTGTGAGGTTCTGCACAGTAACGCCGAGCCATCCTCTTATGACCTTCCCGTACTTGATGATGCTTTGCGCGACGGCGTTTGCCATGTCAGAGGGGATCGCAAACCCGATCCCCATATACCCTCCGCTCGTTGAGAATATAGCCGTATTGATGCCGACAAGCTCACCGTTTGTATTGACAAGGGCCCCCCCGGAATTGCCGGGGTTAATCGCCGCGTCGGTCTGTATGAAGTCTTCGTAACTCGAAAGCCCTATATTTGCCCTGCCGACGGCGCTGACGATGCCCATCGTTATCGTCTGGTTGAGTCCGAAAGGGTTCCCGATGGCAAGCACAACATCCCCGGCCTTCAGTTTCGAGGAAGCTCCGACCTTTATGGCGGGAAGGTCCGTTGCATCCACCTTGACAACAGCGATGTCCGTCTGTTCGTCGAAACCTATCACCTTCCCCTTGAACTCGCGTTTGTCATAGAGCGTTACACTCATTTCCGAAGCATTCTTTACAACATGGTAGTTGGTCAGTATGTAGCCAGCCTTCGAAACAATGACGCCTGAACCGAGCGCGCTTGATTTGTATTTCTTTGGAGGGCCGAAATGCTCGCCGAAGAATCTTCTGAAGAGCGGATCGTTGAACATGCCGTCGAAGGGATTCTCTTGCATTGTCACGATCGTCGTAGTCGATATATTGACAACTGAAGGCTTCGTCACCTCTGCGATATCGGCCAGGGCATCGCTCATCCTGTTAAGGAAGTCTTTAGACACCTTCGATACGGAGACATTTCCTGCCGCGGCGTCAGCCTGAACCCACGGGGACAGAAGGCAGGAAAAAAAGATGCCTGCGATCAAGGTCACATACAAAACAATTTTCCGGATATCCGGTGTTTTCTTCATTGTCTGCCTCCAGGGAGAATCTATACTTCCCGATTTCGATACCCAGGCCGGTCGGGGTCTCCTCCCCAATGATTACCACAGATATTCCGGCCTTGCAACCGGCGAACCATCACCCCGTTCCATTGCCCGGGCAGGATGGATTCACTATCCCATTCCGTCACTGCCCTTCGGAAGTTTACGCCTGATTCGGGGCGTCAGCAGCTGTTGCAAAAGGGCAAGCATATATGGAAAAGTATAGTGTTATGATTAAGAGAGCCGTGCTTTCGCTTCTGGTCATCCTCATATCATTCCCTCTTTTTGCGGAAACGCCTAATACCGTATCCTTGAGGTTCGGCAAACAGGAAGGCGGGATGAGGGTAGTGCTGCAATCTGATGATGACTTCGTGAAAAACGCTACCACCGTGACTTCTCCTTCTCAGATAGAAGTGATATTCCCTTCAATTTTCGTTGTCACAAAGCCAACGACCTTCCCCTATGAAGTCAGGCAGGAAGAGCGCCGCCTTTTTATCAGCCTGAAGGAACAAAACGTCACAGACATAAAGGTATCGAGGCTCTCAGGACCGGCCAGACTTGTCTTTGATCTGAACCTTAAGACAGTGCCGGGACAGTCAAGCAAGACGCCCGGACAACCGGTTCAAAAGGCCCCACAGCCTGCCAGGAAGGATCAGCCAGTGCCGGCGCAGTCGGCTTCAGGTTCGCAGAATGCCCAGCCGCAACAGCACAGACCCCGCGTTGTAGTCATCGATCCGGGGCACGGAGGATACGACTACGGCATCCTGTCGAAGCAGGCAAGCGAAAAGGATACGGATCTGGTCCTTGCGAAATCTCTGGCAAATGCGCTGACCAGAAAAGGGCTGACGGTCTACCTGACGCGCAAGGCTGACCAGTATGTCCCCATCGGTGACAGGATCCGCTTTTCAAACGGTAAGGCAGCCGCCATTTTCATCAGTATCCACTCGTCTTCCTCGAATCACTTCGCTCTGTACACCTCCGATGTCGAAGATCTGAACATTGATGCAGCCGTCAGGCCCTATAATGTCGCATCGCAGCAGCGCAATCATATCGAGGAAAGCAGGACATTAGCGAAGTCCCTCGCAATTGCAATCGGGAAAGAATTCACCGGCACGGAAGTAGTCATGAGGGAACTACCCGTCCCCCTGCTCAACGGACTGCAGGCCCCGGCGGTGCTGATCGAATATCCGTCAGTGGCGCAGGTTCGATACGATCAGAAGATGCAGGACAGGTTCGTGGACTCGATCCTGAAAGGAATCGCAGCCAATGAGCAGTAAGAAGATATGGATAACCTTCCTCGTGATTATTTTTCTTGCGGGCGTGTCGGCAAGCTACCTTCTATACCGCATCTTTACGCAACAGGAAAGGCCTCTTCTTGCCCTTACGGCCTCCCCCGCCGCCACAGCGGGCCCGGAAGATTTCTTCGATCTCAGGATGTACTACCCTGTCGAAGGCGGTCTTGAGACACTCGAAAAAAGGCTGCCTCGCCGGACCAAGCAGTTCGCAATTGCCGAAGCAGTCATAGAGGAGTACTTCAAGGGCCCTGGAGACGGAAAGGGATCGCCTATGCCTCAGAATGTAAGCCTTCTCGGCGTCTATAAGGGCTTGGACCACGTCCTCTATGTGGATCTCTCCGACGAGGCGCGAAGGAATTTCCAGGGTGACACCCTCTCTGAATTTCTCCTCCTCAAAGGACTCTACGAAAGTCTTCTTGCAAATCTTCAGGATATCGAGGACGTCAAGATACTCATCGATGGCAAGGAGATGGAAACGCTTGGTGGTCATTTTTACCTGAAGTACCCACTGAAGAATCTCTCCTCCTACGAATTTCACGGCGACACGAGGAATCCCGGTGAACAGTAGAGAACTGCCGATAGGCATATTCGATTCGGGCATAGGCGGCCTGACTGTGCTGAAGGAGATACTCACCGTGCTGCCCGGGGAAGACACGATATATCTGGGCGACACTGCAAGGGTACCCTATGGCATACGGTCGCCGGAGACGGTAACAAGATATTCTTTTGAGAATGCGAAGTTCCTTGTCTCAAAGGGTATCAAGATACTCGTCGTTGCCTGCAATACTGTCTCATCCGTCAGCCTCGAGGAGATAAAGGCATCGCTGAGCATTCCTGTCGTTGGTGTCATAGAACCCGGCGCGAGGGCTGCCGTGTCTGCGACAAAACACGGCAGAATCGGTGTAATAGGCACGGATGCAACGATACGGAGCGGCTCTTACGCAAGAGCGATAAACGCCCTTGACAGGTCTATAGAGGTCTTCGGCCTTGCCTGCCCGCTCTTCGTGCCCCTCGTTGAAGAGGGCTGGACCGACGGAGTCATAACAGAACTGACTGCCGAACGCTACATGAAGGGCCTCGCCGGCAAGGGGATCGACACACTTGTGCTGGGGTGCACGCATTACCCGCTTCTGAAGGATGTCCTTTCGAGGGTAATGGGAAGCGGGATCGACCTTATCGATTCTGCAATAGAAACGGCAAGGGAAATACAGAGGATTCTCGGTTCAAACTCCCTTCTGAACCCGGCGGGCGGAAAGATGCGGAAGTTTTACGTGACCGATTCTCCCGAGAAGTTCGTAAAGGTGGGGGAGCGGTTCCTTGGCAGGAAGATAGACGATATCAAAAAGATTGAACTATATTCGGAGGGATAGTCCATGCGGCCTGACGGAAGAAAACACAACGAGATGAGGGAAGTGAAAATCACACGGGACTTTATCGGCACCGCTGAAGGCTCCGCGCTTATTGAATTGGGCAACACGCGGGTCATCTGCACTGCCTCCATCGAGGAAAAGGTGCCCTTTTTCCTCAGGGACCAGAACCGGGGCTGGATAACGGCCGAATATTCGATGATACCCCGGGCGACACAGACGAGGACGCTCCGCGAGTCCACCGCCGGCAAGGTCAGTGGCAGGACCCACGAGATACAGAGACTCATCGGCAGGTCCCTGAGGTCCGTAGTGGACCTAGATCTCCTTGGTCAAAGGACATTCTGGATAGACTGCGATGTCATACAGGCCGACGGCGGGACGAGGACCGCCGCCATAACCGGCGCCTTCATCTCCCTGACCGCCGCACTTGAATTCGCCATGAGAAAGGGACTGATCTCCAGGTCCCCGGTCAGGGACTATCTCGCCGCAGTGAGCGTGGGCATCGTCGGCGGTGAGGCCGTTCTTGACCTTTGCTATGAGGAGGATTCCTCTGCAGAGGTCGACATGAACATTGTAATGACCGGCAGAGGAGACCTGGTGGAAATACAGGGGACGGCCGAGGGCAGCCCTTTTTCCACAGCGACCCTTGACAGCCTGCTGGTGCTTGCGCGGGAAGGCATAGAAAGGCTCATCGGAATCGAAAAAGGGTTCGTGACGACCCCGCCTGGCTCTATGCACGTTTGATTGCATCTCGCCTGAAGTGAAAATTCTATTTTTTCTATGGTAGAATAAGACTCAGTTATGGAGGTAATCAATTGAACGTATATAGAAGCCTGTTCATATGGCTCTTGATAGGATTGATGATAATACTTCTCTTCAATCTGCTCAACGCGCCGAAAAAAACCCAGGAAGACATCATTTTCTCGGACTTTATGACGCGACTCGACGCCGGACAGGTGGATGACGTGACGATAAAGGATTATTCGATTACCGGCCGACTGAAGGACGGCACGAAATTCAGGACCTACTACACAGAATACCCGGATCTGATCAAGAACCTCAGGGCCGAAAACGTCAAGATAACGGTCAAGCCGCCAGACCAGAACCCTTGGTACGTAAACCTCTTCTTTACATGGGGCCCCATCATATTCATCGCGGTCATATGGATTTTCTTCATGCGACAGATGCAAAGCGGGGGGAACAAGGCTCTTTCCTTCGGGAAGTCGAAGGCGCGCCTCATCTCTGAAAAGGCCGTGAGGATCACCTTTTCCGACGTGGCCGGTGTCGAGGAGGCTAAGGGCGAAGTACAGGAGATCATCGACTTTCTGAAGGACCCGCAGAAATTTCAGAAACTCGGCGGCAAGATCCCAAAGGGTGTGCTGCTCGTCGGTTCGCCCGGCACGGGAAAAACCCTTCTTGCCCGCGCTATCGCAGGAGAAGCGGGGGTGCCCTTCTTCAGTATCAGCGGCTCCGACTTTGTCGAGATGTTCGTCGGCGTAGGTGCTTCGCGTGTGAGAGACCTCTTCGACCAGGCAAAAAAGAACGCGCCCTGCATCATATTCATCGACGAGATAGACGCAGTCGGACGGCACAGAGGTGCAGGCCTCGGCGGCGGGCACGATGAGCGTGAACAGACCCTCAATCAGCTCCTCGTCGAGATGGACGGGTTTGAAGGCACTGAAGGAGTCATTATCATAGCCGCGACCAACAGGCCTGACGTCCTTGACCCAGCGCTTCTCCGGCCGGGGAGGTTCGACAGGCAGGTGGTAGTGCCCCAGCCAGACGTCAAGGGCCGACTCGAAATACTGAAGGTTCACACCCGCAATATACCTGTGGATGAAAACGTGAATCTCGAGCATATCGCACGCGGCACACCCGGTTTTTCCGGGGCCGACCTTGCAAACCTCGTAAACGAGGCGGCGCTTCTGGCAGCGCGGAAGAGCAAGACCAAGGTCGAGAATGCGGACTTCGAAGCAGCCAAGGACAAGGTGCTCATGGGTGTCGAAAGAAGGAGCATGATCATCAGCGATGAGGAGAAGAAGAATACGGCGTATCATGAGGCCGGTCACGCACTCGTAGCCAAGCTGACTCCGGGCACGGATCCCATACATAAGGTAAGCATCATACCCAGAGGAAGGGCGCTCGGAGTTACCCAGCAGCTTCCGATCGACGACAGGTACACCTACTCAAAGGATTACCTGATAAAAACCCTCAGGGTCCTTATGGGCGGGAGAGTCGCCGAGGAACTCGCCCTGCACCATATGACGACAGGCGCCGGTAATGATATCGAGCGGGCAACCGAACTTGCAAGAAAGATGGTGACCGAATGGGGCATGAGCGAAAAGCTGGGGCCCCTCACCTTCGGCAAGAAGGACGAACAGATTTTTCTCGGCAGGGAGATCGCCAAACACCGCGATTACAGCGAGCATACGGCCGTCGAAATAGACGAAGAGGTGAAACAGATCGTTTTCGACGCCTATCGTGCTGCCAAGGCGCTTCTTCAGGACAGATACAGTCTGCTCGACGCGTTCGCGAGAAAGCTCCTCGAAAAAGAGACCATGGACGGGCCCGAGATCGAGGAGATGATCCGGGAGTTCGAGGCCGGTGCGCCGGCGACTGCCTGACACCGGCTGCTCACGCCACACTTTTCATCCAGGGCTCATTTTTAGAAGGGGAAAAGATTGATCCTCTCGTGGAGTAATTTTTCTCTCGACTTCTCTGCGAAGACACAGATAATGGGGATCCTGAACGTCACCCCGGATTCCTTCTCCGATGCAGGCCTTCACTTCGATAGGGCTTCCGCCGTGGAGCACGCCTTACGGATGGTGGAAGAGGGGGCCGACATTATCGATATCGGGGGCGAGTCAACAAGGCCGGGTTCCGCCCCCCTTCCGCTCGAGGAGGAACTGCGGCGCATTCTTCCCGTCGTTGAGGCGCTGGCAAAGCAAGTCACTGTCCCCCTGTCGGTCGACACTTACAGGGCCGGGACGGCCGGTAGGGCCATCGAGGCGGGAGCATCAATGGTAAACGACATCAGCGGCGCCCGCTTCGATCCGGAGATGCCAAAGGTCGTTGCCAAATACCGGGTGCCGATCGTACTCATGCATATCAAAGGGACGCCGAAAAACATGCAGGTGAACCCGACCTATACGGCGTTGATCCCTGAGATCATAGGCTATCTGAAAGATTCCATAAAAATTGTTCTCGATGCAGGGCTAAGTGAAGAGATGATCATTGTCGACCCGGGCATCGGATTCGGAAAAACATTCGAACATAACCTCACTATTCTGAACAACCTCCACGAATTTGCCACTCTCGGCAGACCTCTGCTTGTAGGCCCATCGAGGAAGGCGTTTCTGGGCATGCTGCTTGACGGGGCGCCGCCGCATGAGAGGGTTGAAGGCACCGCCGCGGCGGTTGCGATCTCCATAATAAAGGGCGCAAATATCGTTCGCGTTCACGATGTCAGGGAAATGGCAAGGGTTGCCAGAGTCGCAGACGCAATCAGGAGAGAGCGGCTCATCTGAATCGCGGGTGTTCTCTGCGGTAATCCGCAGGCTTTTCCTTCAGTCCGTTTGCGGACCATATCCCGATTTTTCTCTTACGGGCATATCTTTCGGCAGCGACGAATTCTTCCGCGTATTTCACGTTCGGAGGGACGGTGAAGAGGACCGCATATCCTTCCCTGATCATCTCCCTGTTCACCATACGGCCGTCACCTGTCCGAAGATAGGCAAGAAGCCGGCCGTACTTGTCTCGTTTCCCGACGTCGAATTCGATCCCCACCTTCCAGGAAGAGGCAGCAATCATCTGCCGAAGCCGCTCTCTTGCGATTGGACCCCACGGTATCTGTCCGATCTCGGGGGCATCGATCCCTATTAGCCTGATTCTTTCATACCGACCACCCACAAAGGCGCTTACCGTATCGCCGTCCATCACTCTGCGGACGGCGACAATGTCGTCCATCCTCCCCTTCCCCGCCGCAGAGACCCTTCCAGGCCAAACAGCGGACATAGAAAGAAGCATAACAAGAAACACCCGGAGAAGCCTCAGGCCTATATTCGCGGTCCATCTCTTTTTTGCCAGCTTCGGATAGCAAAGATGCATGAATGATTGTACACCAATATAAATATCCATGCACTTCGTTTTGTTGGTAGATTACGAAACAATATAATATACTTACAGTCTTTTTAATCAACTTCATATCCTGGGAGATTTCGATTCATGCCTGCCAAGAAGAACTGTTGGGAAGTAAAGAACTGCGGTAGACAGCCAGGGGGACAGAGGACCAACGATCTGGGCACCCGTCCTGCCTCAACTGATGAGAGACTTCACGGGGTCCACGGCGCACCAAAGCCGGCAGGGCCTGCTGGGTGATTTCAGGGACGATGTGCGACGGAGAGATACAGGGAACCTTTGCAAACAAGTATTCCAACTGCAAACAGTGCGATTTTTACCTCCTCGTAAGAGAAGAAGAAAATCCTGCTTTTAAGCTTTCGGCCGCGCTTATTGCCATGTTAAAATAGCCTTTGTCCCTGCGCCGGGAAGCCGGCTCCTTTCGCCGGGAAAAGGCGGGATTTCCGGAAGAAAGAAGCAGATCCTCCGGATGAAGGGCGATTTGAATTTTTTCTGACAAATTGGTAAAGTGTCACAGGTCGTTATGAGATTCCTCTCCAGAGACAGTGATTCAAAGATTAAGCAGGAAATTCTGCGGGGCGTTTACGAAGACAACCTCAGAATCGTTGGAAAGCGGCGCGGAAGAACAGTCACCCGACGCCGTCATTTTTTCCTCAGAAAAATGCTTCTCATCATCCTTTTTGTTTCCATCGGCCTGCTGGTGCAGGGCAACTCACTGACAGGACCGTTTCTTCCCGAGGGGCAACTAAAGGCAAGCCCCATAGTTTTACCCAGCCCCTCTGATCAGATCCGTCCCTCCGATTACAGGTCCCTGATGGACAATTCGGCAGGACCAGTAAGCCGGATATTCGGGCTTGGGGTGAGGACGATCATGATCGATCCCGGACACGGCGGCAACGACCCCGGCACAATAGGCAAGATGGGAACGAAAGAGAAGGACATGACTCTGGCGATAGCCATGAGACTAAGAGACCTGCTTCAGAGAGACGGCGGCTTCAAGGTGGTCATGACGCGCGACCAGGATATCACGGTGCCCCTGAGAAGGAGGGTCCAGATGGCGATCGAAGGGAAGGCCGACCTCTTCGTTTCGATTCATCTGAACTATCTGCCGTCGAAGCCCATGAACATCATCGAAACATACTATTTCGGCCCCACTTCGGACGCGAAAATACTCAAGCTTGCTGAGCAGGAAAATGCAGGATCGCAGTTCGGCCTGAGCGATTTCAAATCGGTCATTGAAAAGATAGGTGACACGGTAAAACTCCAGGAATCGAGAATACTTGCCGCTTCCATTCAGAGGAGCCTCTTCCTCAACAACGAAAAGGAAAGAGACGGTGCCTACGACTTCGGCGTAAAAAGGGCACCCTTTGTCGTCCTTCTGGGGGCCGATGTTCCCGCTGTCCTCGCAGAGGTCTCCTGTCTCAGCAACAAAGACGAGGAGGCGAGACTGGCCACGGACAGCCACAAGGAGAACATAGCCCGTTCTCTGGAGACAGGCATCTTAGACTACTTAAAAAAAGGAGAAGCTACCTATGAAGCAAACGGACGCCCAGCAGGAAGGTGATATCTTATTTGTCGGGATCGATTTGGGGACATCCAGAAGTTCGATATCGGCCAGCAACGGAACCCGCCAGTGGATTGAAAGTTACGTGGGCTGGCCCCGGGACTTCATCTCTCAACAGGTAGTGGGAAAGCCGGTCCTTTTCGGCGCCGAGGCCCTTCACAACAGGCTTTCCTTGGATATCTGCCGTCCCCTGCAGCACGGGGTGATAAAGGAAGGAATAGACAGAAGCGAGGAGGCTGTGAAAGAGATTATCAGGCACCTCATTGAACTTGCCGGCCCGCGCCCGGGACAGAAGATACACGCCGTCGTCGGCGTACCTGCAGACACGCTGAAGGTGAACAAGCTCGCAATAAGAAAGGCAGTGGCGGAATTCGTTCATTCGCTTATGGTGGTGTCTGAGCCCTTCGCCGTCGCTTACGGCATGCAGCTTCTCAATAATGCCCTCGTGATCGATATCGGCGCCGGGACGACCGATTTCTGCATCATGCACGGCACGATCCCCTCGGAGGATGATCAAAAGACAATACTGACCGCAGGTGATTACGTCGACGACCAGCTGTTCAGTTATCTCAGCGAGAAGTATCCGAATGCGAAATTCAACAAGAACATGGTCCGCCAGTTCAAGGAAAAATACAGCTTTGTGAGGGAGGTCCCCGGCGAGATCACTGCAGAGATTCCGGTTGACGGCAAACCTGTCATGCATGACATCAAAAACGAGGTAAAGCGCGCCTGCGAGAGCATCCTCCCCGCGCTGACAGAGACCACGACGGAGATGATCGCCCGCTTCGACCCGGAATTCCAGGTGAAGATAAAGAACAATATCGTCCTTTCAGGCGGCGGAAGCCTCATCCGCGGTCTGAAGGAGTACCTCCAGGACGCCCTCAGGGAGTATGGCCCCTGCAGGGTCACTGCTGTCGAAGAGCCTCTTTTCGCAGGCTCCGACGGCGCGCTCAGACTCGCCAAGGACATGCCGTCGAAGTATTGGGAGTCCCTCTGAAACCAACCAACTCCAAGGAGGCAGTATGAGAATCGTGCTACTCGGTGAACCCGGATCCGGAAAGGGAACGCAGGCGAAGAAGCTGATGAAGAGATACTCGATACCTGAGATATCAACAGGAGAAATACTGAGGAAGGCACTGGCCGACAACACGCCTCTTGGCAAAGACGCCAAGGTATTCATGGACAGGGGAGAACTGGTTCCCGACAGCATAGTGCTCGGCATGCTCCACGCCCGGCTGAAAAAGGAAGATTGCAGAAAGGGATATATTATCGACGGCTTCCCGAGGAGCGAGGCCCAGGCGATAAGTCTGGACAGGATGACCTCTGTCATAGGAAGCCCCGTCGGCGTGGTGGTGAGCATCGAGGTCGAAAGAAACGAACTTGTCAGGAGGATGTCCGGCAGGAGGATATGCGTGACATGCGGGCAGGTTTACAATCTGCATTTTCTGCCTTCAAAGAATGAGGGCGTCTGCGATAAATGCGGCGGGGGGCTTTTCCAGAGGGACGACGACAGGGAAGCGACGATCCGGACGAGACTTGATATTTACGAATCGCAAAAATTCCCTCTCGTGGAGTATTACAAAAAGAAAGGAATCCTCAGGTCGGTAAAGGGCACCGGTTCCGTTGAAGACATCTTTAGAACGATATGCGCCGAAGTAGAAAAGAGATGAGGTCCTGAGTAACGGCGGTTTCAGAAGCACAAAAGAACTACCATCTTCCGGGAGGAAATGGATTTTCGAGCGTCTCTTCCAGCATTCTCACGAAGCCGGAACGGGGAATCTCCCTTGCGCCGAGGCTGACGAGATGTCGTGTCGTCATCTGACAGTCTATCATCAGAAAACCTGATTTGCTGAGTCTCCTCACAAGAGCTTCCATGGCCACTTTCGATGCGTCCCTCTTCAGGGTAAACATCGACTCTCCAAAGAAGACCCGGCCTAGGGCGACGCCGTAGAGTCCCCCTGCAAGCTCGCCGTTATTCCAACTTTCGACGGAATGGGCAAAGCCAGCCTCATGGAGATCACAGTAAGCCTCCGTCATCTCCCGGGTTATCCATGTTCCTTCGCCGCCGCTGCGCCGGACTTCAGCGCAATGCCCGATAACATCCCTGAAGGCTGTATCGAAGGTAACGGAATACGTTGCCTTCCTGATCGTCTGCCGCAGGCTCCTCGATAGCCTGAATTCCTCGGGGAACAAAACGAGCCTGGGGTCGGGAGACCACCACATGATCGGGGAATCCTCGGAATACCAGGGGAAAATCCCCATTGAGTAGGCCAGCAGCAGTCGGTCTCTTGCAAGGTCGCCCCCGACTGCAAGAAGCCCGTCGCCTTCAGCCAGTTCAGGAGGAGGAAACACCCTCTTTCCGGTAAGTTCGAACACCATGACAGCTATTATCAGAATGAAAGCGGGTAAAACATGAGGAATGAAAAAGAACCTGGGAGGGTTATTTCCGATTCAAGCATCCCTCATGCCCTCTTTCACCCTGCTCCGGGAATAAGTGAAAACCAGCCGGTCGTTTTTGACATCGACAGTAACCAGCCCTCCCCTCTTCAGGCGCCCGAAGAGCACTTCGTCGGACAACACGTCCTTTATCTCCGTCTGGATGACCCTCCCCAAAGGCCTTGCCCCGAAAAGCGGATCGTATCCCTTCGATGCGAGCCAGTCGAGCGCGCCATCGGAAAGAACGAGCGTCACCTTCTTCTGTGCGAGCTGGGAACGGACCTCAGAGACGAATTTTCCTACCACCCGCGTCATGATGACCGGTGTCAGAGAGGAGAAGGTGATTACAGAGTCAAGCCTGTTCCTGAATTCAGGGCTGAAGAGCTTTCCTATAGCGTCCCTGCTCGTCGCCGACGAGTCGCTGCCCCTGTCACCGAATCCTATGACGCTCTTTGTCATCTCCTTTGCGCCGGCGTTGGACGTCATGATGAGGATTACGTTCCGGAAGTCAGCCTTCTTTCCGTTGTTGTCGGTAAGGGTTGCATAGTCCATCACCTGAAGCAGTATGCTGAAGATATCCGGATGTGCCTTCTCGATCTCATCGAGCAGAAGGACGCAGTATGGATGTTTCCGAACAGCATCGGTGAGAAGACCGCCCTGTTCGAAGCCGACATACCCCGGCGGAGCGCCTATGAGACGGGCAACGGTATGTTTTTCCATATATTCACTCATATCGAAGCGCAGAAATGCCACCCCGAGAACTACGGCAAGCTGACGCGAAACCTCGGTCTTCCCGACGCCGGTCGGCCCTGCAAAGAGGAAAGACCCGATGGGACTCTGGGGAGACCCAAGGCCAGCCCGGGATCTCTTTATGGCGGAACACAGCGAATGGATCGCATCGTCCTGCCCGAACACGATCCTCTTGAGCTCTGATTCAAGCCCCCTGAGCTTGTCCATGTCAGAGGTCGATACCGTTCTCGGAGGTATCTTGGCAGCCTTCGAAACGATCTGTTCTATATCCCTGACGCGGACAATATTCTTTCCCGGCCGATACCCCTCCGAAAGCCTCAGCACGGCGCCGGCTTCATCGATCACATCAATCGCCTTATCCGGCAGATACTTGTCGTTTATGTACTTGGCAGAGAGTTCAGCCGCAGCTTTCAGCGCCCCCTCACTGAACCTTACGCGGTGGAATTCCTCATAATAGGACTTCAGGCCTCTGAGAATGTCTATCGTCTCAGAAATGCCGGGCTCCCGTATCTCTATCTTCTGGAAACGCCGGGAAAGCGCGCGGTCCTTGTCAAAATGGTTCTTGTACTCTTCGTAGGTGCTTGCGCCTATACACCTCAGCCTTCCCGAGTTCAAAACAGGCTTCAGTATATTCGAGGCATCCATCGAGCCCCCGCTTGTCGCCCCGGCGCCCACGACTGTATGGATCTCATCGATAAAGAGGATCGCCCCCGGGATCTTTTCGAGACTGCCGATGGTGGACTTCAGTCTTGCCTCAAAGTCTCCCCGGTACTTGGTGCCTGCAAGTATGGCACCCATGTCAAGCGAGAAAATCTGGGTATTCTTCAGCGGTCCGGGCACTTCGCCCTGATGCACCTTGAGGGCAAGACCTTCCACTATGGCCGTCTTGCCTACTCCGGGCTCACCGACAAGAATTACGTTGTTCTTCCTCCGCCTGCTCAGGACCTGCAGCGTCCTCTTAAGTTCACCTTCCCTGCCCACCAGCGGATCGATGTCGCCCGCTTTGGCCTTTTGCGTCAGGTTAACGGTAAAGCTTCCGAGAGGGTCCCTCTGAGAAGGGGTTTCCCGGTCGTGGGGCTGCGCATCGTGCTCGTCCTCTTCCGCCTCACCGCCAAATTCATCCTGTTCCCGGCCCGCGCCGTGCGAGATATACTCAAGCACGTCGAGCCTTCCTATCCCCTGAGACTCAAGCAGATAGCGGGCATGCGAGTCCTCTTCCAGGAATATGGCTGCAAGGATATCTCCCGCATCGGCCTCTTCCTTTTCCGCCGACTGAGTATGGAGCAAGGCCCGCTGAAAAACCTTCTGGAATGCGACAGTCGGCCGGGGATAACTGTCAGATACATCTGCCGCAAGAGGCACCTTCTCCGCAAAAAAATCCTCCAGTGCCGACTTGAGGTTCTCTATGTCCCCTCCGCAGCCCATGATGATATCGGCTCCAAGATCATCGTGAAGCACGGCAAAGAGGATGTGTTCCACAGTAAGATACTCATGGTTCCTCTCCCTGGCGTCCCTGATGATCGCCTCGATGCTGAGCTCGAATTCCTTGTTGATCATTCCTTCTCCATTATGCATCTCAGGGGGAACTCACTTCCCCGTGCGCGTTCATGCACTTCGGCAATCTTTGTCTCGGCAATCTCCTTTGTATAGACGCCGGCAAGCCCGATGCCCTTCTTATGTACGTTCAGCATTATCTTTACTGCCTCTGTGGGGGCCTTGTGAAAGATCTTCTCGAGCACGAAAACGACAAAATCCATCGTTGTGTAATCATCGTTCAGAAGAAACACCTTATAGAGGGACGGCTTCATGGTCTTGAGCCGCTCTTTTGTACCAAGCCCCTGTCCTGTTACAGGATCCTCGTTCATTCCATCACCCGCCGAAACAACATCTCTAGTTCCTATTCTAACACAGATATATCCTGTGCCTTGTCTTACGCCAATCCCTTATTGACATTGGCCGCATTAATTTTTATTATTTTTACACACTTAACGGGAGGGAGTATGGAAACGTTCAGGGTTTTATTGTCCGTCATAGCCTTCTCTTTTCTTCTGATTACGGGCTGCGAAACACTAAAAACTTCCAAGCCTATCATACCGATCAGGGAGTATGAGCGGATGATCGCCGGCAGGCTCGACGCAAACTACGTGGGCACCCGCACCTGTCTGGCCTCGTGCCACTACCATGACACGATCAAGCGCGACTTCGACGCCAGTACCATGGGGGTTCAGCTTTCCGCTAAGTCCGGGCTACCTCTGGTTGACTGCGAATCCTGCCACGGCCCCGGAAGTCTCGCTATTGAAGGGCTCACACCTGAAAAGGTGGCAGAGGACGCAAAGAAGGGGATTCGGACGGCCTGCGACTTTAAGACCCTGATCGACATAAATAACCTCCCTGCTCAGGCGAAATCGCTCATCTGCCTCAAATGTCATACCGGCAACGCAACGTTCAATCTCCATAACTGGAACGCAGGGGCGCACGCGATCAGCGACGTATCCTGTTCGGATTGTCATAAGGTCCACGCAGGTCCGGATCTGAAGGTAAAGCCGAGGGACACAGCAAAGATGTGCGAAAAATGCCATATGCAGGAGCAGGCCGAATTCTCATTGCCCAGCCATCACCCGGTGCCGGAGCAGCGCATCTTCTGCACAGACTGTCATGACCCGCACGGCACGATCAACGACATGCTGTTAAGAAAACCCACGGTAAAGGAGACTTGTACACAGTGCCATGCAGAAAAAGAAGGACCCTTCATTTTCGAGCACGCAGAGAATATGGAGGACTGCCGCACATGCCACAGACCTCATGGCTCGATAAACAATAACCTGTTGACAGTATCGGTGCCCTTCCTCTGCCTGCAGTGCCATACGGGCCACAGTGTGGGGACCACTGCCACACAGACAATGACCTTTTACACGAGGTGCACCGATTGCCATTCACAGATCCACGGAACAGACCTTCCTTCCGCAAGCGGCCGCGGAAGGTTTACACAATAGGGGGGGGCGATGAGAAATACACTTTCTGTTCTGCTCCTGCTTATCGTGATCTTCGGCGGCAGGGCGTATGCGCAAGACCAGCCGCTGCCCGACGCCGACCAGGAAGGCGCACCCGAGGAAGAGGTTCCCCAGGAGAGGGCCTATCAGTACCCAGTCATTGCCCCTACAGGAATGATCTTCGGCGGGTACCGGTTCGTAAGCCTCAGCGGCTCTACAAGGGCGGATGAATATGAGTATCTGCACGACTCCGTCTTGCTCGGCGGCGAGTTGAGGATCTTTTCATTTCCCCACCGGCTGCATCTCGATATCGATTTCAGGAACAAGAAGGACTATTTCGGCGATATAGGCTATGCTTACGAGGACATAGTACTTTTCAGGGGAATAAACAGGACCCTCTTCCATAACCTTGACAATATCCTGCTTGTGGGGCAGCCTGTCGGGCCGGTCCCGACAACTCTGCCAACTGTCGATGTAAAGGACGCAGGAGTAAAATACGGTGTCACGTGGGGTATGACCTCCGTTTCGCTAAGGTTCAAGACCCCGAATTATCCGTTCCATGTGTATCTTGATGGCAGTATAATCGACAGAGACGGTACCATGCAGCAGAGGTTTCTGGATGGAGCAGGCTCATTTCGCACCGTTGCCGGCAACAGCGGCATCGTCCGGACTTCGGAATCCAGAGACGTCGACTGGGAGACAAAGGAACTCACTGTAGCCACAAACACCCATCTCGGACCGCTCGAAGTGGAGGTTTCTCACGGTGAAAAGAGGTTCGATCCGGGCGGCAATCATGTACTTTACGACTTTTTTAGTGCAGCGATAGATAGCACCGGTACAACTATAAGAGATTCAGGCATCTTTCCGCACAATCTTGTTCCCGACCTCGAGGGATCGTCGAACACCGTCAGGATCCACACTTCTTATACAGGCAGGATCGTTGCGTCGGCTACATTCACAAAGATCGACCGCGAAAACAACGACAGCGGGGCGAAGGCCGATTATTTCATCGGCGCCGGGGAGGTGACCTGGACCGCTGCCACCAATCTTGCGGTCTTTGCGAGATACCGCCATAAAGAGGCGGACATCGACAATCCACCCTCGGTCACGGTGACGAACCTTTCCAACCCGGCAGAGGTGTCTACGTTCCTGGTCATGCCGTCCATCTCATCGATTTCAGATACGGCCTCGGCAACCGTCAGATACCGTCCTTTCTCAGGGCTCACGCTCCGGGCGGAATATGACTATGACCGGATCAGGAGGGAGAACAACGACATACTTCTGTCTGACGGTTCCATCTGGCACATCCCTGCGAGAACCGAGCACAACACCGCCTCACTGTCGGCTGACATGAGGATCATGAGAAACCTGAACCTGAAGGCCGGATATGCGCACAAAGAAACAAACGACCCTGCCTACAACACCGAACCGGACCACTCGGACGAGGGGCATGTCACGATTTCCTGGACGCCGCTTCAGAGGATAATAACCTTTGTGACCTACAGCATCGCCAAAGAAAAAAGAGACGACCTCAACACTGAAGAAGCACCGGAGGCAAGAAACCGCGACGTCCTGAGAGACCGCATCATGGGCGCCGTCACCTATCTCGTCGGCGAGAAGGTTTCGCTTACGGCAAGCTACACCTATATCCATGACAAGATTCGCCAGGACCTCGTAATTGGCAGTCCCTCCGGTGATGTCCTCGAACCCTTTGTCCCCGATACCGACCTTGCCCACAGTTATGGGCTGACAATAAACTATATTCCCAACGATCGGGTCAATCTTGCCGCCGCAGTGAGCTACACACTCAGCAGCGGAGCCTTTTCTCTTACGGACCCTACCCTTCCACAGCCGGTTCCGGTGGCAGGACTGTCAGCGCTAAGGACAAGGGAAACTGATTTTTCTCTTTCGGGGACATACCGTTTCAGAAAGGGGTTCTCCGCCGGCATCCAGTACCGCTATGCCGATTTCAACGATGTGCTTGATAACCCGTGGGACGATGTACAGGACGGCAGGGCGCACATCGTGCTTCTGACACTCTCTAAGACATGGTAAGGAAAGGCGGATGAAAAGACCGGCAACCCTAAGCAGATGCGCAGTGCTCGCTGTGCTTCTCCTATTCTCCGTTGTCACCTGCGGTCAGGCCTTTGCAGCCGAAAAGATGGTCGGCGTAATCATGACGGGAGACATCCCCTATTACCGTGAGGTGCATAAGGCATTCACGCAAACCCTTGCCTCCGAGGGGTTCGGCCCGGGTCGCGTGACCGTTGTCATGCAGAGTCCGACTCCGGAGCCGATGTCCTGGACGAACGCAGCCAGAAAACTCATCGCCATCGGGTCCGATATCATCGTCTCTTATGGGGCCCCCGCCACGCTGACGGCAATGAGCGAAACGTCCGATATTCCTATTATTTTCGCGGCGGTCTTCGATCCCCATGCGGTGGGCATATCTGCAAGAAAAAACGTCACAGGAATAAGTTCGACGATTCCCCTTAGCAGCCTTGTGAGGAACCTGAAGAGCATTTCAAACTTTTCCACGCTCGGAGTGCTTTACAACCAGGCCGAAAAGGACACCGTAGCGGAGGCAAATGAGGTGCGGCAGATGGAACGCACGTACGGGTTCCGGTCTGTACGGTTCAATATAGCGCGTCCCGAGGATACGGCGCGCATAGGACGTGTAGATGCGCTCCTCGTGACCACGAGTTGCTCAGCAATGTACTTCATCAACAACATAGTGGGCATAGCGCGGAGGGCTCGAATAGCCACTGCTGCTACCCTTGGAAGCGGCGATGGCACCGGGCCGATCCTCACGATCGAAGCAAACCCCGCTGAACAGGGCTCCACAGCTGCCCTGATGACGGCAAAGGTCCTCAGGGGGGCAAGGCCCTCTTCCCTCCCCGTGCTTCAGCCAAAGAAAATAGACGTCGTCGTCAACCTCAAAGAGGCCTCTTCTCTGGGATTCAGGATACCCCCCGACCTCCTTTCTTCAGCAACACATGTCATAAGATGAGCGGCGTGAATCCGCGGGAAGGATTATGCTAAAATAAGACGCCGCGGCCCGGGGTATTTAGCCGGATGAAGATATTAGTTGCAGACGACGAGAAAAATCTCAGAAGGGTTCTGTTGACCGAACTCGCCGAAGAAGGCCATGAGGTCGCGGAAGCGGAAAACGGCGTTCAGGCCCTGTCACTCCTCGAAGAAGATGAATACGACGCTATTGTCCTGGATCTCACCATGCCCGGCCTGGGGGGCATAGACGTCCTGAGGAAACTCCGGACTTTCGACATCCCTCCCGAGGTCATCATTCTCACCGGAAATGCCACCGTGCCCACCGCTGTCGAGGCGATGAAGCTCGGTGCCTACGACTATGTTATAAAGCCCTGTTCGCTGGAAGAGCTGAATGCGCTCCTTCTCAAGGCATATGAAAAAAAGAGGCTGCGCAGAGAAAATCTCGCCCTCAGGACCCAGATACTGAGGCAGTCGGCCCGAAGAAAGATCGTGACGGCCAGCCCGGTCATGCGCGACCTGCTGGACACTGTAATGAAGATGGCAATGTCGGATCTTCCGGTGCTCATATCCGGCGAGAGCGGGGTCGGCAAGGAACTCGTCGCATATGCGCTTCACGATATGTCTGAGCGTGCCGGAGGCCCATTTATTCCCATCAACTGTGGGGCCATTCCGGAAAATATGCTCGAAAGCGAGCTTTTCGGTCACGAGAAGGGCTCCTTTACAGGGGCGTATGCGCGAAAACCGGGTCTGCTTGAAATAGCTTCCAGGGGCACCCTCTTTTTCGACGAGATAGCAGAAATGTCGCTGCGCCTTCAGGTGAAGTTGCTCAGGGTAATCGACACCAAGTCTTTTTTCAGGGTGGGAGGCACCAGAGAAATCAATGTCGACGTAAAATTCCTCTTTGCTACCAACAAGGACATCAAGGCGGAGGCGGAGGATGGAAGATTCAGACACGATCTCTATTACCGCATGAGCGCCCTTACGCTCACGATTCCCCCTCTTCGTGAGAGAAAGGACGATATTGCACTTCTGGTTGAACATTTCACCAACACCGCGTCCTCACCGGGGCAAAAGACGTTCGGCAAAGAGGCCCTGCGCATTCTCACCGGTTACTCATGGCCGGGCAATGTGAGGGAACTGAAGAATGTGGTGCAACGTGCCCTGCTGCTTTCACGCAATGACGCCATCGGACCGGAAGATCTCCCGGCAGATCTGAACCAGAGGCCCGCGCAGCCGGGCAACACGCTGCAGGACGTCGAGAAGAATCATATTCTCAAGATCCTCAACGAGGCGGATGGACAAAGGGGGAAGGCAGCGAAAATCCTCGGCATCGATCCCAAGACGCTTTACCGCAAACTGGCGGGTTACTCCCGGAAGTCATGAAGATCGGCAGGAAATTCACGCTCTCGATCACTTCTCTCGTTCTTATTCTCGGGCTGCTGTCGACCTTTCTTTACTATTATTCCGGAATGTCGGAGGAGCGCGAGAGGCTCGAATCCCTGGGCGGCACTATAGGATCTCTCCTCGAACAAAGTCTCGACAATTATATGCTTACCAGAGATACCCGCGCTCTCGACAGCGTTCTGGACCGTCTCAGGACTGTAAGGCCAATCCGGAGAATACGGCTTTTTAACAGGGACGGCATCATCAAGGCCTCGACTGACAGACAGGACATTAATGCGAGGGTCACGGAAGAAGCCCCCGGGTGCAGCGGCTGCCACCAGAAAAGAGACCGGGGGCTCCTGCTGAAACGGGAGAATATCTTCACGTGGGTACAGCCCGTCAGGAACAAGACTGAATGCCACATGTGCCATGACCCCTCGCTCAGGAACAACGGGATCTTTATCATCGATCTTTCGACGACCGGGTTCGAGCGGTATGCCCGCAAGCACATCGTGAGGGAGGCCGTCATATTCATCCCATCGCTCGGACTGATCGGGCTCGTCATTTTTCTCCTTTCCAGCAGCATCATTAATCGACTCACCTCTGTTACAGAGAAGATCGGCAGTCTCAGGGAGGGCGACTACAGCGTAAGGATCGACAGCGGCGGAGCGGACGAAATCGCAAAGCTCGTAGACGGTTTCAATGAAATGGCCGAAGCAATCCATAGCCGCGAAAGGGAAAAGAACCTCCTTTTCAAACAGGTTTCACGCTCCTACCTCGAATGGCAGCGTACGTTCGACAGCATCACCGAACTGATTGCCATTGTGGACGGCGGCTTCAAGATCGTAAGAGCAAACCGTACGTTCACCGAATACCTCGGAGCTTCTTCAGAGGAGTGGAGGACCAGAAATTGCCTTGATTTCTTCTACGGGACACAATCTGTGCCGGCAGCCTATCCTTTCAATGCAACGATAACGCAAAACCGTCCGATGACCGCCGAAGTCACCGACATGACCGGACGGACCTTTGAAATATCCACATTCCCTTACACATACACCGATGCGAACTTCCGCGGTGCGATCCTTGTAGCACGCGACATCAGTGAACGAAAGAACGCGGAGAAGATCATAAAACGCAATTTTGACATGCAGTCCGTTATAAACTCCATTTTGAAAGACGCCCAGGAGGAGATCGCACTGACTGATATCCTTCAGCGCGCCATCGAGCATGTCCTTTCACTGGACTGGCTTTCTGTACGACTGATGGGCAGCATCAGCCTCATTGAAGACGAGCCGGACATACTGGTAATGAAGGCCCAGAAGAACCTGCCCGAAGAGCTTCTTCTGGCGTGCGCCCGTGTTCGCCTCGGCGAATGCATATGCGGCAGGGCGGCGGCGCAGAAGACCGTGCAATTCATGGACCACATGGACCACCGGCACGAGATCTGCAATGAAAATGCGGGCCCCCACGGCCATTACTGCGTTCCCATCATGTATATCGACAAAGCGATCGGGGTTTTGAATCTCTACCTGGATGAAGGCACCCGTCTTTCGAACGTGGAGATGGATTATTTCGGAGCCATCGCCGCCGCCCTCGCCGGCATAATCCTGCACAAGCGCGCCGAGGAGGACAGAGAGAGGCTGATCGGTAGGCTGCGGGATGTGCTGGACATGGTTTCCTACTCCCAGAAACAATGGCAGGACACTTTCGACAGCATCACCGATCTCATCTCAATTCACGACCGTGACTTCAACATCATAAAGGCAAACCGGGCATTTGCCGCGCATTTCGGCCTTGAGCCCGGAGAACTCATCAACAGGAAGTGCCATGATTTCTTCCACAGAGCGGACTCAGCGATCCCCGGATGCCCACACGAGGTGGCAATGAGAGAAAACCGCGCTGTGACAGAGGAAGTCTCGGAAGGGAACGCGGGCAATATCTTTCGCATATCTACATTTCCCTATCGTTCGCCGGACGGTAAGATTGTCGGCAGTGTCCACATCGCAAGGGATATTACAGAGGAGAAGAACAACGAAATGCGGCTGATCATGGCCGAGAGGCTGGCGTCTCTCGGTCAGATGGCTGCCGGCATAGCCCATGAGATCAACAACCCCCTGGCCGCTATTGCAGGTTGTACCGAAGGGCTCCTCAACAGAGTCAGGAAAGAACGGTATGACCGGCAGTTGTTCGAGAACTATCTTGGGATCATCGTGGAGGAGATTTCGAGGTGCAAGAGCATCACGTCAGGCATGCTTTCCGTCATCAGAAAGTCTGCATATGAAAAGAGGGACGTCGATGTCAATTCCGCCATCGAGAAGGCGCTCGAGATTATCGGGTTTCAGGGGAGGCTCCCGGAGGTCACGGTGAAAAAAGACCTCCTCGACGGCCTACCCCCTGTCAAGGGATCTGACGGGGAACTCCGCCAGATCTTCATGGCCGTAATCACAAATGCACTGGACGCGATGAACGAAAAAGGGACGCTTTCATTACGGACGAACGCAGGACCCGAGGGCGTATTGATAGAAATCAGTGATACCGGCGAAGGCATCTCAGCAGGTGACATCAACAGGGTCTTCGACCCGTTCTTTACCACTAAATCGAACAGGGGCGGAACTGGCCTTGGCCTTTCAATCGCCAGGAAGATTGTTCTCAATCACAATGGCGAAATCAAGGTCTTTTCGAGGCTCAAGGTCGGCACCACTTTCCGGATAACATTTCCGGTCGATACACCCGCATGAATGTATGATCGGGCAGACTTCCCGACAATGCGGACATAATTCCGCCTCGATGGAGGTACTTTCTCCGACATATGCTGATAATCCAGTTATTACTGAGTTGGCATTCTGTTTGCTTTTTCTCCGGACAGAGGGCGCAAACGGATACTTAACAGACAGGAGATCATGCGGGAAATACTTCTGGCAGAGGACGACAGAAATTTCGGGCTCGTCTTGAAGAGTGAACTTGAAGACGATGGATATAGCGTCCACCTTGTCGCAGACGGCGTCGAGGCAGTGCTCAGTGTCCTCGGCAATCCTCAGGGCTATGCCATGGCAATCCTCGATATAAGGATGCCGAAACTGGACGGCATCAACGCCATGAAGATAATAAGAAAGATAAATCCGGACCTGCCCGCAATTGCCATTTCCGGAAATGCAGGGAGCTCGGAGTTCGCAGCCGCGCTGGGAGCCGGTGCGCTGCACTCCCTTGCCAAACCCTTCAGTTTGGCACGGATCAAGGCCGTGATGCGAAGCATTTTGCCGGCCGCTGAATAGCAGGACAAATTACATCGTACGAGGTACCCAGGATGGAAGATCTCAGGATTTTGCTTGTCGATGATGAAAAAAGGATACTCGACTCGTTTGCCCCCCTCCTGCGCGACCTTGGCTATCATGTGCAGACCGCCGCCACCTCCGATGAGGCGCTCGCCTCGGCATGCTCCGAAAGATTCGATATCGTTTTTATCGACCAGTTCCTCGGCGCCGACAGGGGGCTTGAACTTCTTCCCCGCCTGTCGGCCGTCTGCCCGGACCAGCACTACGTGATCATCACGGGCAACGGCAGTACCGATCTGGCGGTCGAAGCACTCAAATATGGCGCATCAGACTTCATCAGCAAGCCGTTCTTCGTTAACGATCTTGTCAAGAGCATCGACTATGTAAGCAAGAAGATGGAACTCCGCAGGCAGAGGAAGGAGTTGTTCCAGCTGATTGAAGAAGAGCTTAGACAGAAGCAGGATCAGTTGCGTAACATCTCATTCCCGGTGCTTTCTTCCCTGACGCAGGCAATGGAAATGAGAGATCCCGCCACGTACGCACACGGCATGCGAGTCATGCACTACTCGCGCCTCATCGCCGCTGCGCTGGATCTCGGCAAGGAGGACAGTGATAAACTGAAGGTCGCGGCAATGCTCCACGACATAGGCAAGATCGGAACGAGCGACTTCATCCTCGGCAAACCCGGCCCGCTCACCCGCGATGAGATAGCCATCGTCAGGAACCATCCGCGCAAAGGGGTGGCGATACTCACCCCGCTGTCGCGAAGTCTGCCCCAATTCGAAGGCATCCTGCCGGCGATTCTTCACCACCATGAAAGCTATGACGGATCGGGTTATCCAGACGGTCTGTCCGGCGACGCAATCCCGCTGTTTGCCAGGATAATCTCCGTTGCAGACACCTACGATGCCATCCTTTCAGACAGACCTTACCGTTCCGCATCGAACCACGCAGGGGCGATGAAAGAATTGATCGCAAATGCCGGCAGACAGTTCGAACCGACAATAGTGGATGCCTTTGCAGAGGCCAACGACAAATTTAACGAACATTTCACGTATCGCCACTACTGAACACGCGCGACGCCGCATTTACGTGATCGGTTATGCGACTGCAGTCACCGGGGCCTTCTCGCCTGAAGCAGCTTTTTGGCAGCGCTTCTCACAGCCTCGGCAACATTCTTGTTCTTCTCGAGTATCACAAGGTCTTTTACCTTGAGGTCCATGACATGGGATATCGAAATCCCTGGCGGCGTCTTGGGATTTGTGACGAGAGCGAAGACAACGGAATACTTTTTCATCCACTCCTTGTTTCTCGCGATCTTTCTGATGGCGTCTTCGAAAGACTGTCGTGACTTTGCCATCATCTCTACCTCTGATTCCGTAATCTTGCCGTTTTCCAGGATGCTCATCACAACTTCCTTGTTGGAGTCCCTTGCGAGAATGCCCCGTATTTCGCGGCCTCCCTTAAGGGCAAGCTGGATCCTCGCTGAGACATTCAGTTTCTGGATTCTCTGAGTAAGGCTCTCCTTCCTTGTCTCCATCGGACGGGCTGCCTTCCGCTGCTGGATAACGGGAACGGAAAGCCTCTCGATAATGAAATTCCTGACCTCCCCGGGCGTGTTGTCATGTTCAAGCAGCAGTCTAAGGATCTCGGGACGGTGCGTATTGGCAACGGCGATTTCCTTATAGATCTCGGGCTCCGAAGGATCCTCGATCAGCACCTCGATTACCTCGCCGGATGCGACAGAATGATCAAGGGGCAGCAGTTTCAGGTCCTCTTCCATCACTTCCTCCCAAGATAGAGAAAATATTCTATGTTTCCCTTTTGTCCCCTCACGGGCGACTCAAAGAGGCCTCTTGCTTCAAATCCGCTCGCAACAGCGCCTTCCTTCACGTGTTCCACTGCAGCGAGGCGCATCGACTCGTCCCTGACGATGCCGCCCTTGCCCACAAGGCCCTTCCCTACCTCGAACTGGGGTTTTACCAGTGTGACCACCTCCCCTCCGACGGCCAGCAGTTCATGGACCTTCGGCAGAACATTCAGCAGCGAAATAAAGGACACGTCGATCACGGCGAGTTCGATGGGGTCGGGGACCTGCTCCCTCCCGAGATAACGGATATTCGTCTTTTCCAGAAGAATGATCCTCTCGTCCTTTCTGAGAGACCAGTCAAACTGGCCATAACCGACATCGATAGCATACACCTTCTTTGCCCCTCTTTTCAGTACGCAATCGGTGAACCCCCCGGTTGAGCACCCTATGTCCATGACGACCTTTCCCCCGGGATCCACCTTGAAGAAATCAAGCGCGGCCTCGAGTTTCAGCCCTCCCCTGCTTACATAAGGAATCTCTCCCCTTATCTGAACTTCCGCATCCAGGGTCACCAGGCTTCCGGCCTTCTCGGCCTTCTCGCCGTTGACAGTCACCTTCCCCTCCATGATGAGCGCCCTCGCCCTTTCCCTGCTCTTGACGAGTCCCCTTTCAACGATGATTTTATCAAGGCGGTCTTTGGCTTTCATTCTTCGTTATTTTACCTTACCGCTGCCCAAAAAGTATGGAGTCGAAAGTGATGAAAAATGGCCATAGCTGGAGGCTGCGCGCAGTCCTCCCAACAAGGAAACGGAGCTGATTGAATCGCCGCCGCTGCTGGTCATCTTTGACCACCAGGCATGCGCGGTGAAAGGCTAATTGCTGAATGTATGCTCTCTCACGAATGAAAGCGCGGAAAGGAATATCCCCTCTTCATCGATCCCGTACTTCGCCTTGAGCCTTTCGACGCCGCCCTGCTCGACAAACGTGTCCGGTATGCCGAGTCTCTTCACCTTCACGTTCAGCTCAGCGTCATGGAGGCACTCGATCACGGCGCTTCCGAACCCGCCATCAAGCACGTTCTCCTCGATCGTAACGATCTTCGATACCCGTTCGGCGACGGAAACGAGCAACTCCTTATCAAGCGGCTTGATGAACCTGGCGTTCACCACCAACGCGCTCACGCCCGCGCTTTCAAGCTTTTCCGCCGCCTTCATGGCCGCCAGGACGCATGTGCCGACGGCAACAAGGGCAACGTCCGTTCCGTCCCTCAGAAGTTCGCCGGTCCCATGGTATATCCCGGGACATGGAAGTTCCTTCTCCGGCACCGTTCCCCTGGGGTATCGGATAGCGCAAGGTCCGTTATGCTCAAGCGCGAGCTCAAACATCATCCGCATCTCCCTGCCGTCCTTCGGAGCCATGATAGTCAGGTTAGGGACATTCCGGAGGAATGAGATATCGAAGAGACCGTGATGAGTCGGCCCGTCCTCGCCGACAATGCCGGCCCTGTCGATCGCGAAAATCACCGGCAGGTTCTGGAGACAGACGTCATGGATAATCTGATCGTATGCCCGCTGCAGGAAGGTCGAGTAAATCGCCACGACCGGCCTTATCCCCCTCGTCGCCATACCCGCGGCAAAGGTGACGGCATGAGGCTCGGCAATGCCGACATCGTAAAACCTGTCAGGATACTTCTGTGCGAAGCGCTCGAGACCCGTTCCTTCCTTCATCGCCGCCGATACCGCAACAATCCTGCCGTCAGCTGCAGCAAGGTCGGTGAGGATCTTTCCGAAAGCGGCACTGTACGAAATGCCGTCCTTGGTCTTCGTCTGGGAGCCCGTTTCTAATTCAAAGGGACCGACACCATGAAATCCGCAGGGATTTTTCTCGGAAAATTCATATCCCTTCCCTTTCTTTGTTATCACGTGAATCAGGGTCGGGTTCTGCGCATTCTTTATCCTCCCGAAGGTCTCCGTAAGGAGGCCGATGTCATGCCCATCGATGGGACCGACATAGTCGAATCCGAGCTCTTCGAAGAGCATTCCCGGAAGGATGAGTCCCTTCAGCGTCTCCTCGGCCTTCTGAGCCATCTTTGCGAACTGTCCGCCTATTCTCGGAATGCCTTCCAGAAACGCCCTTGTCTCCTTCCTGAACCTCCGGTAGAATTCTCCCGTAAGGATCCTGTTCATATACGCTGAAAGTGCGCCGACATTCCTGGAAATGGACATCTCGTTGTCGTTCAGGACGACGATGAGGTCTTTTTTGAGGTGGCCGGCATTATTGAGCCCCTCAAAGGCAAGGCCGCCGGTCATTGCGCCATCGCCTATAACGGCGATCACCTTGAAGCTCTCCTTTTTCCTGTCCCGCCCCTCAATGATGCCGAGGGCTGCCGAGATCGAGGTAGAACTATGGCCCGTACCGAAGGCGTCGTGAGCGCTCTCTTCTATCTTCGGAAATCCGGAGATGCCGTTGTCCTTCCTGATGGTGGCAAACTGTTCAAGACGTCCCGTAAGCACTTTGTGGCTGTAAGACTGATGTCCGACATCCCAGATTATCCTGTCCACGGATGAATCGAAGACACAGTGGAGGGCGACTGTCAGTTCGACCGCACCGAGGTTCGAGGCCAGATGTCCTCCGTTTATCGAAACCCTCTCGATAATGAGATGCCGCAGTTCACCGGCAAGCAGTTTAAGTTCTTCAGGTTTGAGGAGTTTCAGGTCTTCAGGAGATTTTATTCGCTCAATATACATGGCAAATCACTCTGCCGCTCTCTCTTGGTACTTCATTCGGATATTATAGCTCAACTTTTCGTCTTTTTCTGCAAGAAGAAAAAAAACTCTCATCGAGCCGGCCCGACCAAATGGCGCGAAACGATGCAGAGGATATCGGGCAAAAGGCGCCGAGAGGCCTTCAGCTCTTTCTCTCGATGAGGTACCGCGCGATCTCTCTGAGGGGTTCGGCCCTTTCGCCAAAAATGGAAAGAGAGGCGACCGCGTCGTCCACAAGTTCCCTGGCCTTCTCCCTGGACCTTTCGATGCCGTAAAGCCGCGGATAGGTCATCTTTTTCTTCTTCTCGTCGGAGCCTTTCGGCTTGCCGATCTCCTCGGTCTCCCCTTCGATGTCGAGGATGTCGTCCACCACTTGGAATGCGAGACCTATGTTGTCGCCATAACCGGTCATCGCCGCGATCTCATCATCCCCGCCGTCGTAAAGCACAGCGCCCAGTCTCACCGACCCGCAGATAAGCGCAGCCGTTTTGCAACGGTGGATGAATTCGAGCGTGTCGCCGTCAGGCTCGGCATTTTCGGAAAGCATGTCCTGAACCTGGCCCGCCACCATTCCCCTCATCCCGGATGACTCAGCAACTTCTTTCGACGCCCTCAGCAGTCTTGACTCATTCATCCCATTGCCGAGCGTCGAATCGGACAATATCCTGAACGCCTCGGTAAGGAGAGCATCGCCGGCAAGTATGGCGATGGCTTCGCCATATACCTTGTGGTTCGTCGGTTTTCCCCTCCTGAGATCGTCGTTGTCCATGGCGGGCAGGTCATCATGAATGAGAGAATAGGTGTGTATGAGTTCAAGTGTAGAGGCATAAGGCACGATGTCTGTCGCATCTCCCCCGCAGGCCTCATACGATGCGAGGGCAAGCACAGGTCTGATCCTCTTTCCCCCTGCAAACAGCGAGTAGAGCATCGCCTCCTGAAGCACTGCAGGTCTTCCGCTCTCCCTGAAGTACGTATGGAAGAAAGAATCGATGAGTTCCCTTTTTTCCCGGAGATATTTTTTCAGATCCACAGAAGGCAGCTCTCCTTATTCCCACTCTATAGTGCCGGGGGGCTTGGAGGTGATGTCATATACGACCCTGTTAACCCCCTTCACCTCGTTTATGATCCTGCCAGAGATCTTTCCGAGCACATCATGGGGGATCTGCGCCCAGTCAGCGGTCATGCCGTCGAGGCTCGTGACAGCCCGGACAGCAACAACGTTTTCATAAGTCCTCTCGTCGCCCATTACGCCAACGCTCTTTATGGGAAGGATAACAGCAAATGCCTGCCATATCGTTCTATAGAGGCCGGCAGACCTTATCTCCTCGAGGACTATGGCATCGGACTCGCGCAGTATGTCCAAACGACGCTCCGTGATCTCACCGATACAGCGGATAGCAAGACCAGGACCCGGGAACGGGTGTCTCCAGCATATCTCCTCGGGAAGTCCGAGTTCCTCTCCCAGGACCCTCACCTCGTCCTTGAAGAGTTCTCTCAGGGGTTCAACGAGTTTCAGTCTCATGACCTCAGGCAGGCCCCCGACGTTGTGATGGCTCTTTATCACGGCAGAAGGGCCCTTGAAGGAAACGCTCTCGATCACGTCAGGATAAAGCGTCCCCTGCGCCAGAAACTCGGCCCCTTTGATCTTCTTCGCCTCGTCCTCGAAAACCGAAATGAATTCGTTACCGATAATTTTTCTCTTCCTCTCCGGCTCGGTTACTCCCTTCAGTTTTTCTAGGAACCGCTTTCGGGCGTCGACATACATCAGCCCTATGTGGAAGTGTTCTTCAAAGGTCTTCTTCACCTTTTCAGCCTCTCCCTTCCTGAGAAGACCGTTGTCTACGAAGATGCAGGTGAGCTTGTCGCCGATGGCCCGGTGCACGAGAAGGGCGACCACCGAAGAGTCGACGCCGCCGCTGAGCGCACAGATCACCTTTCTGTCCCCGACCCTCGCGCGTATGTTTGCGACAGACCACTCAATGAACGAGGACATCTCCCAGGTCGGTCCGCATCCACAGATGTTGTAAACGAAGTTCTGAAGTATCTTAGTTCCCTCTTCCGTATGCACCACTTCCGGATGGAACTGAAGGGCAAAAAACTTCTTTCCCGGGTTTGCCATTGCAGCAATCGGCGAGTTTCCGGTATGGGCGATGGGCGAGAAGTCAGGTGGAAGCGCCTCTATCCTGTCGCCGTGGCTCATCCAGACCTTCGTATCCTGCGATATGCCCCACAACAGGTCAGCGTTGTCGTCAACGATCAATTCCGCCCTGCCGTATTCCCTCTTTGCCGCCTTTGCGACCCTGCCGCCGAGATGGTGGGCCATAAGCTGCATGCCGTAACAGATGCCGAGCACAGGCACACCAAGATTGAATATCTCCATGTCCGGCGCAGGCGCGCCCTCTTCGTACACGCTCGATGGGCCGCCGGAAAGCACAATCCCCTTCGGACAAAACTCCCTGATCTTTTCCAGAGGCGCGTTGAACGGAAAAATCTCCGAATAGACCTTCCCCTCCCTGATCCTGCGCGCAATCAGCTGCGTATACTGTGATCCAAAATCGAGGACCAGAATCTTTTCTTCATGCATAGCCGGTAAACACCTCTCCCGTTTCAATCATCTCTCCATAAACTGTGCCCGCGTCTCAGCCATATGCCACCGCTACCACTCCGGCCGGTAGTTAGGCGCTTCCTTTGTGATGATCACATCGTGGACATGGCTTTCCCTCAATCCGGCGTTCGTTATGCGCACAAACTTCGCCTTCTTCTTCAGTTCTGCCAGGTTCTTTGCACCGCAGTATCCCATGCCTGAACGAAGTCCTCCCAGCAGCTGATGAACACTCTGAGAGAGAGAACCCTTGTTAGGGACCCTGCCTTCCACGCCCTCGGGCACAAGCTTCTGGGATTCGACCCCTTCCTGCTGGTAGCGGTCCTTCGCACCCTGCTCCATAGCGCCGATGGAGCCCATGCCCCTGTATACCTTGTAACTGCGGCCCTGATAGAGGATCGTCTCACCCGGGGATTCGTCGGTGCCGGCAAACAGGCTGCCGATCATGACCGCGTTGGCTCCAGCAGCGAGGGCCTTCGTGATGTCGCCGGAATATTTGATGCCGCCGTCTGCGATCAGCGGCACCCTGCTTTTCTTTGCAACCCCATAACACTCCATAACGGCGGTCAGTTGCGGGACTCCGGCCCCGGCAACGATTCTGGTCGTGCAGATGGAGCCCGGACCTATGCCTATTTTCACTGCGTCAGCTCCGGCCATTATGAGGTCGCGAGTCCCTTCGGGTGTCGCCACATTTCCTGCGATGACTTCCACGTCGAATTTCTTCTTGATCATCTTGAGCGTGGACAGGACGGCATTTGAGTGGCCATGGGCGGTATCGATAACAATAACGTCGGCCCCTGCATTTACGAGCAGTTCAGCCCTCTGCATCGTATCCTCGCCCGTGCCCACAGCTGCGCCCACCATGAGGCGTCCGAGACTGTCCTTGCAGGAATTCGGGTATTTCTTTCTTTTTTCGATGTCCTTGATCGTGATGAGACCTTTCAGCCTGAAGTCCTTGTCGACGATCGGAAGCTTCTCAATCTTATACTTGTTCAGTATGCCCTTGGCCTCGTCGAGGGTGGTTCCGACGCCAGAAGTCACGAGCCGGTCCTTCGTCATCACCTCCGAAACCTTCTTCGTGATCTTCGTTTCGAACCGCAAATCCCTGTTAGTGAGAATGCCGACAAGCCTGCCGTTAACCGTCACCGGCACACCCGAAATCTTATATCTCTCCATCAGGGCCATCGCCTCTGATATCGGCGCATCCGGAGAAACCGTAATGGGGTCTATGATCATCCCGCTTTCAGACTTCTTCACCTTGTCGACTTCCAGGGCCTGCCTTTCAGGCGACATCGCGCGATGCAAGATCCCTATGCCCCCCTCGCGCGCAACGGCGATCGCCATAGGCGCCTCGGTCACAGTGTCCATCGCCGAGCTCAGAATCGGCACGTTCAACCTTATTTTTCGCGTCAGCTGCGTGTGAATGTTGACCTCTCTTGGAAGTACTTCGGATTTCGCTGGAAGTAACAGGACATCATCGAAGGTTAAACCGATCTTGATATTTTCTGGCATGCAACTCTCCTGATTTTTTGAAATTTTAACACGCCATAATTTCAGAAAGCAACGACAGGCGGCCAATTTTCTGCTTGACAGCCCCTAAAATTTCTATTATAGTTTGGACTAAAGCCGTCAGTTATCCTGAAATAAGCAGGGCTTTTACCATATCGGGAATGTATATCTCCCGGACCCGAGTATTTAGAAGACGCAATCTCTGGCACAAAAATTGTTTCCTATCTCGGGAGACTTAAAATTCTCAATACGAAAGGGGGTGAAAAAATGAAGATATCAGTTTTAATTTCGACCCTGGTTGTTACGGTAGCATTCTTCGTGGGCAGCGCTCTTGCTGTTCCTCCGGGAAAGACCGTGGTATTCGATGACGGCGGCATGGGCAAAGTCACTTTCGACGGCAAGATACACGCCGAAAAGGGCTTCAAGTGCGGCGATTGCCACACAAAAATATTCCCGATGAAAAAGGGCACGCTCACCATGGAAGCAATGAGAGCGGGCAAGGAGTGCGGTACTTGCCATAACGGCGATAAGGCTTTCAGCGTAAAGGACGCAGCTAATTGCGGGAAATGCCATAAGAAGTAACAAAGCAGTACTCCTTAAAACCACAAAGGCCGGTCGATTTCGACCGGCCTTTGTTTTTCGTGGCGTGTCACGAAGGTCGCTTCATATTCTTGTGAGCCAGGATGCGTATTTTCTGTCGCTGCCCTTGACGATCCTGAAAAATATGGACTGGAGTTTTTTCGTAAGCGCGCCCCGCTGGCCGTTCCCTATATGTCTTCCGTCAACCTCCCGGATGGGTGTGACTTCAGCGGCAGTGCCGGTAAGAAAAGCCTCGTCGGCTATGTAGAGTTCGTCCCGAGTGAATATTTCTTCATTCACAGGAATCCCGTTGTCCCTCGCAATCCTGATGATGCTGTCTCTTGTTATACCCTCAAGAATCGAGGTCAGCGGCGTCGTCTTGAGCACACCGTCTCTGACGATGAAGATATTTTCACCGGAGCCTTCGGAAACGTACCCTTCGGTGTCGAGCATCACCGCCTCGTCATAGCCGCACGCAATAGCCTCTTTTTTGGCAAGCTGCGAGTTCACGTAGTAGCCGGCAACCTTTCCACGCGTCATGTCGACGTTCACATGGTGTCTGGTAAACGATGAGACCTTTATCCGGATTCCCTTTTCGATTCCTTCCTCGCCGAGATACGCGCCCCAGGGCCACACTGCTATTGAAACACATATGGGGTTGTCACTTGGATACAGCCCCATTGCGCCGTAACCGATGTATGCAAGAGGACGGATGTAACATTCCTTGACCCTGTTCACTCTCACCGTCTCGATGATAGCGTCCCTAATCTCTTTTTTTGTGAAGGGAATCTTCATCATAAAGATATGGGCAGAATTGAAAAACCTCTCCACATGTTCGTCCAGACGGAAGATGGCGGGGCCTTTTGCGGTTTTGTAGCAGCGAATCCCCTCGAATACCCCCAACCCGTAGTGCAGGCTGTGCGTAAGGACATGGACCTTTGCGTTGTCCCACGAGACAAACTTTCCGTCCATCCAGATTTTGTCGGTTCCGGTGATCACAGCGTCTTATTAAAACAATAGAGGCCGATTTGTGTCAACAGGTTTGTCTCTGCCGATCAATGTCACATCTTCTCCGGCGCGGTCACGCCGAGTATCGTCAATGCATCCCCCAGTACGATCTTCATCGCCCTGCAAAGTGAAAGCCTCGCCGCGGTCGTTTCCCTGTCATCGGTGATCACCTTGTACTTATGGTAATAGGAATGGAAGGCGCCTGCCAGTTCCTGAAGGTAAAACGTGATGCGGTGCGGCTCGTACGAGCGGGCCGCGCCTTCGAGTACTATCGGCCAGGACAGAAGCCTTTTTATGAGAGCGATCTCCTCTTCGTTTTGCAGCGCGGCGATTCCGGTCTCTCCGACGCCGTCGATATCGATCCCCTTTTCTCTTGCGTTCGCAAAGATGCTGTTGATTCTGGCATTTGCATATTGGACGTAGTACACCGGGTTTTCCGAAGACTGGGCAGTGACTACGTCGATATCGAAGTCGAGGTGGCTGTCGGATTTTCTTGTGAGGAAGATGAACTTCGTCGTGTCGGCGCCGACAAGGTCGACGACCTCGCCCAGGGTCACAAAGTTCCCGGCCCTTTTCGACATCTGGAAAGGAGTGCCGTGTTTGAGAAGATTCACCATCTGCACAAGGATCACCCTGAACTTCGAACTGTCGTAGCCGAACGCCTTCATGACCGACTCTATTCTCGGGATATAGCCGTGGTGGTCTGCGCCCCATATGTCGACAATGATATCGAACCCGCGGTCGAGCTTGTCCTTATGGTAGGCGATGTCAGATGCAAAATACGTGTACTGCCCGTCGCTCTTCACCACCACCCTGTCTTTGTCGTCGGTGAAATCCGTGGACCGGAACCAGAGCGCTTCGTCTTTTTCATACATGAAGCCCTTCTCTTTCAAATACGCGATGGCCTGTGCCACCTCGCCTTTATCATAGAGCGACTTCTCGCTTACCCAGTTCGTAAAGTCCTGTATATTGAAATACGAGATATCCCTTCTTATGAGATCCATCATCCTGCGGTAAGCCCAGGATGAAATTTCTCCCTCGCAGTCCGCAAAAGGCACGTTCCTGTATCCTTCCCCCTCCTCGGCCAGAAGCGCGGCGGCCTCGTCCTCGATGTATTGCCCCCGGTACCCTTCCTCCGGAAACGCCGTATCGATGCCGAGCAGTTGCTGGTATTTCGCATGGACCGACATTCCCAGAAGACGCACCTGGCGGCCGGCATCATTTATGTAATATTCGCGCTCCACATAGAAGCCCGATTCCTCAAGGAGATTGCATAGCGCGTTTCCTACCGCCGCACCTCTCGCATGGCCGATATGGAGCGGCCCCGTAGGGTTTGCGCTCACGAATTCGACGAGCACCCTCCTGCCATGGCCGACATCCTCCCTGAGCACTGATCTGTCGCCGGACAGCATCTTCAGAAGCAAAGAATGGAGATAGGCCCTGGTAAAGGTGAAATTGATAAACCCGGGACCTGCGATCTCGACCTTTTCGAAGAGCTCCTTCTGCCGTATCGCGCCTACGATCTCCTCGGCTACCTTCTTCGGCGCCTTCCTGAGCTGCCTCGAAAGCCCCATCGCGACGGGGGTCGAGATATCGCCATGGGCCGCGATCCTCGGCACCTCGGCCTCGATCTCCGGAAGCGGCGAAACCCCGAGGGATTCGAGCGCCTCCTTAACAATTCTAACGACATCCTTTTTCATAGCTTAATCCGAATGTTAAGTTTACCTGTCTCAGATAGAAAATTTCCACTCACCGCAGGCCGGAGGGACACCGCCATCAATGCTTGATGACGGTTGATGTGCAAGCCATCCTCACCCTTTTCTCTCGAACGCCTTGCCGCCGATGACAACAAAAAGCAGCGAAGAGCCGACGATCATTACGAGATCCAGAAGGAGGGGAAAATCGGCGCCCATCCGGCCCTGTTCGAATGGGAAGATGAGATGTTTGAGGGCGTCGACACCAAAGGTCAGGGGATTGATCTTGGTAAACATCCGAAGCGTAACGGGCATGAGCTTCACGGGGTACATGGCGCCGGACAGAAAGAACATCGGCATCACGATGAAGTTCATGATGACGCTGAAACTCTCGTAGTTTTCATAGACCGACGCAAGAATGATCCCAAAAGCAGAAAGCGCAAACGAAAGTACGGCACACACGCATATTATTCCCGCGGCCTGCGCTATGCCTATATCCAGCCCGAGAAACGGGAAGAAGGCAAGGATGATCACCGCCTGGATCGTCGAGATCACCATGCCGCTCATCGCCTTGCCGACCACGACGGAAAACCTCGATATCGGCGCAACGAGGATCTCCTTCATGAACCCGAACTCCTTGTCCCAGATGATAGAGATGGAGGAGAAGATCGAACTGAAGAGTATTGTCATTCCGAGAATGCCGGGGAATATGAACTGCATGTAGGTGACGCCGCCGGCAGAAGGCACGAGACGCGACATGCCGCCGCCTACGAGGAAAAGCCATACGAGCGGTCTTGCGATCGTCGATATGAGACGGCTTTTTTCACGTACGAATTTCTTGAACTCGCGGGCAACGATCACATAAACGGCGTTAAGCTCTATCATGGCGCCTCCTGTAGGCACGCACCGCTTCTTTTATGTCCCCCCCCGATGAGCCCTCTTCCCTTATCTCCTTGCCGGTGAGTTTCAGGAATACATCATTCAGGGTCGGCCGCTGCATCCTGACGGATAAAACCCTTTCGCCGAGCGCCCTTATGATCTCAGGGATACACGCCTCTCCCTTCTGGGCAGATATGAATATCTCTCCGTCCTTTTCCGAAGCCCCCGGATCAAAGAGATCCCTGATATCCTCGATAGCCCTCCTGTTGTCGTCTGTCTTCAGATAGATGACATCGCCGCCGACGGTTTTCTTCAACTCCCGCGGCGTTCCGGAGGCTATTATCCTCCCCTTGTCTATTATCGCGATCCTGTCGCAGACCTCGGCCTCCTCCATATAATGGGTCGTCATGAAGATGGTCACATCATGCTGCCTCGGCAGCTCAGCAATAAATTCCCAGAGATTTGCCCTCGACTGGGGATCGAGCCCCAGCGTGGGTTCGTCCAGGAAGAGAACCTTCGGCCTGTGGATCAATCCCCGGGCAACCTCAAGACGCCGCTTCATCCCCCCCGAAAAGGTCTTTATCAGGTTATCCGCCCTTTCAGAGAGATCGGCGAATCTGAGGGCATCATCCACTCTCGCCCTTCTCTCCGATTTATCGACATTGTACAGATAGGCGTGGAACATGAGGTTCTCCCTCGCCGTCAGGTCCTTGTCAAGAGAGCTGTCCTGAAAGACGATTCCTATCGATTTCCTCACTGCCCCTGACTCCCTGTAACAGTCGTGGCCGTTGAGAAACGCCCTGCCGGACGTCGGCGCCAGGAGGGTGCAGAGGATGTTTATCGTGGTGGTCTTCCCTGCGCCGTTTGGACCGAGAAAGCCGAAGATCGTGTTTTCCTCGACCTCAAAAGATATGCCGTCTACAGCGGTGATCTCCCTGAATTTCTTTACGAGGTTTTCGACTCTTATGATTTGCATAGGGAAGTTTAACAGATAACATTGGTCAGTGGAAGCCGGTGGCAACCGGTCTGCGGGATTTTGTTGAATTTTTTGGCCGGAATGCCTTTAAATATGAGTTTAGGGAAATCGAGGTCAGACATATGAAAAAGAATTTCAGGATAGATAAGACCCATACGGAAATCACTTCCAAGTCGACGATACGGAAGGCCCTTGCCTTTCTGAAAAGCACGGACAAGGAGCCGCCCTATCTTCTCATCGACACGGCAAAGGTACGGCAAAAGGTCCGTTCAATCGGAAAACAGATCAGGAACTCGAAGGTCTTCTACGCCGTGAAGGCCAACCCGGACATTGAAATCCTCAGGCTCGCGGACAAGCTCGGTCTGGGGTTCGAGATCGCTTCCGAGGGAGAACTCGGGATCCTTGCGTCCATCGGCGTCGGGCCGGAGAGGATCATTACAAGCAACCCGGTAAAGTCATTCAGGTTCCTCAGGATAGCGACGGAATACGGCGTTTCCTACTTCGCCTTCGATTCCAAAGACGAGGTACTGAAACTCCGGGACTACGCGCCGGGCTCCAATGTTTATGTCAGACTCTCAGTGCCCAACGAGGGCAGCGAATGGCCTCTCAGCAAGAAATTCGCTGTCGAGCTTGACGAGGCCGAGGAGCTCCTTCTGTACGCAAAGAAGAAAGGACTGAGGCCGGTGGGCATCACCTTCCACGTCGGCTCCCAGTGCACAAACGTATATAACTGGAACTCCGCGCTTGACAAGGCAAAGACCCTCTGGGACAGGGCGGAAAAGGCAGGTATACACCTCTCGGTCCTCAATATCGGCGGAGGCTATCCCATCCGATATACAAAGAACGTAGTCGACATCACAACAATCGAAAAGAACATAAACACCCTCATTTACAAAAAATTCCCGAGGAGCACGAAGATATTCATAGAACCCGGCCGTGCGGTCGTGGGGGACGCAGGGATCTTTGTCTCCAGGGTCATAGGCAAGGCGCAACGGGGAGACGACGACTGGCTCTACATAGACGTGGGAGTCTTCAACGGCCTGATGGAAAGCGTCGGAGGAATCAAGTACAGCTATATTGTGCAGGGTCCGGGGCAGCCGAGGAAGTGGACGCTCGCAGGCCCAAGCTGCGACAGCTTCGACGTGATCGACAAGGATATCGTCCTGCCGGAGCCGGCGATCGGAAACCTCGTTCTTATCCTTTCAAGCGGAGCCTACACGATCTCCTATGCCTCGGAGTTCAACGGTTTTTCGATACCCGAAACGATTCTACTATAAAGGAGAAACCATGATAAAGTTTTTCGAGAAAGACCCCTACGCCCCTATACAGTATTCTTACGAAGTGAGCAACATCCTCTACAGCGGGAAGAGCAGGTTTCAGGAGATCATGGTCTTCGAAAACCCCTTTTTCGGACGGGTACTCGTTCTTGACGGCGTAGTCCAGATAACCGAGAGAGACGAATTTTTCTATCATGAGATGCTCGTTCATGTGGTAATGAACTCTCACCCCGATCCTAAGCGCGTCATCGTCATCGGTGGCGGCGACGGAGGCACGGTGCGGGAGGTTCTTAAGCACAAATCGGTAGAAAAGGTTTATTTCATCGAGATCGACGAAGAGGTGATAAATGTGTCGAAGAAGTTTTTCCCCTCCGTGGCGTCGGGAATAAAGGACAAGAGGGTCGAGATAAAATGCATGGACGGCGCAGAGTTCGTTAAGGGCCGAAAGGCCGACATCGATCTTGTCATCGTCGACTCCACCGATATAGTAGGGTTCGCAAAAAGTCTTTTTACGAAGAAATTCTTCCGCTCTGTAAAAAACTGTCTCTCTCAGGAGGGCATGTTCGTGTCGCTTTCGGAATCTCTTCACTTCCACAAGGACATCGTGGTCGAGGTCCAGGAAACGATGAGGTCTGTTTTTCCGGTCGTCGACCTCTATACGGCACCGATAGCAACATACGCCGGCAACTGGTGGACGTTCTCGGTAGGTTCGATGGGTCCCGATCCCAGGGAGATAAGACGGAAAGACAGGATCAACACAAGGTATTACAGCCCCGAAATACACAGGAGCGCCTTCCTGCCCGAATCCATGTACAAGAAGCTCCTTTCGGGAAGGCTCGGCTGGTAGCGGCAGGCCTGAATTATATTCAGCTGAAATTGGGCGCTGCCAGGGATTTCTGTCCGGAAAAATCAATACTTCTTGACACTTACCCGGCATAATTGCTAAATTATTAGCACTCGATGATGGAGAGTGCTAAAACATGTTAGATGAGAGAACAAGACAAGTCCTGCTTGCCGTTATCCAGTGTTACATCGGCGCAGCCGGTCCTGTTGGATCAAGGCTGGTCACAAAGAAATACTCCTTCGGCCTTTCGCCGGCCACGATCAGGAATATCATGTCGGACCTCGAGGATATGGGGTACCTCCGTCAGCCCCACACCTCTGCCGGAAGGGTACCTACCGACAGCGGCTACCGTTTTTATGTCGACTCCCTGCTCAACGACAGACAACAGGTCAGGAAGGATCACCTGGCAGAGCTTACGAGAAAACTTGAGACCCTGAGACAGGACATAAACTCCTTTCTCGACGAGGCGTCGAAGATGCTCTCTTTCCTGACCCATTACATCGGGATCACGATGACACCGGGGGCCGGATGCACGACACTCAACAGGATAGAGCTTATAAAGCACCGGGGCGACCAGCTCGCGGTAATCATGTTTACAGACGAGGGGCTCATAAAGAACAAGGTCGTCTCTATTGACCCCGAGCTGTCGCAGAAAAACCTCAACAGGATCGCCTCATATATCAATTCGAGATACTCCGGACTCACTCTCGATGAAATAAGAAAGAGGGTGGTGGGCGAGATGACAAGGGAGAGTCTGCTCTGTGATGGTCTGATCGCAGAAGCACTGAAGATCTGCCGCAACGTCTTTTCCGTGTCGCCGGGAGACGTGTATATCTCCGGGCTCTCCGAAATGCTCTCCCTTCCGGATTTTTCCGACATCGAAAGGATAAGGGAACTTCTGAAGGCGATCGAGGACAAGCGCATCGTCGTAACTCTGCTTGACAACATTTCGGACGCAGAGGGCACACAGGTGTTCATCGGGTCCGAAAACCCGATCGACGAGATGAAACAATTCAGCATCGTCGCCGCAACATACAAGGAAGGCACCAGGCCCATCGGCGCAATCGGGATCATCGGTCCCACGAGGATGAATTATCTCGAAGCGATCTCGATTGTTGATCTGACCGCAAGCTACATCACTCGCATACTGTCATACCGATAGGAGGTTGCTGTGGAAGAAAAGGAACTGGAAGATACTCAACCCGTTGAACAGGGCGCCGGCGGGACGTCGAATGAAACAGCGGAGACGGCCCCTCAGGCCACGGGGGAACTCAACAGGACAATACAGGAACTCAACGATAAGTACTTGCGGCTGTACGCGGAATTTGATAACTATAGGAAGAGGGTAAGCAAGGAAAGGGAGGATTTTTTCAGATACGGAAATGAATCCCTTCTGTCAGAACTTCTGCCGGCGATCGACCATCTCGAGCTCGCGCTTAAGCATGCTGCGGGTGAGGTCAATTCCGGTCTGGTCCAGGGCGTGGAGATGACACTCAAGGAACTTTTCCGGACACTCGAAAAATTCGGCCTGACCAGGATAGAAGCCGCGGGAAAATGTTTCGATCCCTCCGTCCACCATGCGATGGTACAGGTCGAGCGGGAAGACATGGATGAAAAGATGGTGGCGGAAGAGCTGAGGGCAGGTTATCGGTACCGCGACAAGGTTTTGAGACCATCTCTTGTTGCGGTGTCGGTAAAGCCCGGCAAAGCAGCAGGGTCCGGGTCCCGCATCGAGCAAGAAAGCGAAGCGCCGGAAGAACCACAAGAAAATGAATAGACAATAGAGGAGGAATACTGAGATGGCAAAGGCAATCGGAATAGACCTTGGAACAACCAATTCGTGTGTGGCGGTGATGCAGGGAGGAGAAGCCGTAGTAATACCAAACCAGGAAGGATCACGGACCACGCCCTCGATCGTTGCTATCACCGACAAGGGCGAACGCCTCGTGGGGCAGATCGCAAAGAGGCAGGCGATTACAAACCCTGAAAATACGATTTTTTCGATCAAGCGGCTCATGGGACGAAAATACAATTCCCCGGAAGTGGACCATGCAAAGAAAAGGCTTCCCTACAAGATCGTGGAAGCGGCAAACGGCGACGCCCATGTGGAGATATTGGGCAAGAAATATTCTCCTCCCGAAATATCCGCGATGATACTGCAGAAACTGAAACAGGCGGCCGAGGACTACCTCGGCGAAAAAGTGACTGAAGCGGTCATTACGGTGCCCGCCTATTTCGACGACAGCCAGCGACAGGCCACCAAGGACGCCGGAAGGATCGCGGGACTTAACGTGCTGAGGATCATCAATGAGCCGACCGCCGCCGCACTTGCATACGGCATGGACAAAAAGAAAGAAGAAAAGGTGGCGGTCTACGACCTGGGGGGAGGCACGTTCGATATCTCTATACTCGAAATCGGCGAGGGGGTCATCGAGGTAAAATCCACCAATGGCGATACTTATCTCGGCGGAGACGATTTCGACCTCCGGATCCTCGATTGGATCGTCGAGGAGTTCAAAAAGGACCAGGGCATCGATCTCAAGAAAGACAAAATGGCTCTGCAGCGTCTCAAGGAGGCAGCAGAGAGGGCGAAGATCGAACTGTCGACCGCCATGGAGACGGAGATCAACCTCCCGTTCATAACAGCAGACGCCACCGGACCGAAGCATCTTCTGATGAAGCTTTCACGTGCCAAACTCGAACAGCTCGTAGGAGACCTGATCGAAAATACGACCGGGCCGTGCAAAAATGCCCTCTCCGATGCAGGACTCGCTGCCGGTAATATCGACGAGGTGCTTCTCGTCGGCGGACAGACGAGAACGCCAAAGGTGCAGCAGGCGGTACAGGGCTTCTTCGGCAAGGAGCCCAACAGGACTGTCAATCCCGATGAGGTCGTTGCGGTGGGCGCAGCAATACAGGGCGCGGTACTGAAGGGCGATGTGAAGGAGGTCCTCCTTCTCGACGTCACCCCGCTGTCTCTGGGAATCGAAACACTCGGGGGGATCTTCACGAAGATCATCGACAGAAACACCACGATCCCTACCAAGAAGAGCCAGGTCTTTTCGACGGCAACGGACAATCAGCCGGCCGTCACCATCAAGATCTTCCAGGGGGAGAGGGAAATGGCTGCGGATAACAAACTCCTGGGCAATTTCGAACTCGTCGGCATACCGCCGGCGCCGAGGGGGATACCCCAGATCGAGGTGACCTTCGACATAGACGCAAACGGCATACTGCACGTTTCCGCCAAGGATCTCGGGACAAACAAGGAACAGTCGATCAGGATCACCGCATCGAGCGGTCTGACCGAGGAGCAGATCAAGAACATGGTCCGCGACGCCGAGTCCCATTCGGATGAGGATCATAAGAGAAAGCTGCTCGCCGAGGCAAGAAACAACGCCGACACCCTTGTCTATACAGTCGAAAAGTCACTGAAGGAATACGGTGACAAGATCACGGCGGACGAAAAGAGGGAAATCGAGGAGGCCCTTGAAAAGTGCAGGCAGGTAAAGGATACAAGCAGCAACGCTGAGGAGATCAAGGCAGCCGCCGACAGACTGACTTCCGTCTCACACAAGCTGGCGGAGCACATCTACAAGGCCGGAGCACAGGCGGGTGCAGGCGCGGGAGACGGGTCTTCCCAGCAGAAGAAGGAAGGTGAAGAGGAAGTCGTAGAGGCTGAATTTGAAGAAGTAGATAAAGATAAAAAGTAGAAAAAAAGAGTATCATAAGAGGGTTCAGGGGTTCGAAAGAAGGTGTGACACAGGTCACTCGCCTCTTTAATGCCTGGACCCTTTTTGACGATCAAGCGGGAAAAACGATTTAGAGACACTGGATGAAAGATTACTACGACATACTGGGCGTATCAAGGGAAGCGTCTGAGGCTGACCTGAAGAAGGCTTTCAGGCAGCTTGCAATGAAGTACCACCCCGACAGAAACCCAGGCGACAAGGCATCAGAGGAGAAGTTCAAGGAAGTCAACGAGGCGTATTCGGTCCTCAGCGACCCGAAGAAGAGGGAAAACTATGACAGATACGGCAGCGCCGAGGGCATCGGAGCAGGGGCCGGATACGGACCCTTCTCGGCGGGGACAGGCTTCGGTGACATCTTCGAGGACATCTTCGGTGACTTTTTCGGCGGCTTCGGAGGGGGGCGGCGCGGGCCGAGACCGACGAAGGGAAACGATCTCAGATATGACCTTTCGATAACCCTCGTTGAAGCTGCCTTCGGGGTCGAAAAGACGATCGAGTTCCCAAGGTGGGAAGGCTGTTTTGAATGCAGGGGGTCCGGGTCGGAGCCCGGAAAGGAACCGGTTGTGTGCCCTGCCTGCAAGGGCACGGGGCAGATACGCTTTCAGCAGGGATTTTTCAGCGTTTCCAAGGCCTGCGGCAAGTGTTACGGAGCGGGCAGGATAATTACGCATCCCTGCAGGGCGTGCAAGGGCAAAGGGAAGATCCAGAAGGAAAAGAGCATCTCGCTGAAGATCCCGGCAGGCGTTGATGCCGGTTCAAGGCTTAGGATCCAGGGAGAAGGAGAACCGGGCCTCTACGGCGGGCCAAACGGCGATCTTTATGTCGTATTGAATGTGCATGAGCATCCATTTTTCAAACGTGAAGGGACCGACATTTATTGCGACGTTCCGATTTCCTTTGCCCAGGCGGCCCTTGGCGCCGAGATAGAGGTTCCCACGCTTGACGGAACAGCCAAACTAAGGATTCCTCCGGGGACTCCCTCGGGCCATCCCTTCTTCCTCAAAGGGAAAGGCGTGCCGCCAGTGGGAGGACATCACCGGGGCAATCAGATCGTGCGGGTGTATGTCGAGGTTCCGAAAAAGCTCAACCAGAGACAGAGGGAACTTCTTGAGGAATTCGCCGCGATCAACGGTGATGAGGTATCGAAAGGCTTCAGGGAAAAACTGAAGGACCTTTTCAGCGTCGAAAAATGACCTCCCATGCCGCGGATATTCGTTCTCGATTCTGAAGTTCACCCCGGAACCCTCACCCTTACGAATGAAAAAGCACGATATCTTGCGACCGTGCTCAGGTGCCGGGAAGGCGACGCTCTGACGGTTAAGGACAATAAGGGCGGCTCTTACGCGGGTACGATTATCGTTGTTGGGAAAAAGGAAGTGACAATCGAGATCCGCCAGCGGCAGGAACTCGATACGGAATCTCCCCTCGGGATAACTCTCCTTCAGTCGATGCTCAAGGGTGAGAAGATGGACTTCGTAATTCAGAAGGCGACTGAACTGGGCGTGAGAGAGATCAGGCCGGTAATCACCGGGCGCAGCCAGGTACCAAAAACCCGAAAGCTGCCAAGGTGGAGGAAGATCGCCGAGGAGGCCGCAAGACAATCGGGAAGAGATACCATACCCGAAATAATTGAGCCTGAAGATTTCCATTCTCTTTTCAGCGGTAAAAGTCCGGTTCCAGGCGGCATCGTCTTTTGGGAGAAGGGCGGTGAACCACTGCCAGATGTACTCGAAAAATTCAGGGGAGCCTCCGCCATTTCACTTCTGACAGGGCCGGAGGGCGGTTTCTCCGAGACGGAGATAGCGCAGGCTTGCAAAAAGGGTTTTGTAACTGCTACCCTGGGGAAACGGATACTGAGGGCCGAGACCGCCGCGATCACGGCAGTTTCGATCGTGCAGTTTGCACTCGGAGACCTGGGAACTATAACCCCGCCTTGCTCCTCTTCTCCTTGTGGAAGGTGAGGAGCAATAACGCTAGGGAATATGGATTCCCCTCGTAATCATGTATAATAAATAAAGGGAGAATGGCACTCGAGATATTTTTTATCTTTGTATTTTTACTGCTGAACGGCTTTTTTTCGGCCTCTGAAATCGCTGTAGTAACTTCCCGCAAATCCTACGTCAAACAACTCGCAGATCAGGGCAGACACCGCGCCGTTGCGCTTCTGAAACTCCAGTCCGAACCCGACAGGCTCTTTGCGACCGTCCAGATAGGCGTTACGGTGATGGGCTCCCTCGCCTCGGCAATAGGCGGCGCCGCCTCAGTAAGTATCCTCAAGCCGATCATATCCACCGTACCAGTCCCATTCATTGCCCGTGGGGCCGAGGCGATATCGATAGGGATTGCGGTTGTTGTAATCTCATACTTTTCGCTGATCATAGGGGAACTTCTCCCTAAATCGCTGGCACTCCGGAATCCGGAAAGAGTCGGCCTTGCAGTAGCGGGGCCGATCTCATTCATCTCGAAGATCTCCTCTTTATTCGTCACGATCCTCACTTCGAGCACAAATTTTCTTCTTCGGCCCTTCGGAGCAACGGCATTCTCCGAACGCTCGTTCGTAAGCGAAGAGGAGATCAAACTACTTATCGAAGAGGGAAAAGACAGGGGGATCTTCGAAAAGACCGAACAGGAGCTCATCCACAGCGTTTTCAGGTTTACGGACATTTCGGTGAGAGGGGTGATGGTGCCCACTGCAGAGATGGTCGCCTTCAACATACACGAGCAGCCTGAAAATATCGTCAGGAAGATCGCAGAGGAGAATTTTTCAAGGTATCCGGTATACGACCGGGACAAGACTGACATCAAAGGCATCCTCTACAGCAAGGACGTATTCAACGAACTCGCCTACGGCAGGGCGATTGCGCTCCCTCAACTTCTTCATTATGCCCTTTATGTGCCCGAGAGCATGAAGATCAGTTCCCTTATGCGCGAGATGCAGAAGAAGAGACTGCATATGGCGATCGTCGTGGACGAATACGGCTCCGTTGCAGGCATAGTCACGATCGAAGACCTGCTTGAGGAAATCGTTGGTGAGATACGGGACGAATACGACACTGAAAGCCCCGTACAGATGCTCAGAGACGGTGCCATGCTCGTTGACGCGTCCCTGGCCGTCAGGGACCTTAACGAAGATTATAATGTGGACATCCCCGAATCGAACGAATACGAAACGCTCGGAGGGTTCCTCCTGTCAAGTATGCAGCGGCTTCCTTCCGTCGGAGACAGTTACAGCACCGACAGCAGGAGGTTCACGATCTCAAGCATGAAGGGACGGCGTATTCTGAAGGTACGCGTTGAGCCCCAGAAAGGACCATAGGTACGGGATGAAAGGAGTGGTCGTGGCAGAAGAAAATAATGAACTGCCTGAAGGGAAAGGGCCGGATAGGCCAAAGGGTTTTTGGGGCAGATACGGCGGAAATATACTGCTTGCGGTCCTGGTTCTCTATCTGCTCCTCCTGTTGACAGGGACGGTAGCCGAGATGTTCCATATCGATTCGATCCTGAAGTGGTGGATATGGCGTCCGGCAACAAGATAAGGCAGCAGCCACACGGAAGCGGGCTCATAGATAACAAACGCCGCTGCCCCTCAGCCTTACCCATTGCGCCGAGGCCCTTTCGATAAGCTCAGGCCATATCGCGTCGGGCTTCTTTTCAAAAACCGTCTCTGCATCGGCGTTCAGGACATGCCAGTCGCCCCTCGCTATCTCTCTTTCGAGCTGCCCGGGGGCCCAGCCCGCATATCCTGCATAAACACGGAAGTTTTCTCCCTTTTCTTTCCTGCCAATGATCGTCTCAAGGGTCTTACGGCTCATGCTCATGTAGACATCCCCAAAGACCTGAAGAGATTCCCCGGGTCTGCTGCCCGAGCGGATCAGTAAAAACATCTCGTCGATACCCACAGGTCCGCCGATATGGACCTTGTTGCCGCTTTTTATTCCCCTGATCCCGGGAAGAACTGCCGAGAGCTCCACATTGGTTGGACGGTTGATGACCAGGCCCATGGCCCCATCTGCACTGTAACTCACAAGAAGGATCACCGCCTGAGAAAAAAGAGAGCTCCTGATACGCCTGTCCGCCACCAGGAATTTCCCACGTGCAGGCGAGACATCCGCCCCGTACGGAACGGCTGACGTGGACTTGTCGAAACTGCGCGCGCCGATGGTTCCTGCCGAAGGCCCGGAAATCGCCAGGGAAAAGGTCCCCAAGAGCGTCTGTAACAGAATCAGCGCTGCGACAAGCAGAGGGATATGTCTCTTGCGGATCGTCATTGTCGTGTTCCGAAACTATCTGAAGCTCTCCCCCTCGGAAGGAAATATCCCGGCCTCGATTTCACTCTTGTACGCCCTCACCGCCTTCAGGGCATCCTCTTTCAGATTCGCATAACGTTTTACGAACCGGGGGGTGAACCTCTCGAACATGCCGAGGACATCGTGAAGCACGAGGCACTGTCCATCACAGTGAGGACCGGCCCCGATTCCGATCGTCGGTATCGCAAGCTCCGAGGTGATCCTCCTTGCCAGATCCATGGGTATGGCCTCAAGAAGCAGCGAAAAGGCACCGGCATCCTCGACCGCATGCGCCTCCTCCAAAAGCCTCTTCCCGGCCTCCTCGCTTTTCCCCTGCACCTTGTATCCGCCCATCCTGTGAATCGACTGGGGGGTCAGCCCTATATGCGCCATAACAGGAATATCCGCCTTTGTCATCGCGCCTATCCGGTCGCATACCTCTTTACCGCCCTCGAGCTTCACCGCCGAGGCCCCCCCCTCCTTCAGGAACCTTCCGGCGTTTCGCACCGCCTCTTCGGCACTGGCCTGGTAGGACATAAAAGGCATATCACCCAGGATAATCGCATTGTCCACAGCCCTCGAGACAAGCCGCGTGTGGTATATCATCTCGTCCATTGTGACCGGCAGCGTATTATCAAGCCCCTGAACAACCATGCCGAGAGAATCGCCGACGAGGATCGCGTCGATTCCCGCCTCGTCCACGATCTTCGCAAAGGGATAATCGTAGGCGGTAAGCATAGTTATCTTTGCACCCTGGGCCTTCTTTTTCAAAAAATCCTGGATCGTGATCTTCGACATTATCCGCACCTCGATAGCTAGAAATTATGCTAAATAATAGGTCTTTTCACTGATATTATCAAGCCCTCCCGGCCATGTGGTATACTACCCAAAGACGGCCATGGGAGAAAGAACCTTTTATCAACCGTTGACGAAAGCGGACAAGGTATCGGTGGTCCTTTACAGGACAGGGATATTCCTGTCGACGCTGTTTGTCTGCCTCTGGGCGGTCGTGGCAGCAGAGAACACCTTCGGCAGCGCACCGCTTCCGGTCACGGGGCTCGCCCTCGGCATCATGCTCCTTTTTTTTCACTTCGCTCTCGGCCTGAGCGTCTTCTTCATACACCTCTACGTAGGCAAATTCCACAGGTTTCTGAAAAAGATGTACTATGCCGCAATCGCGTGTCTTATAATTCTCTTTCTTTTGGGCAACGGAGATCCGCTCGTACCCCTCTTCGCCCCTAAGCCTTACGCGGCGCTTCTTCTCATCCCGATTGCTCTTTGCCTTGGCTTTGTGACTGCAAAAGAGGCCTTCTGTTTTCAGCTCGTGGAAGGATATATCCTCGCCGGCGTGATGCCCGCATATCTCTTTTTTTATTCGGTCGGTGCCCTGAATGAAAGAACGTCCGCGCTGGGGCTCTGTCTGATAGCCGCCCTCCTGTTCATCTTCATGTGCAGGAAAATCTTCATGCCTATACACTTCGACATCGGCGACAAGTCCGCCTACCAGCCCTGAAATAACACTACAGTCGCATAATTAATCTGTAAGACAGGCAAACCCGGTCAAAAGTACATAATGTGAGGCCCCTGTTCGCCTTTCCCTTTATGTAACGTCAGGGATAACGGTCGGCGTCCTCTCAAAAAAAAAGGCAGAGATTAGCCTCTGCCTTTTCTTGCGTCAGATAAATTTCTACTTGATTCCCGCTGCCAGCTTCGCCGAGGTGACGGTGTTTTTCATCAGCATGGTAATGGTCATCGGTCCCACACCACCGGGTACGGGGGTAATTGCGCCGGCTATCTCCTTGGCAGCATCAAAATCCACGTCCCCCTTGAGTATGGGCACCATTTTCCCCGTCTTTTCGCTCTTTTTCTCGCCGACACGGTTGACCCCAACGTCTATTACACAGGCCCCGGGTTTGATCCATTCCGGTTTCACAAGACCGGGAACACCGGCAGCAACGATGAGGATGTCGGCGCGTTTGCAGTGGGCCTCCATGTTTTTCGTTCCCGTGTGCACGACCGTGACGGTTGAGTTGGCCCCCTTCCCTTTCTGGAGCATGATCATGGCAATGGGCTTGCCCACGATATTCGAGCGTCCGACAACCACGACCTCAGCGCCAGCGGTTTCGAACCCGGAGCGAACGATGAGTTCCTGGATGCCGGCCGGAGTGCAGGGCAGGAACCTTGCCTCGGCGCCGCCTATCATCAGACGGCCGACGTTGACGGGATGAAAGCAGTCAACATCCTTGTCCGGATCTATCGCGTTGAGGATCTTCTTTTCGTTGATATGCTTGGGCAGAGGAAGCTGCACGAGTATGCCGTGCACCTTGGGATCCTTGTTATATTTCTCGACAAGCTTGAGCAGGGCGTCTTCCGATATGTCGTCAGGCTGGTCGTCCTGAATCGAATAAAAACCGAGTTCATGCGCCGTCTTCTGCTTTCCGGTAACATAGCTTATGGAAGCAGGATTTTTCCCTACCAAAATGGTAACGAGACCGGGCACCACCCCGTGCTTTTCCTTCATCGTTGAAACATCCTGCTTGAGTTCCTCGCGTATCTGAGCCGCGATTTCAGTTCCGCTTATAATTTTTGCAGCCATATGCTTCCTCCTTTGATATAGAGATCGGACTTCCGGGGTCAGGGATGATTCTTCGTCTCAGCCCGTTCGGTGCAGCCCTAATCCCTTCTTTTAATCAACTCCAGGAATTCCTGTCTTGTCGTTTCTTTTGTTCTGAATATCCCCCTTACAGCAGACGTCACCGTGCGAGCACCCGGTTTTTTCATCCCCCGCATCGAGAGACAAAGGTGTTCGGCATCGATCATCACCATCGCACCCTTGGGTTTCAGCTTTGACATTATCATGTCGGCCAGCTGAGCTGTCAGCCGCTCCTGCACCTGAGGCCTCTTGGCCAGGATCTCAACCGCTTTTGCAAGCTCTCCAATACCCGCAATCTTTCCCTCGCCGGGGATATATGCGACATGGGCCTTTCCGATAAACGGCAGCAGATGATGCTCGCAAACCGAGTAAAAGGGTATATCCTTCAGGAGCACCAGTTCGTCGTGACTTTCGCCCTCGAGGTGCTTCAATATCTCTTCCGTGGGCGTCTCGAGTCCGGAAAATATCTCCTGGTACATCCTCGCCACCCTGCCCGGAGTGTCCTTTATGCCCGCCCGCTCGGGGTCCTCGCCGATGCCTTCGAGGATCAGACGCACACCTTTTTCTATCTTTTTGAGGTCCATAGTTTGGCTGGTTCAATGGCAAAAGAGATTTAGTCCAGAAGTTTACCATTAAGAAACAGTAGAAGTCAAAAGGAGATAGACAAGACACAGAGTCAAAGTTTGACATTGGGCCGATCAGGCGGTATAAGGAGATTAGAGGGACCGCACCTGGAATATCTGATTGTTTTCGCCAGGAGAATTGAGGCGGAAAGTGAGCCAATCGCCTTTTTTCAGTTCATTTTTCGGCGACTCAAAAAACCACGGGGGGTTGAAGGGCTCTGTGCGGACATTTCCCGCCCACACACAGATATATCAGCAGGGACAGACCGCCGACGTGCTTTACCTGATAGAGCGCGGGCTTGTAAAACTGACGCGGCTGGCTGCCAACGGGCGGGAAGTGATCGCCGGTATCCGTCGTCGGCACTGGCTCATTGGAACGACAGCAGTTCTCCTGCGCCGGGAGTACACCTATACGGCAACTACGCTGGTTCGCACTTCCCTCCTGTGCATTCCAGCGCTCTACTTTCTTGATTTGGCAAAAATGAACTGTCAGCTTTCCTGGCAGCTCAATCTTTCCCTGAGCCGAGAGGTCATAAATCTCAGGAAGAGGCTCGAGGCAAACAGCTGCATGACCGCACGGGACAGCCTGGAGTGCTTCCTTCGCGAGTTGATCCAGGAACAGGAACCAGACGAACTGCAAAAGACCCCGGAGTACCCGGTACCGTTGAATAACCTGGAACTTGCCGAAATCATTGCAGTCACCCCAGAGCACCTCTGCCGCCTTTTGAAAGAAATGGAGCAGGACCGTCTCATCAGACGTGATAAGGGCATGCTCATCGTTTCCGACCCCACAGCTCTTCTGCGAAAGATGGAAAGCTGAGAGATTTTCCAGGCCCATCACCTGTATACAGACAAAGGATGCATTCCTCTGTTTGTCACAAAAAAGCGGGGATTGATTATCTGCAACCCCCGCCTGATGTAACGCCACTTACTTGATCGTTATCTGGTTACCTGCAAGTGCGTTATTCGTCTCGTTTGACTCCGCCACTATGCCGGTAGCATCAGCTATCGCGCCTATGTAGTAAGTGCGCGGGAAGATACTCACAGGGACCGTTCCGGTTATGTTCAGTGTCTGCTGCGCGCCTGAAGCCAGCCCGCTACTGAAGTAGTAGTACCCTATGTAGGTGTCTCCCGTCGTAATCGTTGCATCCGTAGACAGATAGATACGAACATAGAAAGGTCCGGCCTTGCCCCCCTGGTTCTTTACCC
>JAWOKY010000004.1:0-68906 GCA_033853975.1 Thermodesulfovibrionales bacterium
CCCGGGACCCGGCAACGTATTGTTTTTCCGCTATTGTACCATAGAAAATGGGCTTCTTGTGAAGAAATGGGCGTTGCAAACGTGCACTGCCGGATTGTAGAATACGACGCCTGTCCGTCGGGCTGGATTTGGGTAGAATCTATTCTTCAGGAGGGATCATGCGAAATGGAAGGGTCATTCTCACTGTCAAAGTTAATGATCACGCTTTAAAGGTTGCCTTCTTAAGTTTATTATTCTTACTTCTTACTGCTGTGTCAGCTCACGCTAATCTACGAGTGGGGCTGTTGACTCAGAATGCTTCATCTTTAGACGTTGACGAAGATAACATCCGACAATTCTTCGATGCAAATTCATTTACCTATGACATGATTGACGCAGCAATGATCAAGATTGGATCGGCGGATTTGTCGGCCTACAATGTGCTTTACATGAGGACAGGGGTTGAGCCTGTAGCATATGACGACACAGATGTGATCAATAAAATAGATGCGTGGCTTGAAAGTGGAGGAAAATTGATATTTGAGTATTATGGTGCATATCTTGGCCAATATCTCGGCGTTGGGACTGTTACAATAAATTATTGGTTTCCGGCTGTAAACGACGCGGCTTACTTTGCAGAACCAGCATCATCCGATGTTTTTTTCAGCAATATCGCCACTTGGTCGCCCCCGTTGCTACCCGACAAGAATGATCAGTTGATCGCTCAGCTGAATCAAACATCAACATCTTATGCTGTTCCTGATTTTGCATTTTTTGATAACATGCATTCAATCCCATATTGGCTCCTTCTGACAACTTACGGATGGTACGGGCAGGATACTTCGAGTGCGTATTGCCAGTTGTTCACAGGCTTGTGCACGACGGAACGTTCAGTCTACCTAAGCGACAATACTGGCACTTTCATCAACCAAAGTTATGGCATAGACTTTATAGATTTTGGATTGGGTAGAGTATACAAGTTGGGACTCAATATTGGATCATCAGCCCCCGCAAGTAATATTGCCTTTGGTCCTGTGGCTGATCAAATGAGAATAAATCTTATCACTGGACAAGTTGGCCCGTCGAACAGTCTGACCATTTCCCCTTTAACCTTTGATTTCTCCAGTATCAACGTCGGTGGTAGCAGTTCTCTAACAAAATTTCTGATCACCAATAACACAGATCAGACGGTCAGCGTAAGCCCTGCAAATATCCAGGGCGCCAATCCTTCCGACTTCCATATTTCGTATGACAGTTGCTCCGGCGTCACCCTTGCAACTGGTCAGCAATGCCAAGTCTCCGTTGCCTTTACTCCCTTGACCTACGGTCTGAGGCAGGCATCTCTTGCCGTCGCCGGAGGCGGCGCTACAGTCACCGCGGCCCTTTCAGGCATCGGCGGCGCCACAGGCGCATCGACCATCAACGGCACTGTCCGCGATACCTCCGCGCAGCCCATTTCCGGTGCAACGGTCTCAAACGGCACAAGCACGACGACAACATTCGCCTCCGGCAGTTATACGCTCACAGACATCCCATCAGGCGACCAGACCATAACCGTAAGCAAGACCGGATATGCAACAGCCAGCAAACATATCAGTATTCCGCCTTACTCCTCAATCGTAGAGGACTTTCAGCTCTTTCCTCCCTGCTCCGGATCATTCGGGGTGAGAAGCGTGACCTCGAAATTCCCAGACAACAGCTTTTACCTTGATGGCACTTCTTTCAACGCCGACTGGACCGCTGACGTCTGCTGGGGCTCGCACACGCCTGGGACTATAAAGTTCGAGACATCGAAGGGCGTTGTCAAACAGACTGCTGACAATACTCAGACCTTCGATATGGGCAATGATTTTGGCCCTTGCGGATGGCTGAAGGTAACGGCCATAAGCGGCGACGGCGCGACTTCTGCCGCCACAACCGCGAATTTCACCGTCATGTCGGCCCTGCCTTTTTTCTCGAGTCTTCCCTTGTCTGATCTGGGAAACACATATGAATACAAGACCTCCTACGAGTCGCCAATCAAGCTGCTGGATCTTGAAACGGACCCGGTATCGCCGGACATCCCTATATTCGGCGGCCAGAAATTCGGGTTCACCTACTCGCCGGGTCTGGAGATTTCGGCAGGTCCCGACGGGACAGCTTCTTATGAGTTAAACGGCTTAAGCCTATCACCGGCGGACCTCAACATTGCCGGCCTCGACGCAAAGCTTAGTATAGCTCCCGATATCGCGGCCCGCTTTGATGGGCCTTCCGGAGGCTGCCAGTGGGACTTCAACGGTTCGTCCCTTGCGCTTTCAGGAGATGTGAGCGTTGAAAGCCCGCCGTTTTATCTGGTTCCAGGTATCTATGCCAAAGTAGGAGGGGAAGTGTCGGCTAATGCCCAGATCGGCGTGTTTGATCTCGCCCCTCTTTCCTATGGCGGGAATTTCACGATTACGCCCTCATTAAAGGGAGTGGTCGGGGCGGGCCTTGCCGAGGCCCTTTCCGTGGAAGGATGGGCGGAAGCAGGACCCCAGCTTACCTTCGGATTCACACCGGAGCCTACGATGGATGCCTCCCTCATAATTACGGCAGGCTTCGATGCAACTGCTCTCGGCGTAACAGTTTATAATGACCAGCTTCTCAAATGGGAATGGCCCACTCCCACGGGACAAGCACAGCCGCTAATGCTTAAGCCTTCAACCAACAAGCTCGTTCCAAGGGACTACCTGAAACTTCCCAATTCCGGCCAGTTTATCAATTCCGGTGCATTCACCCTGCATACGATGACCCAAGCCGAAAAGACCTATACGACGGCAACGACTGCCATTGAGTTAAACATCTACCCTCATTCCCAGTCGAACCTGTCCTCAGGCGGAGGCAACGTCAGTCTGGAATGGCTTCAAGACAACACAAACAGAAGTGCCGTCAACAGAACAATGGTTGTCTTTTCGACTTATGACGGTTCAAGCTGGAGCACGCCTCAGCCCATAGCTGACGACGGCACTGCTGACTTTCATCCAAATAGCATCACCTTTTCTGACGGCTCTGTCATCACCGCATGGGAAGATGAAAAGATCGTGCTTCCTGATACAGCCACACTGGACGACCTGACGGCAAACCTTGAGATATCCACATCCATTTATGATCCATCGACCAAGACATGGCAGACAGCGCAACGGATGACATCCAACAGCAAGCTCGACAGAAGCCCGAAGCTTTCGGGGAGCTCGAAGACGGATGTGATGCTCGTATGGATCTCGAACGCCTCGAACGACCTGTGGGGCAGCTCTACAATGCCCAATCAACTGTGGTTTTCGACGTTCAACGGGTCGTCATGGAGCGCAGCGCAGGTTGCGGCTGATATCCCCTTTGGCCTGGTAAAATACAGCCTCGCCTATGACGGCGGCAAGGGATACGTTGTGATGAGCCTCGACACGGACGACAACACCCAGACAGTAAATGACCATGAGCTCTATATGCTCTCCTATTCAGGTGGGGCATGGGGATCTCTTACAAGGCTGACGAACGACTCTGTAGCAGACGATAATCCCCAGATCGCGGAAGACCCGAACGGGAATTTTGTGCTTACATGGCTGAAAGGCGACGAGATTTCGAGCGTCCAGAACTTCGACATGACGAGCAGGACGGTGATCCGGACTGAAGACTATACAACGAACCTGGCCGACTTTAAACTTGCGTCGAGCCCGGACGCCAAGATAGCCATTGTCTGGGCAGAACCATCACAGTATAGCTCCGACCTCTTTGCAGTCACCTACGACCCGATATTCCAGGTGTGGGGAAACCCCAAACAGCTCACCTTCGACCCGGAGACGGAGCAATACTTAACGGCCGCCTTTTACGGAAGCGATACGCTGATGGCTGTCTACGACAGAAACGACTTTACCACGACACCCACTTCAATAACCACTGCAAGCGGCAAGACAGTGACGATGGATGTGCCAACCCCGATAGATACAGACCTCTACATGATGAAATACGCAATGGGAAGTGACCTCGCACTTCAGGCCGGAAGCCTTACTTCAACGCCTCCGGATCCTGCGCCCGGCACTGCGACAACCTTGAGTGTGACCGCGATAAACCCCGGCGATCAGGCGGTGAGCAATGTGCCGGTCGACTTCTATCTGGGTGATCCGGCAACCGGGGGTTCTTTGATAGGCGAGGCTATAATATCTCAGGTCTTCAAACCTGGCGACACAACAGACATTTCTTTGCCATGGACAATACCCCAGACATCAACGCCCCTTACGATATACGCATTAATAGACCCCTCGGCGACACTTGATCCCTTAAACAGAGCAAACAACACCGTCAGCGCCGAGATAGTAAAGTCCGACCTCACCGTCCAGACGGTCAACTGGCAGTGGCTGACAAATACATTGGTATCTGTCACCGCTCGGATATCCAACAACGGCGTAATCCCAAGCGGAGCAACAACCGTCACATTCAGGCAGGATTCTCCGGCAGGAACGTTACTTTCCACGAACAACATCGACAGCCTCGACAAGTATCAATCAATTGATGTTAACTATGTTTGGGATGTATCGACAACCCCTTTACAGCAATATGTCTTGGCAGTGACGGTTGATGAAGCAAACGCCGTGGATGAATTCGACGAGACAAACAACAGCAGGATGGTTACGATAGTGCCCTCTGCAGCAGCCTTCGGTTATACCAAGATCGGCGTCTTCGACAACGGCTACTGGTATCTCGACTCGAATATGTCCTGGGCGTGGGACGGCACTCCGACGGATACGCTCGGTATATTCGGCATAGGGCTCACCGGCGCCATCCCCGTTGTGGGCGACTGGAACGGAGATGGGAATACAAAGATCGGGGTCTTCGTGAATGGAACGTGGTATCTCGATATGAACCGCAACTGGCAATGGGATGGAGAGTCCACCGACAAGATGTATTCGTTCGGTGCAGGGCTGCCTGATGCAATACCTGTAGTAGGAGATTGGGATGGCAAAGGGAGCACAAAGATAGGCATCTACAGCGACGGCGTATGGTATCTCGATGTAAACGGGAACGGTCAGTGGGACGGAGAGCCGACAGACAAGATCGCATCCTTCGGAGTGGGGCTCACCGACGCCGTGCCTGTTGTTGGCGACTGGAACGGAGACGGCCCCACGAAGATAGGAGTCTATCAAAACGGTTACTGGTACCTCGATGTAAACGGAAACGGCCAGTGGGACGGGGCGCCGACGGATCAGCTTGGCATATTCGGCATAGGCCTGACCACCGCTGTTCCAGTCACAGGCGACTGGAACGCAGACGGCATCACAGAGATAGGGATCTATCAGCAGGGATACTGGTATCTCGACAAAAACCGTAGCTGGCAGTGGGAAGGAGAACCTACGGATCAGTTCGGCGTCTTCGGTATCGGACTAACCGGCGCAGTCCCCGTACCAGGGAAGTGGTAAACGGCGTCAGACAATAGTATCACAGAAAAACTAGTATCTCAAAATTGAAATGGTTCACTTTCGCCCTATTGTGTCATTCCGGCTTGTCCGGAATCTTTTTTGTTTTCAGAAGGATTCCCGACGCGCTTTGCTTGCGGAAATGACAGACTTACACAAAAAATAGATTTTGAGATAGGTTCCAATAAAAAAGGCGGCTCTTCCCGGCCGCCTTTTTTATCAGCCACCATGTCTATACAGTGATGTATAATAAGCCTGAGGAGGAAGATATGAAAAAGATCGTCCCAGCCGTTCTATCAGCAATACTTTTTTCATTCGTCATTCTTTCCGCCGCCTCTGCCGCCGATGTCAAGCCTGTGCCTGTCAAAAAGACCGACAAGTGCCTTGTCTGCGGCATGTTCGTCTCGGGATTCAAAAACTGGGTGTCCGAGATCGTTTTCAGGGACGGCACCTACGCCGCCTTTGACGGACCGAAGGACATGTTCAGGTATTATCTCAACCTCCCAAAATTCAACCGTTCGAAGAAACAGTCCGATATCGTCGGGGTATTCGTAACGGAATATTATTCGACAAAGATGATGGAGGCCAAGGGCCTTTTCTTCGTCAAAGGAAGTGACGTCATGGGCCCGATGGGTCCGGAGCTTGTGCCTGTTGCATCGATGGAAAAGGCCCAGTCGTTCATGAAGGACCACGGCGGCAAGAAAATTCTGAGGTTCAGTGACATCACGATGGAGGTCCTGCAGTAATTGAGAAGGGCCTATGGCTTCTTCATCTTCATCTCATTTTGTCTTGTGGCGCTTTTCGGCCTCGCGGTCTGGTCGCGGCAGGCTGCTTCAGATTTCAGGCCCCTGGCGCATGACCTCCGGGAGATCACCGCTGCACTTAAGCTCACCGACATAGCCTTTACGAACGATGCCAGGTACACGAGAAACCCTTCACAGGCCGACCTCTTCTCCGCATTTCAGGACTATCCCGGCTCGATCGAACATTTTCCCTCGGGCTCTGTATTCACTCCGCCCGATTTCTCAACGCTTCAAACGAGCATCACGGTCATAAAGAGGTGATCATCAGCAGGCATATAAACATTCTGGATTACACGCTCCTTTCCCTGTCGCGGCGAAAATTCAAAAACGCCACGATCATACTGGTCTTCACCCTTGTTATATTCATAACCGGCTCTATATTGTTTCTGACCTATTCATTCAAGCGCGAGGCGCTGCTTGTTCTGAGGGGATCTCCCGAACTTATCGTCCAGAGGATGACCGCGGGGAACCATGACCTGATACCCGTTAACTATTCGGAGGAGATCGCGAAGATTCCGGGGGTGGCGGAAGTGGAACCGCACTACTGGGGTTACTACTACGACTCCCAGACGAGGGCAAACTATACGGTTATCGCCTCCACCGCCTCCCTGTCCGATAACAACCACCTCCTCAGGGGGCGTCTGCCGGGAGCGGCAGACACCGGCATCGCTGCAATCGGAAGCGGGGTTGCCAAGGTAAGGTTTCTTGGTATCGACGACAGAATCATCTTCCAAAGTGCAAAAGGAACGCGGAAAGACTTTTCGATAGCCGGCATCTTCAAGTCAGATTCGGATCTTCTGACGGCGGACCTGTTCGTGATCAGCCGGCGGGACTTCATGGACCTCTTCAGCATTCCAAGGGGCATGGCGACAGACCTCATCGTTCATGTGAACAACGAAGAGGAGGCCCCCGTTATCGCAAAAAAAGTACGCGAACTTCACCCCGATACGAGGCCGATTCTCAGAAGCGAGATCGAAAGGACATACGATGCGGTCTTCGCATGGAGAAGCGGCCTCGTGCTTACGCTCTTTGCCGGTGCTCTGGTTGCCTTCATCATCCTTGCATGGGACAAGGCCACCGGACTCAGCGCCGAGGAGAGGCGGGAGATAGGGATTCTGAAGGCCATAGGTTGGGAGACCTCCGACATCCTCGAGATGAAATTCTGGGAAGGGCTCGTCATCTCCCTCACATCATTTCTCTCCGGGATACTTCTTGCCTATCTCCACGTCTATTTCTTCGGGGCGACGCTCTTTTCGCCTGCGCTTAAGGGCTGGTCGGTGATCTACCCCGACTTCAGGCTCGCCCCATATATCAACGCCTACCAGATCGTCACGCTCATGGCCCTGACGGTCATTCCCTATATCGCATCCACGATCATACCCTCATGGAAGTCCGCGATAACGGACCCCGACGAGATAGTGAGGGGATGATGAACAACTTTTATGGTTGCAACAGAAGGAATCGGAAATGCTGGAAAACGCCATAGAATCGGCAGATTATTATCCTGATTCACGCAAGTGGAAAAAATATTCTTTGTGGATTGTATGCCAGGCCCGTCGATTATTCCATGGATTCTGCGGTGCCTCCGACTATGGTCGTTTTCCATCATTCCCTCTCCTTCCCGGACATTTTTTCTGCGATGGCTATAAGGATGACTATGAATTCAGAAGATGAAATGAGCAGATTACACAACGAGATCATCCATACGTCCGATGCCACGAAATACTACAACAAGGGCAGGGCGAACGAGGTACTGGCTGTCAGCGATGTGACGGTCGGAATCATGAGCGGAGATTTCGCGGTCCTCAAGGGTCCGAGCGGCTCAGGAAAGACAACGCTCCTTTCGCTCATAGGCTGCATGACCCGTCCAACCTCCGGAAGCGTCACCGTGGAGGGCAGGGACGTCTCGCACCTTCCTGAGCGGTTTCTGACCGAGATCAGGAGAAATACATTCGGTTTCATCTTCCAGCAGTTTCACCTGATAAAGGGCCTGAGCGTCCTCCAAAACGTGATGATACCGCTTTATCCGACTCCGGTGCGGCTCCATGAACTGGCCAGGAGTGCGGATGAAATCCTCGGCCGCCTCGACATGTCGAAACGAAGGGACTTTCCTGTTCAGGGGCTATCGGGCGGAGAACAGCAGCGGACGGCTATAGCACGTGCCCTGATCAACGACCCTGACATCATCCTCGCTGACGAGCCCACCGCCCACCTCGACACCGCGCTTTCGAAGGAGTTCATGGGGATCATGGAACAATTCAGGGAAGAGGGGAAGACGGTGATCATTGCATCTCATGACCCGGTCGTCTTCGAAAACGCAAATATCAGCCTCGTCGTTGAGATGCGCGACGGAAGGGTAACGAACATTGACAGGCATTGATAGTGAGGAACTGAAATGCTCCTTCACCCTGGCGTAATCGCACTCGTTCTCGGATCGGGCGTCACCCTTTTTCTGCTTCTTTTTGCCTCTGCCCTCGGCGTAAGGATACTGCGCAGATGGGACGTATCGAGCAGCTCGGAGGAACAGCTGGTTCTCGAGCGGCGGACCTACCTTGTCTCGACGCTCGTCCAGTACGGCCTTCTCTTCGAGGTCCTCTCCATCTTCCTTTTTATCTACGCTGCCGACGACGTCCATAACCTGCTTGTCGGCGCCATGTGCGCCACCGGCACGCTCAATGCGAATTCGTACGGGTTTCCTGCTCTGTACGCCAAGATCGCCGCAGTCTTTCTATCCGGTTTCTGGATCGCATTGAACCACCTCGACAACAGGGCAGAGGATTATCCGCTCACAAAAAGAAAATATCTGCTTCTGCTGTTCATCGTCCCCTTTGTTGCGGCAGGGTATCTGCTTGAGATTGTATTTTTTTCCCGTCTTGACCCCAACGTCATAACATCATGCTGCGGTGTGCTGTTCAGCGAAGGCGGCCAGGGCCTCGCAAGCTCACTCGCCTCTCTTCCCGTCCGCACAACAGAGATCGCCTTTTATTCGGTCTTCTCCCTGATGGTCATCGCGGGCATAGCGGCGGCAAGAAAGCGCGGCAAACCATACACATTCCTTTTTTCGTTTCTTTCAGGGATCTTCTTTTTCGTCTCAATCGCGGCAGTCATATCCTTTATAAGTCTTTATTTTTATCAGATGCCGACGCACCACTGCCCGTTCGACATCCTCCAGTCAGATTATTACTATTCCGGCTACCCTCTTTATGCGGCGCTCTTTACCGGCTGCTTTTTCGGCGTGATGACAGGGATCGTCGAGCCGCTCAAGAAGGTTCCCTCCCTTTCAGTTGTCATCCCCTCAATCCAGAAAAAATGGGCTCTGATCGCCGTCTATGCAATAATCATTTTTCTTGTGATCACCTTGATACCGATGCTATTTCTGCCGTTCAAACTCGAAGGGTACTGATCCATGCGGGCCACTGCGAGTATCGATAAGTCCGTCCTGGTTGCGCTCTGCATTGTGCTTCTTATCCATTGCCTTCAGCTGAAAGCCTCTGCCGACGATGCGCGTCCGGGCCCGGAGCAGCCGGTTCTCAGCGAAGAAAGGCTTGCCCCTGTCGCTGACATCGTCAGAGATGCAATAAGCTGGCGGGAAATTCCCGGGGCTGTCGTCGTTGTGGGGACCTCTCAGAAGGTCGTCTTCCGGAAGGCCTTCGGCTTCAGTTCGATCGTTCCTTCTAAACAGCCGATGAAGGAAGACACGATATTCGATATCGCCTCACTCACAAAGGTCGTGGCCACAACAACCGCGGTGATGCAGCTTGTCGAACAGGGAAGGCTTCGTCTCGAAGACCCTGTTGCCCGCTACTGGCCCGAGTTCGGTACAGGCGGAAAGGCCGATATCACGGTGAGAGAACTGCTCACCCACTACTCAGGACTTCGACCGGACCTCGATCCTGGCCGTGGCGGCTCAGGATACGATATGGCGATCAGATTGATCACAGGGGAAAGACCCGTCGCACCTCCCGGCACACGTTTTATTTACAGCGACATCAATTTTGAGGCCCTCGGCGAACTCGTAAGAAGAGTCTCGGGAGAACCGCTCGATGCCTATTGCGAAGAAAATATCTTCAACCCTCTCGGGATGAAAAGCACCGCATTCAATCCACCTCGTTCATGGCGGGACCGCATCGCCCCCACAGAGCGCCGGGGCGGCATCATGCTCAGGGGAGAGGTGCAGGACCCGACCGCCTGCAAAATGGGCGGCGTGGCAGGGCATGCAGGGCTCTTTTCCTCGGCTGACGACCTCGCCCTCTTTGCCCGCATGCTCCTCAACAGAGGCGCGCTGGAAGGCAGACGCATCCTGAGTCCTCTGTCGGTCGAAAAGATGACCTCCCCCCAGTCGCCGCCGGGCAAGACTGCCCTGAGAGGCCTTGGGTGGGACATTGACTCGCCTTTTTCATCGAGCCGGGGCGAACTTTATCCGGTCGGCTCATACGGCCACACCGGCTTCACAGGTACGTCGCTCTGGATCGATCCCGCTTCAGGGACGTTCATCATCATCCTTACAAACAGGGTGCACCCAAACGGGGGGGGAAACGCAGTTCCGTTGCGCTCCAAGATCGCCACGGCGGTGGCAGCAGCATTGACCCCTGAAGCAGATGCCAGGATTATCTCAAGCGGGCAGCCTCTTACCGGCCGGTCTGAACTCATCAACAGTTATCGCACAGGGGGCCTGAGAAACGGCAGGGTTCTAACGGGGATAGATACTCTCGAGGCAGAGGACTTCGCGCCGCTTAACGGGCTCCGGATAGGGCTCATCACCAACCATACAGGCATCGATTCCGGGGGACGACGCACCATCGATCTCCTCTCCCGTGCGCCAGGCGTAAAGCTGACGGCGATCTTCAGTCCGGAGCATGGACTGTCAGGCACCGAGGATGAACACTCCGGGACCGAGGTCTCCAGGGACAAGGCAACGGGACTGCCGGTATATAGCCTCTACGGGAAGACCCTTCGTCCGACCCGGGAAATGCTTGACGGCCTCGATGCGCTTGTCTTCGACATCCAGGATGACGGGGTCCGTTTCTATACCTATGTCACGACGATGGGATATGCGATGGAGGCCGCAGCCGGAAAGGGGATCGCCTTCTATGTCCTCGACAGGCCCGACCCCATATCAGGGGCAATCGTTCAGGGGCCGGTAATGGACGATGACCTGAGGTCCTTTACTGGCTATTTCCCTCTTCCTCTGAGACACGGAATGACTGTTGGAGAACTGGCAGGGATGTTCAACAGTGAAAACAAAATGGGTCTCAGGCTGCAGGTAATCAGGATGAGCGGATACAAAAGGTCGGACTGGTATGACGAAACCGGCCTCAGGTGGGTCGATCCGTCGCCTAACATAAGGACACTTGAGGAGGCAACCCTCTATCCTGCAGTAGCGATGGCGGAAGGGGCGAATGTGAGCGTCGGAAGGGGAACCGGGACTCCCTTCGAGCTCCTTGGCGCCCCATGGGTGGATGCGAGGACGCTTGCCGATTATCTTAACAACCGAAGGATCCAGGGTGTTCGTTTCATGCCGGCTGACTTCACGCCTTCTGAAGGCAGGTTCAAAGAAGAGGTCTGTCACGGGGTCCAGATCATCCTCGTCGACCGTGATGCATTCGATGCAGGCGAGATGGGGGTGGAAATAGTCTCTGCGCTTCACCATCTCTTCCCAAAGGAATTCTTGGTGGACAAGACAGTGGACCTCCTCGGGCAGCGGGCGATCCTTGACAGGATAAAAGAGGGCAGTGATCCCAGGGCGATATCGCTTCAGTGGGATGAAAGGCTCGACAAGTTCCGCGATCTCCGCGCAAAGTACCTGCTGTACTGATATCGGCTAATTAATGTCCCGATAGGCGAGGAAGGCATCCCGCAAGCACTTTTTGATGCGATAAAATTTGATGAGGGCATGGTGTCCGGCGCGCAGAACGTCATCGATATCTGTAGGGCCGTGACGACTGTGCGTTGCTTCCGATGCCGCCTTGGCATCGCTGCAAAAGGCCTTTTGGGATACCCTCCTCGCCTCCGGGTGAAGGCAGTTGCAGCTGTTATTTGACGTTGTTCGTTCGGCGGCTTCATAATAGAAGGCAAGTTGAATTAACTATGAAGTGGACGTTGCCGGCGAGGGCCGGTTTATTTATAAATCTTCTGCTGATGTTTGTCCTGTCGTGCCCCGCAGCCTATGCGGCCTCGGCACCGGGAGGAACGTTTTCATCGTCTGGCGTGCCGATCCTTGTCTATCATCGCTTCGGACCCACTGTAGCAGACAGCATGACCGTAACCACCCCTGTCTTCGAGTCACAGTTGAAGTATCTGAGGGACAACGGCTATACTGTCATCCCGCTTAGAAACCTCGTTGATTACTTCCTTGGAAAGGCCCCTGCCCCTCCCCGGCGCTGTGTCGTGATCACCGCAGATGACGGGCACAAGTCTGTTTATTCGGAGATGCTGCCCCTTGCAAAAAAATACCGCATACCCGTGACGCTCTTCATATACCCGTCGGCGATCTCGAACGCATCCTATGCCATGACGTGGCAGCAGCTGCTTGAGATAAAAAAGAGCGGACTCTTCGATATCCAGTCCCACACTTACTGGCACCCAAACTTCAGGAAGGAGAAGAAGCGACTGGGGCCTGCGGAGTATGAAAGGTTCGTGGACATGCAGTTCAAAAAATCGAAGGAACGCGTAGAAAAAGAGGTCGGCGGCAGGGTGGACATGCTCGCCTGGCCCTTCGGCGTCTATGACGACTGGCTGATGAAAAAGGCGAAGGAGGACGGATATATCGCAGGCTTTACCATTGAACGCAGAAACGCCTCTGCATCGGACAATATCATGGCTCTTCCGCGTTACATCATGACCGACAGTGACAGGGGAAAGGTCTTCGGGAGGTTGCTTGAAGGCGGCGTCATGAAAAAGAAAGAGTAAAGCCGGCAGAGATGAACATATTTTTGAAAGCGATAACGACCCTTGGGCTGCTATTTGGGCTCTCCACGCCGTTTAATCCTCCGGGACCGATCAACGGAAGGGTTGTCGACGCAACAACGGGTAGACCGATAGCCGGTGCAATAGTCACAACTAACGGCCGCGTCGATCGGACGAATGGCAACGGCGCGTTCTCCCTGCCTCCGGCCGAAAAAACGGTGGCGGTGAGGGCATACGGCTATCGAAGGAGCGATCAGATCCCGGTTTCGCCGGCCACAGAGAAGCAACTCGAAATACGTCTGTCTCCCCTGACTCCGAAGGGGCTCTATCTAACCGTGTATGGCATAGGCAGCAGGCTGCTTCGCAATGACGCTCTCAGACTCATAGACGAAACGGAACTCAATACCCTCGTCATCGACATCAAGGGCGACAGGGGGATAGTCCCCTACAGAAGTTCCGTCCAACTTGCTACCACGATCGGTTCTCAGAAGGTCATCACGGTGAGGGACATGAAGGATCTGATGAAGACACTGAAGGAAAAGGGTGTGTATACCATCGCAAGGATCGTTGTCTTCAAGGACGACCCACTCGCAACTGCAAGGCCGGACCTCGCGGTGAAGACCCCCCAGGGAGCGGTGTGGCACGACAGGGAAGACCTTGCCTGGGTAGACCCCTCTAAAAAGGAGGTCTGGAATTACAACATCGCCCTCGCCATTGAGGCGGCACAATATGGATTCGACGAGATACAGTTCGATTATGTAAGGTTTCCTGATACTCCGGGGCTTCGTTTCTCGGTGCCCAATACGGAGGAAAACAGGGTGGCCGCCATCTCCGGTTTTCTGGCGGAGGCGAGAAAGAGGCTGGCTCCCTACAACGTCTTCCTTGACGCGGACATATTCGGCTATGTCTGCTGGAACCTCAACGACACGCAGATCGGCCAGAAGCTTGAGAACCTCGCGATGGTACTTGATTACCTCTGCCCTATGCTCTATCCTTCGGGTTTCAAGTACGGCATCCCGGGATACCGCGATCCCGTCGCTCATCCCCATGAGATCGTTTACCTGTCGCTCAAAAAGGCGGCCGAGCGCACTCAACTGCCCGGTGTCCGCTTCAGACCATGGCTCCAGGCGTTCAGGGACTACGCATTTGACAAGAGATATTTCGGAGGGCAGCAGATAAGAGACCAGATCTCAGCCGCAGGGGAATTCGGCTCCGACGGCTGGATGCTCTGGAACCCTCACAATATCTACACAGAAGACGGGCTCGGACCAAAAGTGCGTCAGGCCGGGTCCCCGGCCGATAGACGGAAAAAAGTTGTCGACGCGCGGCCCCTCTAATAGGGGAGCACAGCATCGTAGGTGACGAGGGCCTTGGCGATCGCTTCAGTAGTCATGAAGGCAAAGTTATTTTCTATGTTATTGGTGAATATCCTGATGCCGAGGTCCCCGAGGACCTCGATGTTAATCGCAACCGCGGGGTCGTCCTTCAGTTTCGAGTCCATTATGTAGACGTTCACTTCATCATCTTTCAGCGTAAGGCCAACAGCCATCCTGAGCGCCTCGGCCTGCCTGTCCCTCACAAGAACCGCTATCCTCTTTTTCATTTCTCTTCCCTCATGAGCAGAACCGGAGCTATTAACAATCTCAAAATAGTATGCACTGTATTGATCTTGTCCGTCATGCCGGACCTGCTCAACACACTGCCGGAATGACAAACGTGAAGCCTATTACGAGATCCTTAACAAAACGTTACTGCTTAATATCACAAAAAACTTCTCCCCGTCAAGTGGCGGCCGCTGTATTGCCCGGCACCGGGCAGCCCGAAGACTGCCGGAACACTCTGATGACATACCCCACCCTTTCGTTCATTCCCAATCCTGCCGGGTCAGTTCAACGAGGGAAAATAAGCCCTGCGGATCCGTAAACCATCTGTTGATCCTCAAATCCGCTTCCTCCGCCATCGCCCCTGCGGATTCCCTGCTGAATTTGCCGCAGACCTCGGTATGTATCGTCTCACCCTCTTCCATCGAAACCCGCATGCCAAGCGCATCGATGATAACCGAGACACTGCGGTTGGCACGCAGATGCATCTCGACCTGCTCTTTGGCCGCACTGTAAAAGGCGACGTGATCGAAATGGGAAAGGTCGAAGTCTGCCCTCAATTCCCTGTTAAGGACAGTCAGGATGTTCCTGTTAAACTCGGCGGTAATCCCCCTGCTGTCGTTATAGGCCCTTTCGAGCATCTCCACCGGTTTTAGCATGTCGATACCAAGGAGAAACCTGTCGTGTCGGCCCATTATTGCAGAGACGCTTTTCAGCAGACCGGTCCTTTCCCGGCGGGAAAAATTGCCGATCGTACTTCCAAAAAACACAAACAATCTTTGCCGCCCCTCCGGTATCTTCCGGATGTGTTTCGTGAAATCTGCGATGATGCCAACTATCTTCAACCGCGGATAGAGGCCCAGCAATTCAACCGACGATTCCGCCAATACCGATCCGCTGACGTCGACCGGCACGTAGCGGATCTCTGCCTGTCGCCTCCTGAGACACGTGTCGAGGAGCGTTCGTACCTTCAGATTCGATCCGGAGCCGAGTTCGACAATATCCACCTCGCCGAGGTCCCTGACTATGTCAGCGGCGGAGTTCTTCAGTATCGACAGTTCCGTGCGCGTCTGGTAATACTCAGGCAGGCTGCAGATCTCCTCAAAGAGCCGCGAACCACGTTTGTCATAGAAGTATTTGCTCGGGATGGACTTTTGTTCAGATATCAGACCCCTTAGTGCGTCTTCTCTGATCTCATTCCGGAACGTGTCGTTGACGTAATTTATTATCTCGATACGGCCGGAAGCAAGAGCGCTATGCATGTATGAACCTCACGGCATCCTTTAGCGGCACGGGACAAACCGCACGATGTTTGTTGAACTCCTGATCACTTCGCGGAGGGCCGATATCGTTCGCCCGATATCAACGTCCGTGCTGTCCGTCCCGAGGGATATCCTGATAGAGCAGTGCGCCTCTTCTTCTGACAACCCTATCGCAAGAAGCACGTGCGAGGGCTTGGCCGAGCCGCTCTTGCACGCCGAGCCCGACGAAATCCGGACCCCGTAACGGTCGAGCGCAAGTACCATTGATTCCCCCCTGAATCCGGGAAGCACTGCGTTCAGCGTGTTCGGAAGCCTCTCTGAAGGATGGCCGTTCAATCTCACGCCCGGCAAAACCTCCCTGAGTCCTGCCTCAAGCGAATCCCTGAGCGCCCGTACCCGGCCGATTTCTGAAAGCCACCGTGACATTAGCTCTGCAGCGCAGCCGAAACCCGCGATACCGGTGACGTTTTCGGTGCCGCTGCGCAGGCCGAACTCCTGGCCGCCGCCATGCACAAGACCTTCCATCTCAACCCCTTTTGCAGTATAAAGCGCACCGACACCCTTGGGGCCGTGGAGTTTGTGTGCCGAGACGCTCAGGAGGTTAACGCCGAGGTCGGCCGCACTCACCGGGATCTTGCCGAAGGCCTGCACAGCGTCCGTATGGATAAGTACACCGGCCTCATGCGCCAGGCCTGCAATCTCAGCTATCGGTTCGATCGTCCCGATCTCGTTATTGGCAAGCATTACGCTTATCAGGACGGTCTCAGGAGTCAGCGCCTTTCTGACATCTTCCGGATCGACCATTCCGGTTGAATCGACGGGCAGGTACGTCACCTTCACCCCGCGTCGTTGCAGCCATTTCAGAGGCTCAAGCACCGAGGGATGCTCTATCGCCGAGGTTATGACGTGCGTCCCCTGCAAACCTTTTTTGAAAACGACTCCTTTTATGGCCAGATTATTTGCCTCAGAGCCGCCTCCGGTGAAGATGATCCTCCTTGCGGTGACCCCAAGGGCAGAGGCCACTTTGCGCCGTGCCCCTTCGAGGATCTCTTTTGCCAGGCCTCCCGTCTTGTGGATGCTTGACGGATTTCCATAGGTTGTGCCGATCCCGCAGATACATGCGGCCACGTCGGGGGCAAGCGCCGTTGTAGCGTTGTTGTCAAGGTAGACCTCCTGCGCTGCTCCTTCGGTTTCCCCGTTTAGGCTCCAGACTTCCTCCTTTTCGTTCAGACTCAGAGGGGAGCTTCCGTCGCCGGCTGGCTCAACTTCACAGAGAAGACACTTATAGACAGGAAAACCGGAGATCGGATCGAACTGGTCGAGGTCGGTGAGACGGTTTACGTTTGCCTCGCGCCACTGCCGAGGGCCTAAGGGACCTCCTCCTGCATGGTCCGCATCCACTGAGCCGCGCATAATATCCTCACTCACCTTTGCCCTCATAAGCACGCTTCCCCTCGGTGTTTTTATCCTGACTCGGTCGCCGTCTCTTATGCCGCGGGCAATGGCATCATCACTGTTGATGAGCACGCCCGGCTCGGGCCTTTCTTCGCTCAGGCCCTTCGTTCCTATATGCTGGGTATGAAAGCTGTTTTTCGAACGGCTTCCGGAGTTGAACACGAGAGGAAATTTTTCGAAGAGGTCGGGCCTGCTTACAGGGCTTTCAGCAGGTTCCGTATAGACCGGGAGAGGGTCGTAGCCGTATTCCTCAAGCACGTTTGAATGAATCTCAAACTTCCCGGTCGGGGTATCGAACCCCGGCCTTCCGTCAGATCTCAGAAGGCCCTTTTCCCACTTTCTGTACTCCATCATCCTCGGCGGAAGGCTCACCATGCCGCCCGCCTCCATCACCTTCTCATAGGTGAAGCCCGAACCATCAAGCACATGCCTCAGAAGTTCCTCCTCACCCTGCGGATAGAGGTGGCCATAGCCAAGCCTTGCGGCGAGTTCGGTCATGATGCGGTAGTCGGGCCGCGATCTGCCAAGCGGCTCAATGAGGGGTTCGCGGATTCTAAAGAGAGGGCCGTAAACCATATAGCTTCTCCCCTCGAAATATGTCGATGCGGGCAGGACGATATCCGCAAAGGCAGCATCGGCGGTGAGCTGCCTGTCGATCGTCACAAGAAACTCAAGTCCTGCAAGCGTCTTTTCCCATATTTCGGTCTGCGGCCACGAGGTGATGATGGAGCTGCCCTGTATGATGAGTGCACGGATTTTATAAGGCCTGCCCTCAAGCACCGCCTGCGGAAGTGCGATGGCATGGGCCTCATCGCGGTATTTTATGTATAGGGGAAATCGGTCCCGGCCGAGCCTCGGGCCGGTGTCAGGGTTTGCGATATTTCCGCTTCGGTTTATCGGAAATGAGTTTCCGGGCATCGCAAAGCACCTGCCGCCCGGAACGTCAAGCTGTCCCGCAAGGGCCCAGAGCGTCAGGGACGCCCGTATCGCCTGCACACCGCTTCTACTGAACTCGAGCCCCGTATACATCAGCTGGGAAGCGCCCTTGGCGCCGGCAAGTCGCCTTGCAAGCGAGACCGTCTTTTGGGCGGGCACGCCCGTAATGCGTTCAACCACGTCCGGTCTGAAGTGCTGCACGTAGCGTGAGAATTCATCGAAGCCGTGCGCCCAGTCGCGGACGAATCTTTCGTCATGGAGCTCTTCTTCTATGAGGACATTGCAGAGACCAAGGGCCAGTGCGCAATCCGTTCCCGGTCTGACCGGAAACCACTCTGCATTGGGAAGCCTTGCAGGCGGCGTTCTCCTTGGGTCTATCACAACCACCGCCGCGCCGCGGCCGCGGGCCTCTGCGATGCGTCTCATTTCGACAGACGGCTGGTCCGTTGCGGGGTTGGTGCCCCAGACCACGATCAGTTCGGAGTTCTCGATGTCGTTGAACATTTCATTGAGGATCTTTCCCGTTGTGAGATGAGGTGCTATCATGCCGTAGGAGACGTAGCAGAGTGCACCGACCCCCATGGTGTTTGGGGAGCCGAAGGGGAAAAGTACGCTCGACGCCGACGAGACCGCCACTCCCCTTGGCTGAAATATGTCGCAGAGGGATTGTTCAAACGTGCCGACCCCGGTATAGATCGCTGCTGCCTCCGGGCCGTGCTGCCGCTTAATATCATTGAGTCTTTCGGTGATTTCTGTGAATGCTTCGTCCCAGCTTATGGGCTCAAACCCGTAAGCACCTTTCGGGCCCTTTCTTCGAAGCGGATCAAGAAGGCGGTTTTCTGAATAGATGATCTCTGCTGCATGCTCTGCCAGACGGCAGATGATCCCCATGGGAGAACCCTCGTCCGGCCTGAGACGACTTATACGCCCCCGGCTGTCGAACTCGGCCACAATCCAGCAGCCCGCCGGGCATATTCCGCAGATGCCGCGTTTTTCCTTTTCCTGGACTTTCATGCAGACGCCTTCAGTATTCTTTGATGGGCTTCAGATCGAGCAGGCGCCTGATCGCAACGATCTCGGAGACATGATAGGCGTTATGGTCTGCTGCAAGGAGGACCTCTCGAAAAACGGTGTAGCCCCTTGCATGCGGGATGGGGTTGAAGAAATCGGTCCTGGGGTTCTTCACAAGCTCCGCGAAGGCCTCGAGGTCAGCGGTAAATTCACCGATAGTCTTCTTCCACCGGGCCGGTGTCGCTTTTTCGTCGGGCCTCGGCCAATAGCCGTCGGGAAAGTCTGGCGAGACATGATCGGGGTTTTTAACGAATTCAATGATATACCACTGCGCGATGCGCATGTGCTCAAGAAGGTGCCAGACGGTATAACTCGCATTCGGCAGTCTCCGGTTGATCTCTTTCATGGGGAACCCGGAAACCGCCTCGGTAAAGCTCATGTGTGCGTTTCCGCCCTGCAGAAGGGCTAGTAATTCTTCGCGGATTATCCTATCTGCTTTCATTGTGACTGATATCCCTTGTTTAGAACGTAGCAGAGGTTGATTATGATGTCAACAGCGTGGATAAGTGCAGACATTTGACATCGCGCTGCTGAAGATGTGATAATCGGCCGCACCCTTCAGCCCTTACGCCGGGGTGCTGATTGGAAGCGGGGCCGCTTTTTGTTTCATAATAGTAAGGTGAAGCGCCTATCCGTCATAATTCCCAACCGTAACGGCGGCAGGACCATAGGGAAATGCCTCGAAGCCCTGTTCGCTTCGAAGTATGAAAACTTCGAGGTAATCGTCGTGGACGATGCCTCTGAAGACGATTCCGTCGAGATCATCCGGCGTTTCCCTTGCCGCCTGATCGCCCTTTCGTCTCATTGCGGCGCCTCGAAGGCCAGAAATACAGGCGCACGCGCCGCTAAGGGCGGTCTGCTCTTTTTCATCGACGCCGACTGCATAGTCGAGGCAGACACGCTTTCTGTTGTAGACAGGGCGGCACAGGGGAGACAACAGGTTGTCTGCGGGGGAACATACACGAAAAGGGCCTATGACGACACATTCTTCAGCACATTTCAGTCCGCCTTTATTCACTATTCTGAGACTAAGAAAAGCGAACCTGACTATGTAGCCAGCCACGCCATGGTAATCGACCGTCTGACCTTCGAAAAAAGCGGAGGCTTTCCGGAAGACTTCATGCCGATAATCGAAGACGTCGAGTTCAGCCACAGGTTGAGGAGGTCGGGGGTGAGGCTATCGGTTAACCCTGGGATTGTCGTCCGTCATATCTTTAACTTCACGCTCATCACATCTCTGAGAAATGCCTTCAGGAAGTCGAGGTACTGGACCGCCTATTCCCTCAAAAACAGGGACCTCTTCAGGGACTCCGGGACCGCATCGCTGGAACTGAAGACGAACGTCGTCTCCCTCTTTCTCGCTGCCGCCTTTGTGATACTCTCTGCCGCCTTCGACAACCCTTTTCTCCTTGCGCCGCCGGCCGTACTCTTTCTGCTTAACATGGCAGTCAACAGACACCTCTTCGCCGCCTTTTACAGGGCAAAAGGATTGTCATTCGCAGTTTCTGCTGCCCTTTATTATGTGATTGTCTATCCCTTTGCGGTAGCAACGGGATCACTGGCCGGCATGGCAGGCTACTATCTCTCCTCGGAAGATCACGCTTCATGAGTTTGTATTCGCCATTTCGTCACGTCGGCTCGATCCTCTCAAAGACCAGGCCTATCCACCTCACCTTCTTCGTCACGAAGAGATGTAACTCGAAATGTCCCTTCTGCTTCTATCTGAGGAGCAGCAGCTCCGGTCAGGACGATGGCCGGGAACTGACACTCGATGAGATCAGCCGGGTCTCCTCCTCTTTCGGAAGTCTCCTCTGGCTCGCCTTTTCAGGGGGTGAGATCTATCTGAGGGAGGACCTCGTCGGGATCGCGCGTGTCTTCTATGAAAACAACAGACCGGCGATCATGCTCTTCCCGACCAATGGCCTCCTCCCGGAGCTGATCAGGGAGAGGACCGAACAGGTGCTGAGGAACTGCCCGAAGAGCGTGATAGCCGTTAAACTCTCGGTAGACGGCCTCGGGGATGACCATGACGAAATCAGGAACACCCCCGGAAGCTTTGAAAAGACGATCAGGACATACGAACTGTTGGGCCCTCTTCTCGATAAGTATCCCAACTTCGAACTCGGCATCAATACGGTCTTTTGTTCGGCAAACCAGGATAGGATGGACCGGGTGATAGACTTCGCGGCAGGTCTCAGCAATATCAAGACGCACACCATCTCGCTCGTCCGGGGAGACCTTGCAGACAAGGACTGCAAGGCCGTAGACTTCGGAAAATATCTCCGCGCGATAGAACGCCTCGAAAGAAACCTGAAAGAAAAAAAGGCGGCCACGTACCGCTTCAGGGGTGCTGGGATCAAGGCTGCCCAGGACATCCTGCAGCGGCGGCTGATCCACAGGACGATGGAGGAGCAAAGGAGGCTCATCCCCTGTTATGCCGGGAGGCTCAACCTCGTGCTCACAGAAACGGGGGATGTCTATCCCTGCGAGATACTCACGAAGTCTCTTGGCAATGTCCGCGACTTCGGCTGCGACATCAGGAAAGTGCTGAAGTCGGCCGCGGCGGCAGACGCGATCCGGTACATAAAGGAAGAGGAATGCTACTGCACACATGAATGCTACTTCATGACCAACATCCTCTTTAATCCTGCGCTCTATCCCGATCTGCTCAAGGAATATCTCCAGATCTGAGACGCGGCGAGCCCGCCAAATAAGGCTTGACAGCTGGATCAAAAACCTATATCCTGCTATGTAAAAAGTTTGCCGCACGACAGGTAAGTGCTTTATGGATTATAAGAACGGCGTAGGAAAGGGTGATGTCATTAACAGCAACTGCGATGACGTGATGAGTGCTTCGAGGGCTCTTCCCTTTCCGATCGAGTCGAGCCACCTCTGTCCCGAAAGAGTGTTGACAGGGGGAGTAGATTGAGACAAGCTGGAGCGCCGCCGCCTGAACCTGACCATTATGACTCCCTGACAGGTCTCCCCGGCCGCTCCATCTTCTTCGATCGTCTCTCCCAGGCCATCGCCTTTGCCCGCCGCCGAAACAGGGCTCTCGCGATTCTCTTCATCAGCCTCGATAACCTGAAACTGATCAACGATACACTCGGACAGCGCCTCGGCGATATGCTCCTGAAGGCAACGGCAAAGACGATCGGTGAGTGTCTCCGAAGCAGCGATACAGTGGCGCGCCCGGGAAGGAATGAGTTCATGATCCTGCTTCCCGAGGTTGCGGCTGCCTATGATGCCGCGGTTGTCGCGCGGAAAATCCTTTCCGTGATGGAATCTCCCTTCTTTGTCGAACGGCATGACCTGTTCCTCACTGCATGCATAGGGATCAGCGCCTATCCGGATGACGCTGACAAGGCGGTTAATCTCATAAAAAACGCCTACACCGCCCTGCAGCGCGCCAGGACGAGCGGAGGCAGTAACTACCTTTTTTATTCGCAGGACATGAACACCAAGGCCTTCAACAGGATGAAGATGGAAAACTCCCTGCGTCTTGCACTGAGGCGCAGAGAGTTTTTCCTTCACTATCAGCCCCAGATTAACCTCCGCACCGGGATGATCATCGGCATGGAGGCCCTTGTCCGGTGGAACAAGCCGGGTGTCGGGGTCGTCTACCCGAACGATTTCATTCATCTGATGGAAGAAACCGGCCTTATCATTGAGCTTGGGGAGTGGGCACTTCGTGAGGCATGTGCACAGAACAGGAAATGGCAGCAGGCGGGACTGAGACCGGTCCGCGTCTCCGTGAACCTTTCTCCACGACAGTTTCAGCGCCATGATGTGGCGAAGACCGTCAGCAGGGTGCTTGAGGAGACCGCCCTGGACCCTGCGTATCTCGAACTTGAGCTGACAGAGAATGTCTTCATGAGGAACACGGAATCCACGATCGAGACACTGAAAAAAATAAGGTCCATAGGAGTGCAACTTACGCTGGATGATTTCGGCACCGGTTTTTCCTCTCTCAGCTATCTGAAACATCTGCCGATCAACAGACTGAAGATCGTGGCGCCCTTCATTTCGCCCGGCGCCCTTTCGGCGAGTGAGGAAGCGATAGCAAGAGCGATTGTTACCATGGCACACGGCCTCAGCGTGGGCGTAATAGCAGAGGGAGTGGAAGCGATAGAGGACCTGGAATTCATCTACTCTCTCAAGTGCGACGAAGTGCAGGGCCACATATTCAGCCATGCCATTTCCGTAGACGAGATGACAAGGGCCCTCACGCTCGAAAAACACTTCTCTCCTACCTGGGAAAACCACTAGTCTTCATTCGTTTCTTTCGAGTCGTCCTGCCCTTTGAACCCTTGCCAGGATTAAATTTTATTAAGTTGAATTTGGCATATGCTTGTGTTATCGTAAAACATTGCTTATTCATGCAATGCATTCGCTGACCGGCATAACACAAAAGCAATATCGTAAGAAATAATGCAACTCCCCAAGGCCAAATTATTACCCGCTTCGTTTGAACCGGCTTCCACGAACAGCGCGGCCGACGCACTGGAATGGGTCATCCGCGTTATCATCGTGGCGTGCCTTGCGGCCTTCTTCTATACGGCGCTTTCCGGCAGGGTCTTCCAGCCCATGTTCAACGATTTCAGGGCATGCCGCTGGACACGGCTCTTCATCCGCCCAAGCGTGATATGGGGCATGATGGGACTGTTGCTTCTTTCCTTTCGCACACTCCTTTGGTTCCGCTACCGGCCCTTCCCTTCGGCAGCTGCCGCAGATGCGCCCTTTCTTACGGTGATCATACCGGCCTATAACGAGGGCCGCATGGTGGAAAAATCGATTGAGTCAGTCGCAAACGCAAATTACCCTTCCGACCGGCTGGAGATAATCGTCGTCGATGACGGAAGCAGGGACGACACGTGGAAATACATCCGTAAGGCTGCCTCCAGGTATCCGGGTCTCGTGACCCCGATCCGCTTCCCCGAAAACCGGGGAAAGCGTTCCGCCCTCGAAACGGGTTTCCGCCAGTCAAAGGGCGAAATTGCCGTAACGATAGACTCAGACAGCGTAATCGAGCCCGACACGCTGCTTGCGATTGCCGGACCGTTCCGGGACCCATCGATAGGGGCAGTGGCAGGCAGGGTCGCAGTTTACAACCGCCAGCGCGGGACGATACCACGCATGCTCCATGTGCGCTATATCCTTTCCTTCGATTTTCTTCGCGCGGTTCAGTCGACATATCGAACGGTCTACTGCTGCCCCGGCGCGCTTTCCGCATACCGTACCAAGGTCGTTCGACAGGTCCTCGACTCGTGGGTCGGTCAGACCTTCCTCGGCGCGCCCTGTACCTACGGCGAAGACCGCTCGATGACGAATTTCATATTATCCAAAGGATATGACGCCGTTTATCAACGGACCGCCGTGGTGCATACCAACGTTCCCGAGACATACACAAAGCTCTGCAAGATGTATCTGCGCTGGGACAGAAGTTACATAAAGGAAGAAATCCGCTTTGCCCGGATCCTCTGGAAGAGGCCTTTCCCTTCGCGGCTCATTTCACTTTTCGATGCCACAATCACGAACCTGCGCTACCCGGTGGGCTATCTGGTTCTCGTGCTTCTTGCCGTAATGATCATAAACCATCCCCATACGCTCCTGCGATTGCTCTTTGCCATAGGACTGACGTCTCTTCTGAATATCCTTTATTACTTCCGCAGCGAGAGGTCCTGGGACTTCGTTTACGGTGTGCTGTATTCCTACTTCTCCTTCTTCACACTTTTTTGGGTCTTCCCTTACGCGGTTTTCACGGTGCGCTCCCGCTCGTGGATGACGCGCTGACGCAACCCCACTCTTCACAGACCTATCCACCGCGCAAAGCCATGCAAGATGTCGGCACCGATGGGGCCGGCAAAATAAGTATTGCGCATACAGGAAGGATGAGGGAAAATACATTCGCACAGAGGATATCGATTACCTAAAGCGGTCATTATGAAATGGAGGGATACGGAATGAAAAAGCTGATCTGCGGGATATGCCTTGTCTTATTGCTGTCGGGCGGCGCCTTTGCCGCCGATGAAGGGAAGGTCCGGGTAGATGAGCTCGCAAAAACAGGTTCGAGCTGGGACGGGAGTCTTCTGCCCTCCTACCCCGCAGGGGCCCCTGTGGTAACAATCCTCAGGATCTCAATCCCGCCGGGAGTCCAACTGCCCCTGCATAGACATCCGGTCATAAACGCCGGCGTATTACTGAGCGGAGAACTCACCGTAGTCACCGAGGACAACAAGACACTGCATATGAAGGCCGGCGACTCGATTGTCGAGGTCGTAAACAAATGGCATTACGGAAAGAACGAGGGCGACAAAACAGCTGAACTCATAGTTTTCTATGCGGGGGCGGAAAATATGCCGATAACTGTCACGAAGTAGCCGCCAATTCTTCGCTTCCCTTACGGGCCTGCCAGAAGATTTCACCCGCAGAAAGCTGCCGCCGACTCAACGTCGGCGGATTTCAGACCTCAGATCGTTGTCGTGAGTTTTGCAACGAGGTCGCCGACCTCCGTAGTGCTCAACCCCATCCTGCCTGCGGCAAGGCTCTTGATATGTTTTCCGGTCACTTCCATGACCGCCTTCTCGATCGCCTTTCCGGCTGCGTCTTCGCCGAGGTGCTCGAGCATCATGCCTCCCGCGCAGATAGCGGCAAGCGGGTTGATCACGTTCTGGCCCTTGTACTTGGGCGCCGATCCGCCGATAGGCTCGAACATCGATACGCCCTCGGGGTTGATGTTTCCTCCTGCAGCTATGCCCATCCCGCCCTGGATCATGGCGCCGAGGTCGGTTATGATGTCGCCGAACATGTTGTCGGTCACGATCACGTCGAACCACTCGGGGTTTTTCACAAACCACATCGTTATCGCATCTACATGCGCATAATCGGCCTTGATTCCGGGATATTCCTTTGCGACCTCATAGAATGTCCTTTCCCAAAGGTCGAAGGCGAAGGTGAGGACGTTGGTCTTTCCGCAGAGTGTGAGTTTGTTCATCCTGTTTCTCTTTTTGCAATACTCGAAGGCATAGCGGACACAGCGCTCAACGCCCTTCCGGGTGTTGATCGACTCCTGTATCGATACCTCGTCGGGGGTCCCCTTCTTGAGGACTCCGCCGGCGCCTGCATAAAGGCCCTCCGTATTTTCCCTGACGACAACGAAATCGATATGCTCGGGCCCCTTGTCCTTAAGAGGGCATTCGACTCCGGGATAGAGTTTCACAGGTCTGAGGTTCACATACTGGTCGAGTTCGAACCTGAGCTTCAGGAGTATCCCCTTTTCGAGTATCCCGGGTTTCACCTCGGGATGCCCGATGGCGCCGAGATAGATCGCATCGAATTTTCTGAGATCGTCGATGGCGCTTGCAGGAAGGACCTCCCCGGTCTTCAGATATCTGTCCCCGCCAAAACCCATATGGGTGAAGTCCATCCTGAAGCCGAACCGCGAGGACGCCGCGTTGAGTACCTTGATACCTTCGGCGATTACCTCCGGTCCGGTGCCGTCGCCGGGGATAACCGCTATGTTGAATGTCTTTGACATGTCTTCCTCCTGGTCGAAAAAAGTCACCTATAATACCACAGCCAGGAGGCTTCTTAGAAGACTGGACCGCTCATTCGATCACCCAGACGGCGCAGTCCTTCACTTCATGCAGAATCTTGTTCGATGTGCTGCCGAAGAGAAACTCCTCCTTTCTGGAGATCCCCCTTCTTCCGACCACGATTGTCGAACACCCCAGCTTCTTCTGCTCGTCGATGATGCACTCCGCCACAGAGGGACAGAACATGCTGTCGACCACCAGATCCACCCTGCCTTCGCCAAACCCCGAAGAGACAAGAGTATTGCGGAAATCCTCGAGCATCGCAAGGGCGCGAGCTCTGTACTTTTCCGTCCAGTCCTTCCTGTCCGCATCTGCGGCGAAGAAATCTTCGGAGGGTTCCGGAATGATGCTCAGCAGCGTTACCCGGAAACCCGGCACGCCTCCCAGAAGGCCCGCCACATACTTTACGGCCCTCCTGGCGTTTTCGGATTCATCCACGGCGATGAGGATGTGCCTGTCTTTTGTGTGTTCGCGATGTCCGGTTCTCTCCATCTCGGTCCTCTCCTTGTATCAGGCGATATTTTGACGGACCTCTTCGAGGTCTGCCAGCATCTGCGACGTATGGTCATAGAACGTTTCGGCGCCCGAGGAAAAATGAAGCAGCACGAAGTTCAGCGAATCCGGGATATAGGGAAAGACCTTCCTGAGGTTTGCCACCCTGTTATTGAAGACGATGTTCATGTCGTCGCTGTCGAGATGACTGAAGACATCCGGATCGTTTTGCCGGAGAAGCTGGGCAGTGACATCACCCCGGCCGGTGAGGTAGATAAGAATGTTGCCCAGCCCGAAGATATCGTATCCGAACATATTCTCGCCGTGCCGATAATCGAAGTCGAAATCTATCCAGCGGCAGACATTGTCGGCACCGTCTCTTATCACATGGTCCCGCCTTATGTCGCCGTGCTTTTCGCCGTGCTCATGGAGGAACCCTATGGCCTTGACCAGGCCTATGTACTCCTCGAACACTCCGGGGAAACGGGTGTGGAAATACACTTCATGGGCATTTCCCGGCTCGATGACCGAATCGGCCAGCGTTGCTCCGCGAATGTAATCGACGATCCTCACGATGTTTCCGGCCGAGTCCTTAAGGCTGAACCCATGCATGAAATTCGGGTGGGCCCTCACTATGTCGAGTATCCTTGCCTCCTTCTTCGGACTGCGCACACAATCGAATACAAGGCCCCCCACCTTCGCCTGAAACCTCTCATGAAAAACGAGCTTCATGATCTTGACGCCGCCTTCAACCAGATCGATTGCGCGCTTCACCCAGAACTTGGGCGCTTCGTCTATGCCGAAACGGCCTTCCCGTTCATGATTCCTGATCAGATAAGGTCTGCCGTCGAGCACGACTACGTCGCCGTAATCGACCCTGAAGAAATCCGATGTATCGGTTATGATCCTTATTTTGGCCGGTACCCTGTCAGGGCCTACCCGAAGGGCTATCATCTCCCGGAGTTCATCCTCCTTGTAAATCGGCCGGGGAGAAACGTTCATCGCCATACATCTCTTTTATCACAATTGCGGAAGGCACACAATCCGGATGCAGCCTGAAACGGGCGGGCGGGGACCGCCGCCCGCCGGATTGAGTCTGAATTAAAATGTGATAGAATATGCCTTATCTACCTAAGCCGGAGGAAGAATGCCCCAATTTCAGGACGCTGCATCATGCTGGAAGACGATCCTGTCTGCTGCAGCCGGAAACAGAGGTCTGATTGCCGAGATAGAGAAATTTGCAAAAGAAAATGCCGCCCCTGCAAAGGTCGTATTCGGAACATCGGGGTGGAGGGGGGAGATAGGGAGCGACTTCACCTTCCGTAATGTGCGAATCGTCACATCGGCGATCATCGAGATGTTCAGGGCCGGCGACCCGGCCGTTATGCAGGCGATGGGGGTAAAGGGTTTAGCCGAGATCGCGAGGCGGGGCGTAATCGTCGGACACGACAACAGGTTTCTTGGCGAGGAGTTCGCGATGGAGGTACTTGGTCTGCTGCGGCAAGAGGGCATCAGGACCTGGTATGCGGGCGAGGCGCCGACCCCCGAATTCTCCGCCGGCATCGAGATGCTGAACGCCGCCTGTTCGATAAACCTCACACCTTCCCATAACCCTGCAAATTATGCGGGGTTCAAGTTCAACCCCTCTGACGGTGGCCCCGCAGGCTCCGAAATCACCGAAAAGATAGAAGAGATATCCAACAGGATGATGTCGGATCATTCGGCCCCCGGCTCTCCCGGGCCGGGAGGCACCGAGAGGATCGACCTTACCACCCTCTATATCGATTATATAAAAGAGCGGCGCACGCTCGATATCAGGACGATCAGGGATTTCATCCTGAAAGAGGACTGCCTCATCTGCGTGGACAATGTCCACGGGGCAACGAGGGGCCGCATTCCGCGCATCATCGGCGAGAGCGACAAGATCAGATACCTCAGGACCGAAGACGACTATCTCTTCGGCGGGATAGCGCCCGAACCCTCGGAGAAGAACATGGCCGGCGTTGAAAGGGTCCTCAAGGAAAGCCGGGCAAGACTGAGGCTCGGCGTCATTATGGACCCCGACGGCGACAGGGTGAGATTCAGCGACGGCACGATACAAATCCCGATGAACTATTTCGGCGCGATGGCACTGCACTTCCTGCACGTGCACAAGGGCGTGAGGGGAGTTGCCGCAAAATCAGTCGGAACAAGCAACTTCGTAAACGCCATCGCCGATAGACTCGGGGTGCCTGTGAGGGAAACGAAGGTTGGGTTCAAGAACTTCAGACCCTATCTCCTGAAGTCATCTCCGGAGAGGGCTATCGTTGCCTTCGAAGAATCAGACGGCATATCGGGCTATAATCACACTCTCGAAAAGGACGCGCTCTTCGGACTCCTGCTTGCCCTCGAGATGATGGCAGTTACGGGCAAAAACCTTGGTGAATATCTGAGTGACCTCATGGAGGAGTACGGCCATTACTACCCCGACCGTTCCGGCATCAGCGTGGACAGGTCGCTCGTGGGCGAGCCCCTCGTCGGAAGGCTTTCGGTGCTGCGGGAGAAATACAGCAAGGGCACGGCGCTCGACATCGGCGGGACCACGAGGACGGTGAAAGACGTCATCACAGTCGACGGCACAAAGCTCGTCTTCGATGACGGCTCATGGCTCATGATAAGGCCTTCAGGCACCGAGCCAAAGGTGAGATTCTATATCGAGGCAAGAACAGTAGAGGGGAAACAGGCGGTCTTCGAGGCAGCCGAGCGGATAACCAAAGAGGCATTGGGAATCGCCTGATCCCAGGGGCGACAACTGCCGAGGCTCAGTTTTGGCGACTGTCTTTACCCTGACGTTGTATAAAGGCGAACACGCTGAAAACGTGTTCGCCTCATTATTTCTGATCTGTTATGAAACCGCAGTGTTTACAGAGTGTAGCCGTTTTCCTCGTGCTGGCTGAGGTCAAGTCCAAGTACCTCATCCTCGTCTGTCACCCGGAGACCCAGCGTCAGATCGATCAGCTTCAGAAGGACAAACGTTATGATGAAGGAGTATGCAACGGCTGCGAGCACCCCAAGCCCCTGCACGATCAGCTGGTGCGCGTTGCCAAAAAGGAGGCCGTTGGCTCCGGCGGAATTGATCGCCTTCTCGGCGAGGAACCCGGCAGCGAGCGTCCCGAGCATTCCTCCAATGCCGTGGACACCAAAGGCGTCGAGGGAATCGTCATACCCGAGCTTCCCCTTTGCGTTCAGGGACACGTAACAGACGCATCCTGCCAGAAGACCAATGACCAGGGCCGAAAGAGGACTCACAAAACCTGACGCAGGGGTGATGGTCGCAAGTCCGGCTATTGCACCCGTTGCTGCACCGAACATTGTCGGCTTTCCCCTGTGGATCCATTCGATGATCACCCACGTCATGGTCGCTGCCACGGCCGCCGCGTGCGTTGCAACGAACGTCATCACACTCAGGCCTCCCGCCGACAGGGCGCTCCCGGCGTTGAACCCGAACCAGCCGAACCACAGAAGCCCCGCGCCGAGGACGGTCATCGGGAGGTTATGTGGCGGCATCTGTTCCCGCAGATAGTTTCTCCTCTTCCCTATGAAGAGGGCAGCGGCGAGCGCGGAAATTCCGGAGGTGACATGAACGACTATCCCCCCGGCAAAATCAAGAACGCCGAGACCCTTCAGCCATCCCCCGGTACCCCATACCCAGTGCGCGACGGGGTCATAGACGATTGTCGTCCACAGGAGCGTAAACAGAAGATAGGAGGAAAATTTCATCCTTTCTGCGATAGCACCGCTGATCAGGGCCGGAGTGATGACGGCGAACATTGCCTGATAGATCATGAAGGCCATATGCGGGATCGTCGGCGCATAATCGGGATTGGGCGCAATGCCCACTCCGCTTAGCCAGGCCCAGTCAAGACCCCCGATAATGCCCTTGATGTCAGGGCCGAAGGCCAGGCTGTAACCGATGGCGATCCACTGTATGCTCACAAGCGCTATGGCGATGAAACTGTGCATGATGGTGCCGAGAACGTTCTTTCTCCTCACCATACCGCCGTAAAACATGGCAAGCCCCGGGGTCATGAGCATCACCAGAGCCGCCGAGATAAGGACAAAAGTCGTATCGCCCGTGTCGATCTTTCCTGTGGCCTGTGCAAAGGCGTTTATCGGGACCAGGAGTGCAAAAAGGAAGATCGCAGTCAAAAGTATCTTTTTTTTCATCGCTTCGCTCCTCTTTCGTTAATCGGAAAATGGGTTCGAAAAATAGTAGCGAAAAGTGTGCCATACGGGAGGAGACGGAAATCAGGGGGAAATATATCGGCAGACTCGGGGCAAAACCTACATTTTTGTAGGGCCATACTTGACAGCCACCTTTTTCCCTTTAAAAAGCGAGACATTTTTGCCTTCCTACATTTATGTCTGAGCTACATTCTTGTAGCAGCCGCTGCCTTCGCGGCCCGGTTCCGAACAGGAAGGCATATTTTGAAGATTGGTTTTTCCCGGATACAATATAAGAAACACCTGAAAAAAACCGGGGACACGGACTGTCTGCGAAACATGGCGAGTTATCCGGTCCCTTCACACAGGAGAAATATGGAAGACGTCATGGTAAAGGCCAGTATCCTCTTTATCGGGGACGAAGGCGCAGGGACGATGCATGTCCTCAGCGGGCTGCGGCGTCTCGGCTATTCCCTTTCGGTCTCGTCGCCGTCCAGTGCGCTGGGGAAGGCGGTCCAGACAAGGCCGGATGTGATTTTCGCTGACGCGGAACCCGAAAAGGGACGCCCTGATGCCGAAAGAATCGGAAGAGACCTCGGCATCCCTGTGCTCCTTGTCGTTACCGGGGAAGATGCCGCCGCCAGACAGACGGCCGGTCCCCTCGGGTACGTGCTTCAGTCAGCAGGCGACAGGGAGCTTGAGATGGCTATTGAAAGTGCGGTCAGCAGATGGAAGGCAGAGATGGAGCTTGTGGAAAGCGAAAAGAAACTCGAGGCGGTCACATCCGCCTTCGGAGAGGGAGTCTACGTACTAAACGAAAAGGGAGAACTCACCTTCATGAACCCCGAGGCCGAACACCTGCTTGGATGGACCGAGGCCGACCTCCTGGGGAAAAACTTCCACGAGATCGTCCACGTCCGAAATGAAAAGGCTGCTCAGATGCCTGTCGAGGAGTGCGCTGTTTACAAGACCCTCAGGACCGGAGACAGACAGTATTCGGACCACGAGTTCCTCAGACGCAGGGACGGCACAACCTTTCCGGCTATCCTCGTGTCGATGCCCGTATTGAAAGACGGCAAGGTCGTTGCTTCGATCGCAGCATTCCGGGACATCAGCGAGAGAAGAAAGACCGAAGAGGATATGCTTACCGTAAAGAAACTCGAAGCGGTGGGCATCCTTGCCGGGGGAATCGCCCATGATTTTAATAATCTCCTCACGGCCATCATAGGAAACATCTCCTTTGCAAAGATGCTCGTGCCTCCGGAGGACAGGACATTCGACAGACTCGCGGCCGCCGAAAGGGCTGCCCTCCAGGCAAAGGATCTCACCTATCAGCTCCTTGTCTTTGCGCGCGGGGATGAAGGGGACCGAAAGACGGTTTCCCTCGGAGGACTGATAAGGGATTCGGCCGATTTCGCCATGAGCGGTTCCAATATACAGTGCGACGTTTCCATCGCGCCCGACCTGTCACAGGCAGAGGTCGATGCATCCCAGCTCAGACAGGTGATCCTCAATCTCGTTACCAATGCACGGGAGGCGATGCCGGGAGGAGGGACTGTAGAGGTCAGGGCGGAGGATGTCACACTGCTGCCCGGAGAACTCCTCCCCCTGGAAAAAGGTGCCTATGTGAAGATATCGGTAAGGGACCACGGGACGGGCATACCGCCTGAGTACCTCAGCAGGATATTCGATCCTTACTTTTCGACAAAGGAGATCGGTGCGAGGAAAGGGACCGGTTTCGGGCTTGCCGTCTGCCATTCCATTGTCAGGAACCACGGCGGGCTGATCAAGGTGGAATCCGAGGTCGGAAAGGGCACCGTCTTTCACGTCTACATCCCTGCCGCCCGCAGGCTGGTCACTGCGCCCGTCACCCGGCGTGAGGTGCCCCTCATGGGCAGGGGCAAGGTCCTGATCATGGACGACGAAGAGATCATCAGGCTCGTGTCGGGGAATATGCTGAGCCATGTCGGATACAGGGTGTCTCTTGCCAAAAACGGAGAAGAGGCGCTTGATGCATACAAAAGGGAGATGTCCGCCGGGGAGCCCTTCGACGCCGTGATACTCGATCTGACCGTGCGGGGCGGAATGGGAGGGGAAGAGACGATCATGCGGCTGCGGGAGATCGATCCCGGCGTGAAGGCGATAGTATCGAGCGGGTATTCCCGCGATCCCGTGATGCTCGACTTCGCAAAGTACGGTTTCAGCGGGGCCTTGCCGAAACCGTACAAGATCCGGGATCTCTTCGATGTCCTTCAGTATGTTCTGACAGAAGACAAGGAATACCTTCCCGGACCTTCTGAAGCGGATGCAGCGGAGGGGAAAGGCGATGAATAATACGCTCCTCAAGGGGCAATGATCGGCATCACAGACATAGAAGACGCCAGGAGAAGTCTCGGCGCTTTCGTCCATAAGACACCCCTGATCTACTCAAGTTCTTTCAGCCGCGTTACGGGTGCCGAGGTATACCTCAAGGCAGAAAACCTCCAGAAGACAGGCTCGTTCAAGGTACGCGGCGCATTCAACAGGGTGAGGACCGTCGGCTCCGAACGGGTGATCGCAGCCTCCATGGGAAACCATGCACAGGGCGTTGCCTATGCAGCCACCGCGCTTGGGAAGCAGGCGACGATAGTCATGCCGCTTAACGCCCCGATCGTAAAGCAGGAGGCGACGAAGGGATACGGGGCGGAGGTGATCCTGCATGGGGAAAGCTTCAACGAGGCCCTCGATTTCGCCCTTACGAAAAAAGACATGGCCTTCGTCCACGCCTTCGACGACGATGCGGTGATCGCGGGACAGGGGACGATAGCCCTCGAGATACTCGAAGACCTGAAGGACATCGACTTCGTGATAGTCCCGGTCGGAGGCGGAGGACTTGCTGCCGGCATCTCCCTGGCGTTCGGGAGTCTTTCCCACGATACAAGGGTAATCGGCGTGCAGACCGGCTCTGCATCTTCTGCCTACAATTCATACAGGGAAAAAAGAATAAGCTCTTTTCCCCCCTCACCAACGCTCGCCGACGGTATCGCGGTGGGCAGGGTCGGACAGAAGACATTCGAGATCATTTCACGGCATGTTGCCGACATGGTCCTTGTCGACGAGGACTCGATAGCAAGGGCGATACTTCTTTTTCTCGAACGAAAGAAGCTCGTCGTGGAGGGGGCCGGGGCGGTGCCGCTTGCGGCACTGATGACCGAGACCGACAGATACAGGGGAAAGCGTGTCGTGCTCGTTGTAAGCGGAGGCAACATCGATTTCACGCTGATCGACAGGATTATCCGGAAGGGCCTGGTTTCGAGCGGCAGGATCGCCGTATTCGAAGTCCAGGTCGACGATATACCGGGAAGACTGCATTCCCTTACGGGCATCATAGCATCACACGGCGCAAATATCCTGCACGTATTTCACGACAGGTTTTCTCTCGACCTCCCCGTCGGAAAGACGCGCGTTGTCTTTACGGTGGAGACGCGCGGGTCAGGCCACTTCGGGGAAATCCTTGCAGATCTGGCGCAAAAGGGTTTCGCTGCTGCGAAGAGGAACGGCTGCTGACGTTTATTGACATTGGCGATGTTTGTGGTAGGCTTCTACTATCACCGTCGAAGATAACAGATCACACCACACGAGGAGGTTACCGATTATGCCGTACGTAGCGAGGGACTACAGCAAGCTCATAGGAATGCAGGGATTCAGCGAAACGCTCCTGAAAAACCACTTCACCCTCTATCAGGGATACGTGGCGAACACCAACAAGGTCGCCGACGTGCTCGATCAGATGCTTAAGGACGGCAAGACCGGCGCGCCGGAGTACGCAGAACTCAAGAGGAGGTTCGGGTGGGAATTCAACGGAATGCGCCTCCATGAATACTACTTCGAAAACCTCGGGGGAAAGACAGGCCTCGACCATTACGGGCCTCTCGGAAAGCAGATGCAGTGCGACTTCGGAAGTTACGAAGCATGGGAAAAGGACTTCAGGGCCACAGGCTCGATGCGCGGGATAGGCTGGACCGTCCTGTACCAGGACAGGGAATCAAGGAGACTCTTCAATTTCTGGATCAATGAACATGATGTCTCCCATCCTGCGGGTTGTGCCCCCATATTGATTATGGACGTGTTCGAGCACGCCTTTATGCTCGATTATGGCCTGAAGCGTGCCGACTACATCGAGGCCTTTTTCGGGAATATCGACTGGGCTTCCGCAGAAGCAAGGATGGTTGCCGGGAAGGAGGGTTGACATGCCTTTTCTTGATTACGGAGGAAAGAAGATCGAGGTGGATAACGACGGCTTTCTCACCAATATGAGCGACTGGGACGACAAGGTCGCATGCGCGATAGCGGAACAGGAAGGGATCGACGAATTGACGCCCCAGAGGATGGATATCATACGTTTCCTCAGGGAATACTACGTGAAGTACAACAACTTCCCGATACTGAATTCCGTATGCCTGAATGTTCATCAGCCCAACCGGTGCCTGAACGACAAGTTCATCCATCCCCTGAAGGCATGGAAAATAGCGGGTCTGCCGAAACCCGATGATATCATTCTCACCTATCTCAACTTCGGACAGGTGCCGACATAGACCGGTCTCTTCATCTCGTCATCTCCCCTTTTCCCCCTTCTCGAAGGGGGATTTTTTTTAAAAAAAAGGGGAGGCCTCTGGCCTCCCCTTTGCGTTGATCACTTCCTGTCATGACATCCCTGCGAAACGCCTGCCGGACAACCGCGGCGGATCAGCAGGAGCTCTTGCACTTACAGGTAGCCGCCGCCTTCCTTGTCACCTTTTTTATCTTCATCCGCCACACCGCCTTTCCGGGTAGAATCCGGGCAGTCAACCCGGTCCTGCTGCTTTTTCATATCATACCATAAAGAAAGCACCTGTACAGGTCCTTGCCAAGAGGGTCTCCAAGCGTCTCCGCCCTGTATCTGCAGCCGCCCCTGCATTCCTCGGTCTTTCCGCAATCGCACCTCAGGTCCGCAAGCATGATCGGCCTTATTCTCTTCCAGCACTCCCCAAGTCCCTCCTCCACTCTCCCGGCCGGCCTCCCCGCATAAAAGGTGCAGCGTGAAACAGCGCCCGACGACGATACGGAGACCAGATGCGGGCCGCAGGCGTATCCCGAAGAGCCCCCATGCATCCCGCCGCCATATCCGTAGGCAAGGTATTTTCCCCCCTGCTCCGGGGTCACCTGAAATATGTCATTATTTCCCAGTCTGCCTGAGACACAGGGCACATCCACTGTCCAGTCCTTCACGCCGAGGGACCTGAAAAGTTTCTCCATTTCGTCGAAATCTCCGAGGTTGGCCGGATGTACCATGGTCGAAACAGAGATATCCATCCCTGCCTCTGCCGCCGTCTCCACTGCCTTCACCGCATGCCTGAAACTTCCTCTCCCCCTCAGGGCATCGTGGGCGCGTTCAAGACCGTCTATACTTACCTGCACTTCGTCAACATTCAGTCCGGCAAGCATTCGCCTGCCGATGAGGAGCCCGTTTGTGAAAAGCACCTTCCTGACGGAAAAAAGCGGAAGCATCCCGTTTATATCGTCGAACCTTCCATGCAGCAACGGCTCGCCGCCGGTGATAAGCACTCTGAGCCCCTGCATCTGCTCGAACTCGCGCAGTACTTTTTCGACCTGCCCCACGGAAAGCTCCTCACCCCGGCCCTCGCCGATGTAGCAGTGACCGCATCTCAGATTGCACCTGTCGGTAATCTGGAGCTCCAGATAGCGTAGGGACGGTTCTACAGGCCCGACGAGGGGCGGCCGTCTCTGACGGACCTCATCCGTCGTAAGTATGCCTTCTTCGAGGCAATACCGGATAAACTCCCCCTGGTCCGATGAACCTCCCTCTTCCGAGCTGCATTCCCGCAGAAAACGGAAGGCTTCGTCGTCGAGTTCGTAGAGTTCGTCGTTCGCCGTCAGGTAGACGCAAGGTCCTTCGAGGAATTTGAGGACTGCACCCGATGAAAGGAAATACCTCGGGAGGCCGCATGCAGGCTTCACGAACGAATCCTTCGAAACGGCGCGCTTTGTTTTTGCCAGATCCGTTGGGTACAATATTTATTATTATCGCTTAAACCCGGAAAATTGTAAAAGCCCGAGGACCGAAAGATGGACGCACACGAAAAATTACCGCCTGAGGCGCGCAACATCATCAAGGATTCAAGTTCCGTCTGCATAAATTTCTGCTCCTACTACAAGCCGGGAAAGGCTGAAGACCTCGCCTGTGAGGGGTTCATGACCATCGAAAGGCTGATGAAGGAAGGACGGCGCTTCTCCCTTGGAAGAGATGATGAGGACGCCTGTCATGAAATGCCTGAAATATCCAGGAGGGTCTGCGCCAGGTGTTCATTCCGGGAAGACGGGTGCGACTTCGCTGCCGGGCAGAAGGGGGCGCGGCCCTGCGGCGGTCTTCTGCTTATCGGCCGGCTGATAGGGTCGGGCGAACTACGGGTTGACGACGTATTAAATATAGACTAATCTTTGTTATAAATCTTGATATAGGGGGACATTATGGCAATCTATTCCTTAAACGAGGTCATCGAAGAGGCCGTGCAGACAGAGAAGCTCGGATACAGGTTCTACACAGAGATGGCCAGAAGATTCGGCGAAAACGCCAAGCTGAGGGAACTCTTCGATACGCTTGCGCTGAAAGAGCAGGGGCATGAACAGAAGTTCACCGAACTCAAGGGAAAGGTGAGCGGCGAAGAGATGGTAGACTGGGAAGAGGTTTCGAAATATCTGCGCGCGATTGTCGAATCCGAGTTCTTTCTCGGCAAAGGCAAATCGCTCCCCTCGATGGAACAGATAAAAACAGTCTCCGATGTGATAAAGCTCGCCCTGGGGTTCGAGAAGCAGACACTTCTTTATTTTCATGCGATCAGGGACGCGGTAAAGGAAAAATCGGTCGTAGACGAAATTATTGCCGAAGAGCGAAGCCATATCGTCTGGCTGAGCGACTTCCAGTCATCGCAGAGATAGGCTATCTCTGCTGGAGCGCAGACCTCCGCCTTCTGTTGCAACTTCGATCCCTCATGCTCAGGGGGGGGCGGCCCGCCACAGCGAGGCCGGGCGTTCAGCCTTTTTTCCTTTCATGCGGGGCCCGGCCGGCCACCTGACTTTTCTTTACAAAGCATAAAAGCAGCTGTTAGAATACAGCGTTTGAGGAGAGGTGGCCGAGTAGGTCGAAGGCAGCCGCCTGCTAAGCGGTTGTGGGGGTAAAACTTCACCCAGGGTTCGAATCCCTGCCTCTCCGCCAGTACATTTTGATGGCTCAGACAGCTCACGAAGAGTAGTCTTTATCTTGAAATAAAGAGGAGGTCAGTAATGAAAAAGAAGATTCTGGCAGTGACATGCGGCCTCTGCCTTCTGATGACGGTAGGCGCATGCCAAAAGAAAGAAGAACAGCCTGTACCCCAGAGCGGAGCACCCGGACAGGAGCAGCTTCCCCCGGGTCATCCCACCATGCCGCCGCAGGGAATGCCTCAACAGGGAATGCCTCAACAGGGAATGCCGCCGCAGGGTATGCCTCAACAGGGCACTCAGCCAAATATCATTGTGCCTAAGGGCGAAATCTCGGTAGCGGTCCCTGATTCGGTACAGGGCAAGTGGAAGGCTGTCGTCCTCACGGTCGAGAATAAGGAAACCAAGAAGATGGCCGATTATACAGTAAATCTTCATAGCGATTTCAAGGTTCCCAATTCCGATCTCAAGATCACTGTCGGCGATTTTCTTCCCGATTTCAGGATGGAAGGACTCAAGGTAACGTCGGCATCGAACGCGCCGAACAATCCTGCCGTCGGCATAAGGGTCACCGAAGGCGGCAAGCAGATCTTCCCCGCGCCGGGCAAGAAGTGGGGCTGGCTCTATACAAAGTTCCCGACCATGCACCCCTTTGAACACCCCAAGTACGCAATAGTTCTCAAGAGCGCGGTGCCCAAGGGATAAAAAAGTGAAGTCGTGCGCCCTTAGCTCAGCTGGATAGAGCGTCGGACTACGAATCCGCAGGTCGGGGGTTCGACTCCCTCAGGGCGCGCCAATTATTCTTTAATATCAAGGGCTTTCTGGATTCTCCTGGAAGCCCCTTTTTTTTGCCCGTTGACTGGGTTTGACTAGGTTGTGTCCACATTTGACCTGCGGATTAAGAATCCGACGGTCATTCCGCTTCCTTCCTGAAACTATCACAGTGGCTTTCACACTGGCAATTGTTTGTTATTAATGGTAATCAGTGAAGCGTGTATGCACAGCGGGAGGAATGTGTGTCTGATAAAAAGAAAAACCAGGATCAGGAAGATTGATTGATAAGCAGAACCGCCTGTCTGGGTCCCGGTATCTCGATCTTCTTCTCCTGAAAGCTTTCCAGCAGGGACTGGTAGATTTCAGCTTGCGCCTGCGCCATCACATAATCATGGACACTCACCCAAGGCTTAATCGAGAGGGTGATGAATGAATCGCCCAGGGAAGCAATACCTATAACAGGGGCGGGTTCTTTGAGCACGTGAGGGTTCTGCTGCAGGACATTGCTGGCTATCGTGCGAGCCAGGATAAGGTCCGTGCCGTAAGCTATGCCAACGGACAGATCAAGCTGCCGGATCTTGCCATAATTATGCAATATCTCTCCCACGATTTTCCGGTTAGGCACAAACACACGGGAGTTATCTGGATGGAGCAGGGTGGTCGAGAAAAGTTCAATATCAGTCACCTGCCCGTATGTGCCAAGCAACTCAATGTATTCGCCAACAGTGAATGGTTTTGTAAAAATAATGGTTAGCCCGGCAATGAGATTGCCGAGAAGCCCTTGCGTTGCAAGACCCACTCCAACACCGGCCACTCCGATTCCTGCTATAAGAGGTGTGATCTGAATCCCCATCTGACCCAGCGCCATGATTCCAACAAAGGCAATGATAAGGAGCTTAATAACATTGACTATCAGGGTGCTCATCGGCTCGTCAAAAGCCTTTTTCCTCAGCCAGCGCTTCATAATATTGCCAATCCACCGAGCAATAAGCAGGCCAATCCCCATGAGGACAATAGCGGCGAGAATCTGCATGCCATGCTCTACAAAATAAAGGATTATCTTGTCCGCCACATCAGGTGATTTCAAGCTTAATGCTGATTGATTTGCCATGTTTCTCACTCTTGAAAAAAAGAATAGCACGGGAGAACTACATTTACAACACGGGAGAATCCTGTTTCACTCGGAACTCCACAGCAGTTGCGATTCCTTATAACTGTTGTCTTGTCGGTGGAGTCGGGAGACAAGAGTCCTTCCTGGAACTGCCACCCGCTGATAATGATATAAGTCGTCTATATTGAACGATCGTGGATCTGATCTTTCATGGCGGAATCATTGTTTATTGTTTGACATTGTTACGTAAATGCGAGAGCATTTGGATTGTAGGAGCCGGCAGTCACTTAAGGCAGTAGAATGAGTTGCATGGGGGCAACGAAATGGAGGGATAACATGCAAATTGTTTCCAAAAATCGCTTCTTTTGTCTCAAAGGCATATTGACAATAGTCCTACTTATGATCGCATCTATCTATGCCGACTACGCTACTGCTGCTCCATACAAGTTTGAACGGCTATGGCCTCAACTGTCATGGCATTTTCAATATCCTCAAGGAGTCGCCTTAGACGCTTCAGGCAACGTTTATGTCGCCGATACCGGCGACAATCACATCCAGAAGTTCGATGGAAATGGAAACTATCTGATCAAGTGGGGCAGTCAGGGAATGGGAAATGGCCAGTTTTTAAATCCGAGTGGCATTGCAGTGGACACCGGCGGTGACGTTTATGTCGCCGATTCTGGCAACAACCGTATCCAGAAGTTCGATTCAAATGGTATTTATCTAATGCAGTGGGGAACTGCGGGAGCAGGGAACGGACAATTTGCTGGACCGTCCGCGGTTGCCGCAGATACCATCGGCAACGTATATGTTGCCGATACATATAACAATCGCATCCAGAAATTTGATCCAAACGGAAGCTACGTGACACAGTGGGGAAGTAAAGGCAAAGAGGATGGACAGTTTTCAAATCCGAGTGGAATTGCTGTGGACCCCGAAGGCAACGTCTATGTTGCTGATACTGACAATTACCGCATCCAGAAGTTCGATGCAAATGGAAACTATTTAACGCAATGGAATAAGGGATAGTATGGCGCGCTGCTCCATGCGGAGGGAGTCGCTGTGAATACGGCGGGCAATGTGTATGTTTCAGATGGGACCGATGACCTGATTCTGAAGTTCGATTCTAATGGAAATTATCTGGCGCAGTGGGGTAGTGGCGGAACAGGAAACGGGCAGTTTATTTCTCCCTGGGGAGTTGCGGTGGACTCATGGGGCGATGTGTATGTCGCTGATACATTCAACAATCGCATTCAGAAGTTCGATTTCCACGGAAACTACCTGGTTTCATGGCAAAGTTACGGGTCCGGAAATGGACAGTTCAACTATCCATTTGGAGTCGCTGTGGACTCCTCATCCGGCGCTGTGTATGTCTCAGATAGGGACAATAGCCGTATAGAGAAGTTCGATGCTAATGGCACCTATCTGACTCGGTGGGGAAGTAATGGGACGGGGAATGGGCAGTTTAATAATCCATATGGAGTTGCTGTGGACTCCTCATCCGGCGCTGTGTATGTCTCAGATAGGGGCAATAGTCGTATAGAGAAGTTCGATGCTAATGGCACCTATCCGACTCAGTGGGGAAGTAATGGGACAGGGAATGGGCAGTTTATGTCTCCGGAAGGAGTTGCTGTAGACATATCCGGCGACGTATATGTCGCCGATACCGGTAATCACCGCATTCAGAAGTTCGATATGAATGGGAATTATCTGACTCAATGGGGAAGTGCTGGGACGGATATTGCGTTGTATTCCCACCCGGAGGGAATCGCTGTGGACACCGCCGGCAACGTGTATGTTTCAGATTCCGGGTATTACCGCATTCTGAAGTTCGATTCGAATGGGACGTATCTGATGCGATGGGGAAGTTCGGGGACAGGGAATGGAGAGTTTTATCCGCAAGGAATTGTCGTGGACTCCTCGGGCAATTTGTATGTGGCAGATTTCGGCAATAGCCGTATCCAGAAGTTCGATTCCAACGGAAACTACCTGACACAGTGGGGTATATACGGCTCCGGAAGCGGCCAATTTAAGTATCCATATGGAGTCGCGGTTGACTCCTCGGGCAATGTGTATGTCGCAGATACAATCAACAACCGCATTCAGAAGTTTGTTCTCTCTCCCAACAAGATAGCCGTTTTTGATCATGGATATTGGTACCTTGATTCAAACATGAACTGGAAGTGGGACGGCACTCCGACTGATACACTTGGCATCTTCGGGGTCGGCCTCGGCGGTGCAGTCCCCATTGCCGGGGATTGGGGTGGTAATAGTGTAACGAGGATCGGCATATTCATAAATGGAACGTGGTACCTCGACATGAACGGCAATGGGCAATGGGACGGAGTGCCCACCGATGCGGCGTACTCCTTCGGCGCAGGTCTTCCTGATGCGATTCCTGTTGTAGGAGACTGGAACGGAGACGGAAAGACGAAGATAGGCATTTACAGAAACGGGGTATGGTATCTCGACGCAAACGGAAACGGCCAGTGGGATGGAGTGGCAGGCGGAGACGAAATTCTTTATTTCGGAGCCGGACTCACCGGTGCTGTTCCTGTCGTAGGCGACTGGAACGGTAACGGCAAGACAAAGATAGGTGTCTATCAAAACGGATACTGGTACCTCGACACTAACGGCAACGGCCAGTGGGACGGGGCTGCAGGCGGAGACACATTCGGCGTCTTCGGCGTCGGACTGACAAATGCAGTGCCGGTTGTAGGAGACTGGAATACAGATGGCACCAGCGAGATAGGCATCTATCAGCAGGGTTACTGGTACCTCGACATGAACCGTAACTGGCAGTGGGATGGACAGCCTACGGATCAGTTCGGAGTCTTCGGGGTCGGACTTAACGGTGCAGTGCCTGTTCCGGGGAAGTGGTAGCCAACATATTTGACAATGGCCGCCTTCCTGTTTACTTTTTGGCGCCGTGGGCTCATCGTAGTGGGCACAACAGTCTGTCATTTTCTGGTGTACATCTCAAAGTCTCCTTGCCCGTCGCGATGCCCGGTTTCTCTTGGGATAAGCTATATCGCCCGAAGTGCGGTTTTGCGGAGTTGTCGGTGAACTCCGCGAAGTGCCAAGTCACTACAAGCATTTACACGGCTGTAAATACAGGACACATGAGCAATAAGGAGATGAGTATTTCTCAGACTACTTCAAGCGTCTCGCCCCATAATCATCAGCAAGCAGAAACACCGCCAATGGAGAAATCGAGCTTCAAAAAAATGCCGTTGCCTACATTTAAGCGTCCAAAAAATGTGCAATGACGCTGGTTTTCCAAAACTGTTGACTACACCTCTTCGCGCAAATCCTTTATTTATGCGGTCTGGCACGTTTTTTCCTTGAAACTACTAATCCGCAGGTCGGGGGTTCGACTCCCTCAGGGCGCGCCATAAATACCTTGATAAATGAGGGAAAAAAGGACCATGAAGGACTGTTTCGCGGTCCTTTTTTTATTAGCCGGTATATACGCCCCTCGCATCAGGAATCCGCGGGTCGGAGTATTCGGACATCTAGGGGCATGCCGTAAATATCTCGCTCAAAAAGGGGGAAAGGGGCCTGAAGGACGGTTTTCAGGTGTTTCCTCCGCAAATGGACTCTCTCAATCTGTCCTCGGATTTCATGATCACCGCAATCCCCTATCCCCAGTGATATTGCCTGAGGAGGGGCAGAGGGGCAAGGTCGTCCGTTGCTGCCATGAGCAAATTCACAGAGAAAACTGATTATTTCCAATGTGATGCTGCCACTTAGAAAAAAGAAACTTCGAAATTGTTGGCGGTAACGTCGTGACTTCTCTACTTCTCACTTCACATAAGGATAAAAATACTGTAGATTACGATAGGAGCCCTCTGCAGGGGCAGGCAATAAATCCACATGGAGGGAGGTGAGAGAAAATCAAAAGGAGAAGTGGGAGGGCAGGGGAGAAATTGTCGGTATGACAGAAAGATGATCAACAATTCTTGCGCGTTGGAAACTGTGAAGCCACCTATCAATCTGGGCGCCAAGACAGGTGGTGGAGTTAGCGGCGCAACCGGCCAATTTACTCCGGGTTTCTTAAAAGAGCAAAGGAGGCAAGAAAATGAAGAAGTTTCTCTTAAGCAGTATTATCGCAATGGTGGTCATAGCGTTTAGCTCCGCGACCATGGCTGCCAAACAGCAGCCACAAGTGCTAATGAGCGGAAGTGTCATCTATGGATGTTATAAAGAAAATAATGGTCAGCTGAGGATAGTAAGTGCGGCTAACCAGTGCGTGCAGGGTGAAATTGCAATTTCTTGGAATATGGAAGGCCCCCCTGGACCACAGGGCCCTCAGGGTCCTCAGGGACCAAAAGGCGATACGGGTGCAGCCGGACCAATGGGACCTCAGGGGCCAGCTGGCGCCGTAGGGTTCGATTGTGCGGTGGGGCAGGTCTTGGCCCAGACTGCTTCGGGCTGGCAGTGCAGATCACTGGAAGTTTTTCAAAATGCAATAGGCACCTGCGGTTCGGAAGGATGTGATCTCACCTGTTCCTTTGGCTGGGGCAACTGCGACTCCGACTACACAAACGGGTGCGAGATCAATCTTTTGTCTGATAACGCTAACTGTGGAGCATGCGGTAACGTCTGTCAGTCGGGGTGGTCTTGTACAAACGGCGTATGCAGCTCTGTCAAGAACCCTGATGGCAATGCCTGTACCGATCCGGCACAGTGCCAGAGCGGTTATTGTGTTCAGGGAATCTGTTGTAATGTGGCCTGTGACAACCCATGTCAGAGCTGTGGGTCAGGTACCTGCGCTAATCTGCCTGTCGGAATTCAAGATCCGCTTTGCGCTCCTTATACATGCGGCTATGGTGGCTGTGCGACATCCTGTATTGTTGGGATGCCTGCCGGGATGCCCGGGTCTTGCTCGTCCAATGCCACATGCATTGACAGTATTTGCGTTTTGAATTAGAAAGTTTCAGCCGCCTCAATAGACGGCCAAACGTCCGGCCATAATGCGAAAGGTCCCAGCTCATCGGGGCCTTTCGCCTACTCGCCGATGCCAGAATTTGTGCCCGCCCCTCATTTATCTCGCTACGCCATAGTTCTTTCGGAAATCCGGAGGCGTTTCGCTTTGCAGTACCTATCAATTTTGATAATCATAATAGGGGGCACAATGCTATGGAACTCTGACTTATGCGTTAATGCTCACTTCGAGGAAATGGAACTGAGTACTTGTAGCGTCCTGTAGTCATCCGGTTTAATGCTGAGTGCGACCTCGAATTCTGCCCGAGCTTTGTTTATGGAGCCTTTGCTAAGGTAAATGCGCCCAAGATTATAGTGGGCCTCTGCGTAGTCCGGCTTCAGGTTCACCGCATTAAGGTATTGTTCCATCGCCATATCATATAGCCCTTTGGATTGGTATGCCACTCCGAGGTTATTATGTGCCTGCACCAGATCAGGCCTAAGACGTAATGCGGTTTGGAATTGTTCTATTGCCATATCGTATAACCCCTTGGACAGGTATGCGTTGCCGAGATTACTATGAGCCTCTGCGTAATCCGGCTTGAGCGTTACTGCGGTCCGGAATTGCTCTATTGCCATATCGTATAGTCCCTTAAACTGGTATGCGTTGCCGAGATCGTTAAGGACCTCCACATAATCCGGCTTGAGACGCAATGCGGTTTGGAATTGTTCTATTGCCATATCGTAAAACCCCTTATTTAAGTCTGCCAGACCGAGACCATAATAAGGCTCTGCGTAACCCGGCTTGAGACGTAATGCGGTCCGGTATCGTTCTATTGCCATGTCGTATAGCCCTTTAGATAAGTAGATATTGCCGAGATTATGATGGGCCTCTGCGTAATCCGGCTTGAGAGTTAATGCAGTCAGATATTGTTCTGTTGCCATATCGTATAGCCCTTTGGAGAAGTACGCTATACCGAGATTGTTATGTGCCATCGCACTATCGGGAGATTTCCTGACAGTATCTGACCAAAGGTTAAAAGTGTTCTTCCAAACGATATTCCTGTTTATGGTTTCCACAGCATATAGACCGGCCACTATGATAAGGGTAAAAGCCAGGGCTCTGGCTGCACCGGGCAGTTTCTCCCGGCTCCATGATATAAGGACAGCCAGAAGCAGCACAAAACCTGCGGATGGGAGATAAAGATATCTTTCAGTGAAGGTATTCTCGCCGAGCGCTGGTATGTAAAGCACGGGAATAAGCGGCACGGTCACGAACACGAGGCCCAGGAAGGCTGTTCTGCTCCTTCTTGAGGCCATGGAGAAGAGTATCAAAAAGACTATTGTGGCGAGGAATGACAGCGCCCCCTTCCACTCAATAATTGAGGAAATCGGATGAAAGACATAAAAAGCATTAAGATTAAGCGGAAGAAGAAGTTTTCCAAGATACGTGACGAAAAGGGGAAATACATTAATAGCGAACTGACAGGAGCTCAGCATTTCATATCTCTTCTGAGGAGCAAATCCGCCAAGAGCGTGAATCCTGAGCGCTATATAAACGGCTCCGATTATGACATAGGCGACATATCTCTTCAAATAGTAAAGAGGATGAGTCTTTGCTTGTCCAAATGCCACGTCATAAGAAAAAAGGATAACGGGCAGTGTCAGAGCCGGCTCCTTGAAAAATGCTGCAGCAGCAAAGCACACCACGGAAAAAAGATACCTGCCGGATAATAAAGACTTCGACCTGACATAGAGATAAAAAGAAAGAAGATAAAAAAATGTGAATGCCACATCAGGCAATCCGGCGATCCATGTTACCGCCTCCGTGTGGATGGGATGCAAGGTAAAAAGAAGGGCGGCGATAAATGGAGGCGAAGGGGACGCACGGCGCACCGGGTCCCTGTTGTCAATCAGTAGCATCCGTACAACCAGAAATACGAGGATTGACACCCCGCAATGAAAGAAGATATTGACCAGATGGAATCCCCAGGGTCTTAGACCGAACAAATAATAATTGAGCATATAAACAGTGTGCATCAGGGGTCTATAGTAGTTCGAGACAACTATCCCAGGCTGGAAACTCCAGACCCCCTTGGAAAATATCGTCGGTATGTTGCTGATATCCTTGATCCAGGGATTGTCCACTATCTGAGACGTGTCGTCATATACAAAATCGCCGAAAAGACCGTTGAAATATACTGCGCAGGAGGCAAACAACAAGATGAGAATTGGGATAAACTTCACTATTGAAGCAGTCTCTTGCAAGCCGGCCTCTGTTGTCGACTTCTGCGAGGATTCTAATTCTTTCTCATGTCTGTCGTGATTACCCGGGATTATATTAATTGCAACCTTCTTTTTTCCTGAAGTTTTCCCCACGAGCGCTATTGTAACATATCATCCGCAAAGTAAGATCTTCGTAAAGTTCCCCGGGGCCTCACGTCCCTTTGCCATTTTTGAATGCGCACTTTTTGTGGCTCTTGCATCTGAAAAGATAGGCGAATATGAGGGGGCGTACAACGGAGTATGGGGCTTGCCTGCTCTTTCGACACCTATGCGCGATTACGGGAAAGTATAACCGGGCTGGCAGGGAACTATGTCCATTACGATCGGCGTACGTTCCCGCTTATTCTTTTCGGGCATAGCTTCTGACAAATTCTTTCAATTCTTTGTAAGAAGATGACTTAACCACAAAGGCGTCTGCTTCAGCCGGTAGATTCAAAGCTCCCTGGTCGTAGCCGGTAAAGATTGCTACTCGTATTTCCGGCCGTCTCTCCTTCATTTTCTTCAGTAGCGTTATTCCATCGGTGCCGGGCATATTGACATCGACTATTACAATATCGGGTTTTTCATTCTCGAATAATTCCATGGCCTTCTGCCCATTGGTGGCCGTAATCACGTGCCAGAGCTCGTCTCTGAGTTCTAAACTGGTTAACAGGAGGCTATTTTCGTCATCATCAACGATTAATATCTTCATGGTTGTCAGACTTCCTAAAAATGAAAGGAAAAACAATTCTGCCGTCATCGGCGACGAGTGTCTTTTGTTCAGTCTTTTTTTTCATGATTCCCAAATGTAAAATAGACCGTTGCCCCTTCCCCGGTTGTCCCTTCTGCCCAGATATCGCCTCCGTGCCGATGGATGACGCGCTTCACGATGGCAAGGCCGATTCCCGAGCCCTCAAATTCTTGCTCAGAGTGCAATCGATGAAAGGGCAGAAACATCTTTTCCCCCTGTTGAGGCTCAAACCCCGCGCCGTTGTCCCTGATGTAATAAATGATTCTTCCGTCTTGCAGAAGTGTCCCAAACTCAATCCGGGCGCTCTCGGTCTTTGATGTGAACTTCCATGCGTTTCCGAGGAGGTTCGTTAAAGCGATAGTTATCAGACTCTCGTCGCCATATGCGCTGAGTCCTTCCGCGATATCGACCTCCACGCTCCGGGAAGGATCGGACGCACGGAGGTCGGAAACAACAAGGGAAGCTATCTTACTCAGATCCAGTTGCGTCCGTTCAATCTCCTGCCGTGAGATCCTCGAAAGTGACAACAGGTCCTCGATAAGCCGATTCATCTGGAACGCACCCAGATTTATCCGCTTCAGATAATCCTTGCCCTGCTCGTCGAGTCTTTCGGCCTTCTCCTCCATCAGGATTCTGCCGAAACCACTTATGAAGCGAAGAGGCGCTCTCAGGTCGTGGGACACCGAATAGATGAAGGCTTCCAGCTCTGAGGTTCGCTCTTCCACCAGTTCCTCAAGGTGTTCCCTGTGTCGCTTCAGTTCTTCTTCAGCCTTTCTATGTTCCACAATCTCAGACGAAAGTTCTTGATTGAGCTTTTCCAGATCGTTCTTGGCCGAAGACAGATAGACAACGAGACTGTTCTTTTCAAAGCGGAGGCGCAAGGACGCAAGTGTCACCATGCTGATTCGGAACGCTATACCGGTTATAAGAACTACAAAAAGAAGGGACATTCCCCCCATCGCCAGATGGATTTCATCTCCTGCAGCCAGAAACCGCACGATGAGAGGTGCCAAGGAAGGCAGGGTATACGCGATGAATGCCGGCATGACCACCGAGAATGCCGCAGCCGCCCCGATTGCCATGCCGCCCAGCACAAAAGCAAGAAACTCCTGATGAATAGTCGATTCGACAGGGTAGAGAACGATGCCCGCGGAACCCCATATGATACCGGAAAGGGCCAGTCCGATTACAAACCATGTCCCCCAGCGGCTAACATCGGATGATTCCGGAGTGACACGCCGGAACCGGGAGAACTGCACAAACCGTGCAATTGAAACCAATAGAATACAGAGAAACCAGACAGTCAGGACCCGATGCGGCACAAGGTTTCGCAGAATGAAGACCAAGACCGCTGCATTAACCAATGTCCCAATGACCCCCAACGGTGCATTCCTGTACAGAAGGCCGACCTGTTCGGCATAGAGCTGCGGATGCTCACGGGATGCAGGGTTTCTTCCTAACGGTTCAGGCGGTATCATCTATGCTCTTATATACTGCACTATCTTGCCCTTCAATAATAATTAAAAAAGTTTAATCCTGGAATTTCCAGAGCCTGGTGTGAGAGCTTGGAAGAAAAAAATAGGGAATGGCAAAAAATCCGCCTGCATTATCTCCGGACCAGAGTCGAACTTGGAGTTCTTCCATCAGCAGGGGTTACATAACAACGAAGTGGACATTTGGGACAGAAATGCTATATTGAAAAAAAGGGAAAGATATCGGGGCAAAAAATGAGATCCATCGGCATATATTTTCTTCTGATTCTTTTGTTCATCACACTATCGAACGCCTTGGGCAGGGAGGACAGGAAAATGATCGAATTCAGGATATCGAGTCCGGCCTTTGAAAACAACGGCACCATTCCCTCGCGCTACACATGCGACGACATCGACGTAAACCCGCCGCTTCTGATCGAAAATGTGCCTCCTGCGGCGATGTCACTGGTGCTGATCGTGGATGATCCCGACGCACCGGCAGGCACATGGGTCCACTGGGTCGTATGGAATATTGACCCGGGTGTCAAGGAGATTGCCGAAAGATCAATACCAAAGGGGGGAATTGAGGGCATCAACGATTTCAAGAAACACAACTACGGAGGCCCCTGCCCGCCTTCCGGAACGCACAGATACTTCTTCAAACTTTATGCTCTCGACAAGGTGCTCGATATCGCCAACCACTCGGGAAAAGCACATGTCGAAAAGGCGATGGACGGACATGTCATCGCCCGGACCCAGATCATGGGCAGATACAAGAGGGTACGATAAGATCCAGTGCAAGATCGCAGCCGGCTTTTTCGGAGGCCGGCTGCCGCACTTTCCGAATTGTTTGTCTCAATAACATGTTTTCTCTGGTAGAATGAAACATGGGGTCATCCTCCAGGATAAACATCATATCTAAACATCCTCCCGGCTTCAGCAGCAATATCACCGTCGACAACATCACCTATCATGTACAGACCGAGGACATCCCAAGTCTGCAGAAGGCCGTAACCCGAGTCTATCGGAAAGGGGAGGTGGTCTTTTCGAGGGAGACCGGCTACGCCCATATGATGACGAAGCCTGCGGGTCTTGAAGCCAGGAGAAGCGAGATGATGGAAAGTCAGCACAAGGCAACAATCGAACTTTTCCTGAAAATGCAGAAGCAGAACCTTAAGCTGAAGCCGGAGTTTTTCGGGGAGATGCAACTGTTGCTGAAGCAGGGCAAGGGGAAAGCGGCCATGGCATCACTGAGAGACGCCATCGAGAAGTTCCCCACTAACCCCTTTCTCATGTCTTACTACGGCTGTCTGCTGGCAGTGGTAGAAAACAAACCGACGGAAGGGATAAGGGTCTGCAGGGAAGCGCTCCAGAGGCTCAGGAGTTCGATGCCGTTTGGGAGCGAATTTTACTACCCGATATTTTATCTTAATCTGGGGCGGGCCTACCTGAGAGACGGCAACAGGAAAGAGGCGATAGCGGCGTTCGCTGCCGGACTGGAAGCAGACCCGGAAAACAACGACATCCTCTGGGAGATGAGAAAACTCGGAAACAGGAGAAAGCCGGTGGTATCATTTCTCGGGCGAAACAACCCGATCAACAAGTACATCGGCATCCTTCTTTCGAAGGTCGCGAAATAGACCACGCGCGCTCGCGTCAACGCCGAGGCTATCCGACGATGATCCGGTAAATGTCCTCGTACCGCTCTCTCGCCTTGCGGACTATCTCCTCGGGGAGTTCCGGCCCCGGATAGGTCTGGTCCCAGTCAAGCGTGAGCAGGTAATCCCTGATTATCTGCTTGTCGTAGCTGTCCTGTCCCTTCCCGGGTTTGTACGTCTTCATAGACCAGAAGCGTGAAGAGTCGGGAGTGAGAAGCTCATCGATGAGCATGAGCCTCCCCTCGTGCATGCCGAATTCCATCTTCGTATCGGCGATGATGATGCCCTTTTTCTCGGCGATCTCCCGCGCCTTTCCGTAGATCCTGAGACTTGCGTCCCTTAGTTGCGCGGCCGTCTCTTCGCCGACGATCTTTTTCATCTCATCGAAACTTATGTTTATGTCGTGCCCTTCTTCGGCCTTGGTACTTGGGGTGAAGATAGGCTCATCAAGCCGAGCCGATTCGACAAGTCCTTCGGGAAGCCTTATCCCGCAGACCGTCGCGTTTGACCTGTACTCCTTCCAGCCGGAACCCGAGAGATACCCTCGTACGATGCACTCAACAGGCATCGGTGACGCCTTCTTCACAAGCATGCTTCTGTCCTTAAGCACCCGCTCGTGTTTCCGGAGAGCCGGCGGATAGTCCTTCACTTCCGTCGCGACGATATGGTTTTCTATGATGTCCTTCATCCCCTCGAACCAGTATAGGGATATCTGGGTAAGCACCCTCCCCTTGCCTGCAATGCCGTTTGGAAGCACAACATCGAAAGCCGAGACCCTGTCGGTCGCGATGATCAGAAGGTGTTCGCCCAGATCATAAACATCCCTCACCTTGCCCCTTCTGAGGAGCCTTATATCCGGCAGATTCGTTTCCATTATTACGTCTTGCATCAGAAATCCTCCCGAAGCAGCATCGGACCGCGCCAGGGGTCCTTAGCAGAATATGAACAGGAAATAGTATCACTTTGGCCGCGCCCAAAGCAAACGACGGCAACAGGGCAGGAATGAAGAAAGCGGTCAACGACACAGGTGTCACTGAAGTGCGAGAATCAAACGGTGCAATAAGAATAACAAACGCCGGCAGAATGAGGGTCGCGCATGTTCCTTATGCCCTCACTATTGGCCTTCACTTTCAGCCGCGACATCCGTCTCTTCGCCCGCTTCAGGCTCCGGGCCGGTCTCCTCGGGCGCTTCCTCAGCAATTTCTTCCCCGGCGCCTCCCTGACCCTTCCTGAGACGCTTCAGTCTCTTCTCTTCCTGTTTCTTCTGACGACTGATTTCCTTCTTTCTTTTCTCGCTTCTGTATGCGCCGGCACGTTTTGCCAAGGTTCCCTCCCTCATTCATGCAATTTTTAAAAATTATACTACGAATTGAGGAGAATATGGAAAAATGGTTAAGGATTTCCCGGAAGAGCGCCTCCGGCGCAGGAGCTTACTGCTCTTTTTCCCTCTCGCCCCCTGCCTCTTTTTCCTCGATCCTGGTCTTCAGCATGGCCAGTTCCTGGGCAAGCCGCCTGTTTTTTTCGCTCAGCGACGATACGATCGTCGAAAAATGAAGGAGCAGGATAATCAGGAAGATAATGGCAAGGAGAAAGAGGAATGAAGGGGGATAGTATATGCCGAAGAAGAGCGCAACGTAGTCGAGAAGCCGCCTCCATACGGAAAAGGCCATAAGCACGACAGCCGTTGCCAGCCAGATGAGGCTGTACCGTTCCTTCAGTCTGTTCCGCCGTATGAGTTCAATCACGACAACAAGGATAAAGACGCTGCCCGCGATCGAAGCAATCTGCACAAGGCCCATGGCAACCTCCTACTCTATCTTCTTCATCAGGTCCACGAATATCGCCAAAAGCACTTTTACCATGTAATAGACAGCCCTTGGCACCGTTATCGAAGACCGTCCAAACTTTCGCGGACTGATCTCCGCGGGCACTTCTTCAATGATAAGGCCTTTCTTATGGGCCAGGATGAAGGCCTCCACCTCAGGATAATCTTCGGGATAGTTTGACCCAAAGAATTCGAGCGCCCTTCTGCTGTAGAACCTGAAGCCCGACGTAGTGTCGGTAATCTTCTTGCCCACGAGGGTCGAAACGATGAAGGAAAGAATCTTCGCACCAAGCCGCCTCTGAAGGGATGATGTAAAACCGCCCTCCGAGAGAAACCGCGACCCCACAACAAGGTCTGCGTTCATCTTCTCATGGGGCCTGAAGATCTTGCGGATTTCATCTGCATTGTGCTGGCCGTCGCCGTCGAACTGTATGGCTGCATCGTAGCCCCCTGCAAGGGCGTGGAGGAAACCGGTCTGCATGGCTCCGCCTATCCCGAGATTATAGGAAAGGTCTATGACCGTTACGCCGAGCCGGCGCACGATGCCCGATGTGCCATCGCATGAGCCGTCGTTGACGACAACGATGTCCCCCTCCGGATAGTTCTCCATGAGGTCCCGTATGACCCCGGCGATATTTTCTTCTTCGTTGTATGCCGGCACTATAACAAGGACCCTCATCATTCCCTCAGCATAAGCTCGGCAGCCGAGATGTGGTGCCTCCGCAGAAGTGCCCTGTACTGGGCACAGGTAATGCGCCGAAGCGCCCAGACCTTCCTGCGTTTAGCAAGACCGGCAGGGATACCGGAAATGATTCCCGCGTACGCCCTTGCGATCACCGCCGCCATCGCGCCCTTTCTGCTTCCTTCGGCGAACCTCGCAACACTCCCCCTGCCCGACAGAAGACCGTATACCTGCACAATGTACCTCCAGGCAGTATAAAAAGGAGACATAATAATATACGACATGGGCAGATCCTTCAACAAGACCATGAAACGGTTCCGCTCGACATGAAACGCCTTGAAGGAAGAATACCTGCCTCCCGTTCCTGAATAGAGGTGTCTCACCACCGCTTCGGGCGCAAAGACCGCCTTCCACCCCGCGAGCCTGCCCCTGAGCCCCAGGTCCGCGTCTTCGCAGTATGAGAAAAAGTCTTCGTCGAAAAAGCCGGTCTCTTCGATCATCTCCCTTCGGTAGAGCGCGGCGCAGGCGCTGGGAAAAAGCACCTCTTCCGGAGCGTTGAATCTGTCTTCCGGCTCGCCCCTCCCCCTCTGACGCGTCATGCCGTCGGGGTAAACAAGCATTCCCGCCGAATCCAGCTCACTGCCCTCGGCCCCAAGAAGGATCTTGGATGCAACCATGCCCACCTTTTCGTCCGCCTCTGCGGCCTCCACCAGCGACTTGAGCCAGTCCCTGTCCGTAATGGTATCGTTGTTCAAAGTGGCGATGTATTTCCCCGAAGAGGCATCAAATCCAATGTTGTTCCCCCTGGCAAAGCCTGTATTGCTGCCGAGGGGAACGACCCTGACCCATCGGAATTCCCTGCGGATGAGCCGGAGGGAATTGTCTGTGGAGCCGTTGTCCACGACTATAACCTCGAAGTCCCTGAAGGTCTGTGCAGCTAAAGAGGAGAGACAGTCCTTTAGATAACGCTCTCCGTTGAAGTTCGCTATTATGACGGAAATCTCAACCAAAAGTATAAAACCAAATGCCGGTCAGCCTCCGGGCAGCAGGCGGAAAAACGGGAAGCAATGATCGCCACAGGGCCGGCATGACAACCTGTTGCCTACAGCCCTTCGTCCGCCTTCTCTTCGTGTCTGCCGTACTGGTCGCTCAGGCGGACGATATCGTCTTCTTCGACGTACTCGCCGTTTTGCACCTCGATGATCTCAAGCGGCACCTTTCCGGGGTTTTCGAGTCTGTGGAGGGTAGACTTCGGAATATAGACGCTCTCGTTTTCGTGGACGTGTTTCTCGATCTCGCCGATCTGCACCCTTGCAGTCCCCTTGATCACTACCCAGTGCTCGCTGCGGTGGTAGTGCATCTGGAGGCTCAGACGTTCTCCCCTGTTGACGACGATGCGCTTGATCTTGTACCGCGGGCCGTCTTCCAGAATCGTATAGCTCCCCCATGGCCTGTAGGTCGTGGTGTGCTCGGACGCCTCACGCCGCCCGCCTGCGCTCAACATCTCGACCACATCCTTTACCTTCTGCGCGTCGCCGCGCCGCGCAATCAGGATCGCGTCGTCGGTCTCCACAACGAGAAGGTTTTCAAGCCCCACGGCCGCTATCAGCCTCTTGTCGCTCATGATGAGAGATTTACTCGTGTCGTGGCAGATGACATCGCCGAGCCTCACGTTGCCTGCCTCGTCCTTCGGAAAGACATCGAAGATCGAATCCCACGAACCGACATCGTTCCAGTATAGATCCATCGGCATTGTGACAACCCTGTCGGACTTCTCCATTACGGCGTAGTCGATCGAGATATCGGGCATCTCGCCGAAGGCCGAGAGCATGCGATCGTATCCGGCCCGGTAAAGCCCGAAGATCTCGGGCGCGCACTTTTCAAGCTCCTGTTCCGCCGTGTCGATGCGAAAGGCGAACATGCCTGAGTTCCAGTAGTAGTCCCCGCTCTCAAGATACCCTGAAGCCGTTTTTGCATCCGGTTTTTCGACAAACCTCTCGACGTTGAAATACGGATGATCTTCAGGGTCCGGCTTCTGCGAGGACGAAGCATCCCCAAGGCCCCTGCCTTTCACTTTTATATACCCGTAGCCGGTCTCGGGATAGGAGGGCCTGATGCCGAAGGTGACGATATACCCCTTCGAGGCGATATCCTCCGCAGCCCTGAGATAACTCACGAATTTCGGTTCAGGGTCGATTATATGGTCGGCGGGCGAGACAAACACGACCTCGTCTCCCGGGCAGCCCAGCCTTTCGCTGCAATACCGCAAGGCAAGGGCAATGGCGGGCGCGGTATTCCTCTTCAGGGGTTCGAGAATCACGTTGTTTGTGCTGCCCTCCGAAAGGCCGCCCAGATCGGCCTGCACATGGAACTTGTAGTCATTGTTCGTCATCACAACTATGTCGTCAGGGGAGATCGCATTCATGAGCCGCGACACGGTCTGCTGGATGAGTGACCCCCGGTCGAAGGCGCAGCCCTTGAGGTCGCCGCAGGAGTTGATCTTTAGAAACTGTTTCGGGTAGTTTTTTCTCGAAAGCGGCCAGAGCCTCGTGCCGCTTCCCCCCGCAAGGATGATTGCCTTCACGAAACTTCCTCCTTTAAAGAAGTATGTGCCTCGTACCACTCATAGGTCTTTCTTATCCCCTCTTCAAGACCGGTCCCGGCCCGCCAGCCCAGAGAATGAAGTCTCGAAACATCGAGGAGCTTGCGCGGGGTGCCATCGGGCTTCGATGAGTCGAATACGATCTCCCCCCCGTATCCCACGACCTTTCTGACAAGGAGCGCAAGATCACTGATGGAGATATCTTCTCCCGTGCCGATATTGACGATCCCCGAACCGTCGTACCGCTCCATCAGATAAACGCAGGCGGCGGCAAGGTCGTCGATGTAGAGAAATTCACGCCTCGGGGTTCCGGTCCCCCAGATCTCAACGGAGGGCAGATTCCGTTCTTTTGCCTCATGGAACTTCCTTATCATGGCCGGCAGGACATGCGAGTTCTCAAGGTCAAAGTTGTCGTTTGGCCCGTAGAGGTTCGTAGGCATGACAGATATATAGTCAGTGCCATACTGCCGGTTATACGCCTGACACATCTTTATGCCTGCGATCTTGGCAACGGCGTATGGTTCGTTCGTGGGTTCCAGTTCCCCCGTCAGCAGATGTTCTTCCTTCATTGGTTGAGGCGCGAACTTCGGATAGATGCACGAGCTGCCGAGAAAGAGCAGTTTTTTGACACCGCTAAGGTACGACGAATGAATGATGTTGTTCTGTATCATGAGGTTCAGGTAGATGAATTCAGCCGGGTAGGTGTTGTTGGCGAGTATCCCGCCGACCTTTGCCGCAGCAAGAAATACATACTCGGGCCTTTCCTCGGCGAAGAACGCCTCCACGTCAGCCTGACGCGTAAGGTCGAGGTCTCTGCTGCGTCTTCCCAGAAGGCGCGTGTACCCTTCTTCCTCGAGCCTTCTGAAAATTGCAGACCCAACGAGTCCGCCGTGACCGGCCACATAGATCTTCGAGTATTTATTCATGGTACTTCATCACCCTGTATCCTTCCCTTTTGCAAAGCTGATCGCGTTCCGCCTCTTTGAGATCCTCCGTCACCATCTCGGCGACGAGTTCCCTGAAACCGACCTTCGGGGACCAGCCGAGTTCTTTCTTTGCCTTCGAGGCATCGCCAAGCAGCGTCTCAACCTCAGTCGGCCTGAAGTAGCGTCTGTCCACCTCGACTACCACCTTTCCGGTCTCCCTATTGTATCCCTTTTCTTTCACGCCCTCGCCCTTCCATGAGATGCCTATGCCGACTTCCACGAATGCCGCCTCCACGAATTCACGCACAGAGTGCTGTTGTCCCGTTGCGATGACATAGTCGTCGGGCTTGTCCTGCTGCAGTATCAGCCACTGCGCCTCGACATAGTCCCTGGCATGCCCCCAGTCGCGCCGGGAGTCCAGATTACCGAGAAAGAGCTTCTGCTGCAGTCCGAGTTTGATGCGCGCCACGGCCCTCGTGATCTTGCGGGTCACGAAGGTCTCGCCCCGCAGAGGTGATTCGTGATTGAAGAGGATGCCGTTGCAGGCATAGATGTTATACGCCTCCCTGTAGTTTACGGTGATCCAGTAGGAGTAGAGTTTTGCCACGGCATAGGGACTCCTCGGATAAAACGGTGTCCTCTCGCTCTGCGGGGTTTCCTGCACCTTGCCGTAGAGCTCGGAGGTCGATGCCTGATAGAAGCGCGTCTTCTTTTCGAGGCCCAGTATCCTGATCGCCTCCAACACCCTCAGGGTGCCGAGCGCGTCGGCGTTTGCGGTGTACTCGGGCGTCTCGAAGGAGACCTTCACGTGGCTCTGCGCCGCAAGGTTGTAGATCTCCTGAGGCTGCACCTCCTGGACGATACGGATGAGGTTTGTGGAGTCAGTCAGGTCGCCGTAGTGGAGCCTGAACTTCACCGCCCGCTCGTGCGGGTCCCTGTAAAGATGGTCGATCCTGTCGGTATTGAACAGGGAAGACCTCCTCTTGATCCCGTGGACGGTGTATCCTTTTGCCAGGAGGAGTTCCGCAAGATAGGCCCCGTCCTGGCCTGTGATGCCTGTTATCAGTGCTGTTTTCATTATTCAGTTACCCCTGTATGCCCATCGTCATTTCGCGGTAATGCCCGCGCTCTGCAACACCTGTTCGTGTTCCACCATCATCCTTGCCACGTCCCGCATCCTGTATTTTGCCTTCCAGCCGAGCACTTTGGCCGCCTTCTCGGGATTCCCCCTGCCCGCCATGATCTCCGATGGTCTGTAGAGAGAAGGGTCGGTTACGACATGGTCCCTCCAGAGAAGGCCGACGCTTCCGAATGCCTCGCAAATGAACTCTTCGAGAGTGTTCGTCTCGCCGGTGGCCACTACAAAATCATCGGGTGTCCCCTGCTGAAGCATAAGCCACATCGCCTCGACATATTCAGGGGCCCAGCCCCAGTCGCGGGCGATCGAAATGTTGCCCAGGTGCAGTTTCTCCCGGCTGCCGGCCGCAATACGGCAGGCAGCGGCCACGATCTTCCGGGTGACAAATCGCACGGGCCGCAAGGGAGATTCATGGTTGAAGAGGATTCCCGAGACAGCAAAAAGGCCGTACGCCTCCCGGTAGTTTGCTATCTCCCAAAACGCCGTCGCCTTGGCCACCGCGTAAGGACTCCGGGGCCGAAAAGGGGTCGTTTCATCCGCTGCCGCTCCGCCGGTGTCGCCGAAGCATTCGCTGGATCCGGCGTTATAGAATTTGATCGGCAGTCCGATAAAGCGGATCGCTTCGAGCAGATTAAGGGTGCCCACGCTGATACTTTCGAGTGTCTCAACAGGCTGCTGAAATGAAAGTCCGACAGAGCTCTGCCCGGCGAGGTTGTAAATCTCATCGGGTCTGATCTTGCTGATTACCTGCAAGACGCTGCGGAAATCGTTTACCGCCATCGATTCCAGTTTCACCCTGTCGCGGATGCCGAGGCTGGTCAATCCATGGAAGGCAGACATCTGTGCGTCCCGCGACGTCCCGTACACATCGTATCCTTTCCCGATCAAAAGCTGTGCAAGATAGGCACCGTCCTGCCCCGAAACTCCGCAGATAAGGGCCTTTTTATTGCTCATACCAGCCCCTCCTCTTCTGACCATGTTCAGAAAGCCTCTTGATCTCCATAATCTGCGTCACAAGGGCAAACGCTACTGATAGACCTGCTTCCAGTACCTTGCGAGATCCGCCAGCTTCTCTTTAAGCCAGTCCATGTTTTCGATATACCATGTCACGGTCTTTTCTATTCCCGCCTCGAAAGGCATAGCGCGTGTCCAGTCCAGTCTGGCTCCCATTTTCCGGGAATCGAGCGAGTAACGGTAATCGTGTCCCGAGCGGTCCCTGGTAAACTGTATAAGGTCCTCCGGCTTGCCAAGAAGCGAAAGGATCTTCCTGACGACTTCGACATTTCTCCTCTCTTCGCCGCTCCCCACGTTGTATATTTCGCCGGCCTCCCCTTTTTCGAGGATAAGGCCGACTGCCGCAGCGCAGTCTGAGACGTACAGCCATTCCCTCACGTTCTGGCCTGTCCCGTAAACGGGTATCTTCTCGTTGTTCAAGGCCTTCAGAATGACGACCGGGATGAGCTTTTCGGGATATTGCCACGGCCCGTAGTTGTTCGACGGCCTGACGGTGATCACAGGAAGTCCGAATGTCTTGAAGTACGCCCTCCCAAGCATGTCTGCGGAGGCCTTGCTGACGGAGTAAGGCGAATTCGGGCTAAGCGCAGAGGCCTCTGTAAACTGCCCGGTCTCGCGGAGGTCCCCGTAAACCTCATCGGTCGAGATGTTTATGAACCTTTCGATTCCGTGGTCTCTCGCCAGGTCGAGAAGGACCTGTGTCCCCTTTACGTTCGTCTCGATAAAGGGGGTCGCATCCAGTATGCTTCTGTCCACGTGGCTTTCAGCCGCCCAGTGGACCACACTGTCGGGCCTTTCGGTGCTGAAGATCCGGTCCATGCTGTACCTGTCGGCGATGTCCGCCCGGTGAAACGTGATCTCCTTTGCGACCTCCCTGAGTCTTTCGGTGTCGCCCGCGTAGCTCAGCGAATCGACGATTATGACCCGGTGGCCCTTGCGGACCGCCTGCCTGCAGAACTCGCTTCCGATAAAGCCGGCGCCGCCTGTTATCAATATCCTCTTCGTCATTGTCCTGCCTCATAAGTGAAGATGTTGTCCGCGTCCCTCAGACGCGGCAGATCGCCGTCCTTTGCAGAAAGAACGGGGTTGCCGAACGGCCAGGAGATGCCGATATCAGGGTCATTCCAGATTATCCCCCTTTCATTTTCCGGAGAATATTCTTCCGTGCACTTATAAAGGATATCTGCGGCGTCGCTCATCACAAGAAACCCGTGGGCAAAACCCGGGGGAATATACAGCATCAGCCCGTTTTCGGCTGTCAGCTCCTCTCCGATCCACTTTGCGTAAGTGGGAGAACCCTTCCTGATGTCGACGGCAACGTCGAATATCCTGCCGCTCAGACATCGCACGAGTTTTCCCTGGGCCTTCGGGTCCTTCTGGTAATGAAGCCCCCTCAGGACTGACCGCGCCGACCTCGACTGGTTGTCCTGGACAAAATGTTCAGCGATGCCCGCAGCCTCAAATTCGGAGTGTTTGTAAGTCTCCATGAAGAAGCCCCTGTCATCGCCGAACCTCTTTGTCTTCACCGCGACGACCCCGGGTATTTTCAGATTGGTAAAATCAAAGGGCATGAAGTTATTGTCCCAGCAGCCTCATCAGGTATTTGCCATAGCCGTTTTTCTTCAGTGCCTCGGCATGCCTCATCAGCTGCTCCCTTCCTATGTATCCGTTGAGATAGGCGATTTCCTCGATGCAGGCAATCTTCAGGCCCTGCCGCTTCTCTATGGTGGCGATAAATTCACCCGCCTCAAGCAGGCTGTCATGGGTGCCGGTGTCGAGCCAGGCAACGCCCCTGCCGAGAAGCTCGACCTTCAGCTTCCCCAGCGCCAGATAGGTCCTGTTGACGTCCGTTATTTCGAGTTCTCCCCGCGCGGAAGGCTTAACGTTTTTTGCGACCTCGATGACGCCGTTGTCATAAAAATAAAGGCCCGTGACCGCATAATTCGACTTCGGTCTTTCAGGCTTCTCCTCTATGGACAACACATTGCCGCTGCCGTCGAATTCCACCACACCGTAGCGGTCCGGGTCAGTCACATAGTAGCCAAAAACGGTACCCCCTCCATTTCTTTCGATATCCGCGATCGTCTTTTTCAGGAGCTCGGTCAGACCGTGGCCGTAAAAGATATTGTCCCCGAGGATAAGACAGACGCTGTCGTTCCCGATGAACTCCTCGCCGATAATGAACGCCTGCGCAAGCCCTTCGGGCCGCGGTTGCTCCGCGTAGGAAAACTGAAGACCGAGCTGGGAGCCGTCTCCGAATATGTCCCTGAACCTCGGGAGGTCCTGCGGCGTCGATATGATGAGTATCTCCCTGATGCCGGCAAGCATGAGCACGGACAGCGGGTGATAGATCATGGGCTTGTCATAGACCGGCAGCAGCTGCTTGCACACCGACATCGTCACGGGATAAAGTCTGGTGCCGCTGCCGCCGGCAAGTATGATAGCCTTCATTCAAATCCTCCTGATTCTTGCCGGCTCAACCGGGGACTGCCTAGCTACGTGTTTTATTATAGAAACTGGACTCAAAAAATGCCATGGAAGGCCCGCAAAGGAGTCCGGAACCTATCTCAAAATTGAAATGGTTCACTTTCGCCCTATTGTGTCATTCCGGCTTGTCCGGAATCTTTCTTTGTTTTCAGAAGGATTCCCGACGCGCCTGCCTACCGGACAGGCAGGCTTTGCTTGCGGGAATGACAGACTTACACAAAAAATAGATTTTGAGATAGGTTCTAACCTTTTTTCGCGGCCGCAGGTCTTCTCTCAAAGTATCGCCTGAGGCCGTCACGCCAATGCGGCACCTCCGCGCCGGTCGTCCTCTTATACTTCTCCTTCGACAGGACGGAATATGCCGGTCTCCTGGCAGGCAGCGGATACTCTTCCGTGCGGATCGGAACAATCCTCCGTGCCCTCACCTCTTCCCCGCGCTTCCTCATCATCTCCACAATCGCCTCTGCAAACTCGTGCCAGCTGCAGATCCCCTCGTTCGAGAAGTGGAATATGCCCACGGCCTCCCTTGCAAGGAGGACATAAAGGGCTGCGGCAAGGTCTTCCGTGTATGTGGGGCTTCCGACCTGGTCGGCAACGATCCTCAGCTCATCACGTTCCTTCGCAAGCCGGGCTATCGTTTCGACGAAGTTCTTCCCGCGCGGACCATAAAGCCAGCTTGTGCGTATGATCGAAAACCTCTCAAGCCCGCTTGAAAGTACCGCTTGTTCGCCGAGCAGCTTCGTGCGGCCGTAAGCGGAAAGGGGCCCTGTGGGGTCCTCTTCGGTATAGGGTCTGCTGCCCAGACCATCGAATACATAATCAGTCGAGATATGCACGAGGAAGGCACCGAGGCTCCTGGCGGCCTCAGCAAGATAGCCAGGGGCCTCGCCGTTTACCTTGGCTGCACTCTCCTCATTCGATTCGCAGCCGTCGACGTTTGTGAAGGCAGCGCAGTTGATGATCGTCCGGGGGCCGAAACCGCCGAGCACGTCCATGACCTGTTCCCTGTCTGTCATGTCGAAGTCCGGAAGGTCCAGTCCCAAGACGATGCTGTCTTCGTCTGTCAGTTCGGCGACCATCGAGCCGAGCATACCCTTTGATCCGATGAGGGCTATCTTCCTGTCGGCTTGTATTGTCATGAGTTCCTGTTCAACATAGGTTTCAAGTATAACTCTTTTCCCACTGTGAACTCTCCCTGTCTTTTACGCTAACGGGCCGGTTGCCCCTCAGCTTCTCTTCGCTATTTCCTCATATGCCGCATCTATGCTCCGGGTGACCCTTTCGAGGCTGAAATGACTGCGCACGAAGTCTCGCCCGCTTGCGCCGACCCCGGCAGCAAATTCCGGGTCCGACAGCACCCTTATGACAGCCGCCGCAAGTCCCTCCGCATCGTCCGCAACGAGCAGATCCCGGCCGGCAACCGCGCCGATGCCCTCATTCCCATACGAAGTGGTGACAACAGGGGTGCCTGCCGCCATGGCGTCGAGGATCTTGACGATAATCCCTCCGCCAACGAGTATAGGCGCCACAAATACCGCGGCACGCTTGTAGCATTCCTCGATGTCATCGACAAAACCCGGCACCACTATGGCCCGATCTTTCAGCGGAAGGGATGTCAGCTTTTCGGGCGGGCCATAGCCCGCTGCAATAAACACGGCGTCGGGCACACTCTTTCTGACCAGAGGGAAGACCGAGCGATAGAAGTAGAGTGCGGCATCCACATTGGTCATCCGATATTTGTAGGAGGCAAGAAAGAGGATCGTCTTCTTTTGGCGTTCGAATTGCCGGTCCCTGATATCCATTCCGGCCGGTATCGGCACCGTCCTTACCGTAAGCCCCGGTTCCATCCGCAGGAGGTATTCCCTGTCATAATCCGAGAGCGTAAAGACGGTGTCGAACCGCCTTACGATCCACCGCTCAAGGGCCTTCACCGCCCTGTACTTAAGCCATGCGGCCGGCATGCCGATGCCGCCGCTTCTCCTCAGCCGTCTCTCAACCGGCTTTGTTATCACGTCATGGGCGTCGAGCACCATCGGCGTCTTTCGCCTCTTCATCATCAGCGCCGCCTCGACCCATTCGACCTGCACGAGGTCGAAACCGCCCTCTCGCGCCAGTCTGTCGGCATAACGGCTGAAGCCGGCATAATTGAGGACAAGCCCGACCATGTCGATCGCCCCCCTTCTGGTTCCCGTCCGGTACGTATAGGGATAGATCTCCCTGCAAAAGGGTCTTAGCTTTTCGATCAGCGGAAGTTCGCCCTCCTCGCAACGTGTGGCAAGGCAGATATCGTGTTTCTTCGAGAGGTTTCTTATGACCTCGAAGATGTACCTTCCGCCTGCGTGGTAGGACTTTTCGAGGGGAAGAAACAGGCTGACGAAGAGGATCTTCACTCTGTAATGAGGAAAGCCATCGTCAGAAGGCGTCGATGATCCTTAACAATTCCCCGGTCTTCTCCTGCATCATCAGCGTGTCGCCTCTTGACTCGACGTTGAGCCTTAAAACGGGCTCCGTATTCGAAGAACGCAGGTTGAATCGCCAACGGTCAAACTCCATGCTCAGACCGTCGGTGTAATCGACAGACACCGAATCCTTCTCGTATTGCTCCCTGACCCGCTTCAATACCTCGGCCGGTTTTTCGACCCTGCGGTTGATCTCGCCGCTTGCGGGGAACATCCGCATCCTTTCGGCAACAAGTTCGGACAGAGGCCTGCCCGTCCTGCTCATGATCTCAAGCACAAGAAGCCATGGAACCATTCCGCTGTCACAGTAGGCGAACCTGCGGAAATAATGATGGGCACTCATCTCGCCGCCGTAGACGGCATCCTCAAGACGCATCCGCTCCTTTATGAAGGCATGGCCCGTCTTGCTCATCACGGGAGTTCCGCCGGCGGCCAGGACCACTTCTATCGTGTTCCATGTCAGACGTGGATCGTGTACGATCTTTGCCCCGGGATTTCCTGCGAGGATGGCTGATGCAAGGAGTCCGACGATGTAATAACCTTCAATGAAGCTCCCCTTTTCGTCGAAGAGAAAACAACGGTCGAAATCGCCGTCCCAGGCGATCCCTATATCGGCATTATGCTCCAATACAGCTTCCTCTGTCACGCGCCGGTTTTCGGGAAGCAAAGGGTTGGGGACGCCATTGGGAAAATTTCCGTCGGGATCATGGCATACCTTGACGAAGGATAAATCGAGATGTTCTTCGAGCATATCGATCGTTCTTCCCGCACAGCCGTTACCGGCATTTGCCACCACCTTGAAAGGCCGCAGTCCTGCGGGGTCGATGTAGCTCAGAAGATGGGCGATGTATTTCTTGCGAACATCGAGTGACTTCAACGCGCCTCTTCTTCCCTGAAAGGCAAAATCGTTTTTCTCTGCGAGGCCTCTGATGACATCCAGGCCGCTGTCTCCGCTTATAGGCCTTGAGCCTTCTCGGACGAACTTCATCCCGTTGTAGTCCCTTGGGTTATGGCTTGCGGTCACCATTATCCCCCCGTCCATCCCCTCGGAGAAGGTGGCGAAATAGACCTCTTCGGTGCCGCAGAGGCCGATATCGAAGACATCGGCTCCGCTTTCCGCAAGCCCTTCCGCCAGGGCACTGGAAAGCGCCGCGCTCGACAGACGTATGTCACGGCCTACCACCACCCGCGCGGGCTTCAGGAAAGAGGCATAGGCCCTGCCGATGCGGCGGGCTACATCCTCATTAAGCTCATCGGGCACCCTTCCGCGCACGTCGTAGGCCTTAAAACACTTTATTTCATTCACTGTCATCATTAAACCTCCAGAATTTGGCAGAGGCATTCTGTCCTGATTGACTGACTTTTTTCCTGGTCTCATTGCCGGAGCAAGGAGCTTTTCGGAAAACGGTTGCCTACTTCTCCGCCTTCCTACTTTGACATCACGATATCGTAGGTCCCCTCTTGTACGCCCGCGCTTGCAGAATAAAGAGACTGACAAAAGGAAGCTTCATCACGCTGTTCTCAGATTTCCCTGAATTCCCCTTGACACTTCTGAAAGTAATCGCGAAACCCCTGATAGATCCGCCTGATTCCAAGGCGTTTAGGCACCTTCATCGTGAAAAGACTCAGAAGAAAAATGAGCGTCACGGCCATATATCTGGTAATGCGGAGCACAGCCGGCAGCGGGTAATTATTGTCGATGCACATCAGCGTGTTTCTCACGCTGTAATAGAGATAGACCCTTGTGGCAGTACCCCCCGTCGACTTCGATACCTTATGCCATACCATCGAAGAGGGGACATAAACGACCTTAAACCCTGCCCTCTTCCCCCTCATGGCCCAGTCGGTCTCCTCACCGTAACAAAAGAACCGCTCGTCGAGAAGACCCACCTTTTCACAGAAGGCCCTGCTCACCATCATGGAACAGCCGCTGGGCCGCTTCGTCTCCTCGGTCCTGTCGTACTGTCCGCGATCGAGTTCGCCATATCCCCTGTGTCGACCCCATCCCAGAAATGAGTTGTATGTTCCGCCTGCGTACCAGATGACATCCGGTCTGTGATAAAAGAGGATCTTAGAACTCAGAATGCCGATCCTGCTGTCGCCCGTTGCAGCGGCGACGAGCGCTGCCACGGCATTCGGGTCGACGATTGTATCGTTGTTGAGCATAAGAATGTACTCGGCTCCAGATTGAAGCGCATGCCTGATCCCGGCATTCATGCCGCCCGTGAAGCCTAGATTTCTCCCGTTCTGAATGAGGTGTATGCCAGGAAACCGGCCTTTGAGTATCGCCTCAGAATCGTCGGTGGAGCCGTTGTCGACAAGAACGATCGTAAAATTTGGGTAGCTGGTCTTCTCAAGGGATTCGACGCATTCTATCGTATCTGAATTATTGTTCCAGTTCAGAACAATGACATACACATGCGGTAAAGCAGAATGCTTCATATGCAGAGCGATTTAATCCAACAATTTGGCTGTATTGAGCCGCTGACGGAATCGCCCTTCCTGCCAAAATCACTTCCCGAGGAATAGTCAATTGTCGCGGCCCCCACTATTTCATCTTTTTGCCGGTAAATCTTCTCAACATCTCGCCCTTCTCTTAATCGATTTGTAACGTCATACAAATGTCCGTCCCACTGGAATAAAGCGTGAAAATCATTCATGGTTTCGAAATCGTCAGGCAAATTGCTTTTTCCCTCAAAGAGAGTCTCCAGCTCATTACTCCCGTAATAAACCTTAAACAAATCACCAAAGTTATATGCCCAATATTCGTCTTCGCCGGCATTTAAGATATACAAAACCGCCTTTTGGGGCAATCGTGGGAATAACGAATGGATATCTTGCAAGGCCGTTCTTGCGAGATTCGCCCTCCGACTTACCCACGACTCTCTTTCCAAAAAATGAACATTATTAATCGAAATCAGAACATACAATATTAACAAGCAGCTGACGACTATCCGTTTCCCCTCAGAATACTTATTAATAATTGCAGCTACCAGAATACTCATTCCAACAATCGGGATATTCACATAATAATTCTGAGCATGATAAATAAACGGCAACACTGGCAGAAGAGCTACCAGAAACCATAGAGAGCAGAATATTAGCGTCTTTTTCTGTCGGACTAGAAACAGAAGCAGTACCATGGAGAACATTATGACTACGGCTATGCGAACAGACCCCAAATAATCATACCCGATAATTTTACCCAGTGCTGCAAACGAGATGTCGAAGTCATTCAGGCCCCATCTCAGATAATTAAACAAGTTAGTAAATGTCACCGCGCCGAAGCCGGTCTGATACGGCCCACCGTGGGGAACTCCGACAGTCGCAAATCTGATTGCCAGATAAATCAATACGACGGCAGCGAAGGGCAGTATTAAAGGGACAGCCTTGCCTGAGTCTCTTATCATGACTCTGTCTTTCAAATAGAAATAGATCAGTATGAGAATTGCAGGTATGGCGATTGCGGATTCTTTTGACATAAGCGCAGCTATAAACATCGCAAAAGAAAGACCATAATTAATGTTGCCTTTCCCCAGCAAATATCTGACAAAAAATAACACCGACAACAGATAGAAAGCAGCCATTCCCGATTCGGATATGGCACTCACCCAATAAACCGAAATGAACAATGCACAGTTCACACCATAAAACAAGCCGCCGGCCAAGCTCGCCAAGCGCTCATTCCGCAGCTCGCGCAGTAAGGCGTAAACCAAAACTGAATTTAATGCATGCACACCTAAGGTTATCATGTGAAAAGCTGCGGGGTTCAGGCCAAACATTTTAAAATTGGCGAAAAAAAACAGTTCCTGGGTTAAGGGACGATAATTGCCAGCGCCATTGTAATGGAAGAA
>JAWOKY010000005.1:0-17163 GCA_033853975.1 Thermodesulfovibrionales bacterium
CGAGAAATACCGCAACGGCCAACGCAGCAAGCGATATTCGAACTCTAGTTATTCCCATATCTCTTTCTCCAAATTTCTTCTGTTATCATTATCACCAGGCGATATTCCTGATGACGCCGTTTCCCGATATTTTTCCTGTTTTCTCGCACACCTCCTTCTGTCTGCCATTTTTTCAAATTTGGGGGTAACCATGTAATTACAAGGGACATGCCAAAGTTGCGTGCATTAGAAACAGTAAGAGTACGACCCGATTAAGTATTGAATTTGATTCATTATTGCCCTTCCAGATGCGGCCGTGTCCCTTTTCTCCGTCTCTACGGTTCTTGCATGAATCGGGGTCATTTCACCCCGGAAAGGGTCATTTCCCTCAGTAATTGGCTGTCACATCGGGAACGCAATAATGCAAATCATGAGGTGCGCAGGAATCGGTATTTACGCGGCAACGTTTCACGTGACGGGATGGAACTCTTCAGAACTATCCATCGCCCGCCTGGAAGATGAAGCTGGATTTATTCGGCCCAGTTAAGTTCGAACACAATTTCCCATTCGTCCCCCGAACGCAACTTGCCTGTGCTTTGACGCCTTAACATGACATCCCGCCCGCCTCCCATCTCAACCGCTTTCTTGGAATATCCAAAACAAGCCGGTGTCAGCCAGTCGAGAAAAACCTCCGGCAGTACGAATTTCAGGACTGCGTGGCCCTTTTCTACGAGGGGGACCTCGACCTTGCCGGTGTTGAAGAACTTGTCCCAGAGTTTCGGATAGTTCTTTATGACAAATGAAGGACTTGTCAGTGAAAAAAATATTTTATATATCTTATTAAGACTCTGGTCTGCAATGTATTCGTATATGAGGGCAAGCTCGCGGTCCTCTTCTGTACTCAAAACCGAGTCAAGGGCCGACATCGTCGCCTTAAAGGCGGCGAAGGGATACTCCTTATTGACAAGAATCCCACCGTCCCACATCTGCTGCATCTCTTCCGGAAGATTGCTCAACACACGGCGCCACGCATCATTTCCATACTTTCCCTCGATAAACCTCTTCGCATACAGGAAATTTACCCCTTTCGCGAGGACCGGCTTTGCCATCGTAAATTCCTCCTGTTTATTCGCTGCACGTCTATGGGAGCAATTCCAGTGCCACGGTCGGAATTCAGACATCCCGCGGCGATAGCCGACCGAACGGTTCCCTTTTTTCTCATTCTTGCTGCCACGCACTCATCCGTCGGGCATCGATATTGCATTGTTTCGATATTACGAAATAATGGCTGACAGCCTTATTAAACAAATTCCTTGCCCGGAGGATAGTTGCCGATGCAGTCTCAGAGCGTATTATTGGTCGATGACAATGAGCTCCTGCTTGTGTGTATGAAGAGGATCTTTGAAAAGGTTTTCTTAGACGTTACGAGCGTCGTCAATGGCTGCGAGGCCTGCAGCCAGCTCAGGCGTCAGCGCTTCGATATCATAGTTTTGGACATCAACTTGCCCGATGTAAACGGTTTGCAGTTGCTTGAATACGTAAAATTGAAGGCCCCGGCAAGCAGGGTCGTGATCTTCTCGGCAGATTCAGACGATAAGATAAGGCAGGATGCCCTGCGGATGGGCGCCCTGGAATTCATCGAAAAGCCTATGGAGTTTGATCGTCTGCGGAGCACCCTACTGAGCATGTCGCAGGGGGGGACAGGGAAAAATTAAGGGACCTCGGCGGGGCCATTTCACCCAGTAACTGGGGCATTCTGCTCAGTGGTTTCGCCCGCTCTGGGGCATCCGCTGCGTTATTAATGCGGTTAGCCTACAGGTACCATTATTGCATATTTTCTCATATGTCCCTGATGGGGGACTCAAAAAATATTGGAGGTAAGAGCCAGATGAGAAAGATTCTCATTGTTGTAGCGGTCGCCCTTCTGATAATGGGACCCGGGTTGACGGGTTGCTCACGAGCCAGTGAACAGAATCCAGGCGCCCCCCATATGTCGCCGACGGCAAACCCTCTCGGCGACGAAAAGCGTGACGCAGCGGCAGCGGAAAAAGCAGAGGACGCAAAGAAGGATGCCGAAGCGGCAAGAAAGGTGGTTGTCGCCAGAGTGAACGGCTCCGATATTTCCTTGTATGAGCTCATTCGCGCCATGAACATCGTCGCGCCTAAGTATATTAACAGAGCAGAACAGGCCACCCGGGAAATGACCTCAAAGATCCGGAAAGAGGCCCTCGACAGGCTGATCTTCGAAGAGCTGGCTATACAGGAGGCGGCAAAGGAGGGCATTAATCCCGGGCCGGAGGCCGTCGAGAACGTGGTAAGAGAGGTCAGGAAAAATCTGGGAACGGAAGAGGCGTACAAGGATTACCTCAGCAGGCACGACCTGACAGAAGAGATGTTAAAGAAGCTGATCGCGAGAAGCCAGAGCTATGAAATGATCACGGCGAAAGAGATTTACCGCAAGGTGAAGGTCGACGAGAGACTTCTCAAGGATGAATATGAGAAGGAGAAAAGCACCTATGTCCTTCCGGAAAACTTTGTCGCAGAAGATGTCTTCTTCCCGAAGGGCAAGGACGAAGAAACGGCAAAGAAAAGGGCCGGGGAAATCCTGGAGACAATAAAGCAGAAAAAAGGCGACGCGTGGAAGCTCGTTCTCGATGGGACATTTGTCGTCAGACAGATGAGGATTACCAGGGAAAGAAACCCTGAGGTCTACAAGGCCATGGCAGGAATGAATGTCGGCGACCTGAGCGGAGTTCTCACCGACAGGGACGGCCTTCACATCGTAAAGGTGAGCAGGAAAGACGCGCCCCGTCAGGCAACCTTTGAGGAAGCAAAAGGGGCCATCGAGCCTAAATTTCTCGTTCCCGCCCAGGACAAGAGAAAGGACGAATGGGAAAAGGAGTTGAAGAAGAATGCAAGGATCGAGATCGTGCTGGCAGCGCCTTAAGGAGGATGAAAAGTCACCGGTCAGGCCGCCGGAAATAATGACATTGTGCGTTTTTGCGTTGTTTGCCGGACAGGGTGCGCGTGTTGTAACGGGCCTTCTTTCCATGATAACATAGCTCGTGAAGGGGTTTAGCCATAGACTTGGCCCGGGATATTATTTTTATCTTCTCATTCCCTGGACAGTTGTCGTCCTTCTTTCCGTGGCCTGGAACCTTTTCCAGAACCATAAAGAAACCGTTGAAAAATCCAGGCTCGAGGCAAGGACAATCTATGAGCATAACCTCGCCTACAGAAAATGGAACGCCATGCAACCGGGCGGCGTTTACTCGTTTGTCACCTCGAAGAACAGACCAAACCCATACATTGCCGCGCCCGATCGCGATATCGACACGAAGGACGGAAGACGCCTCACCATGATCAATCCCTTCAGGATGACCAAACAGGCATATGCAGTGCTGCAGCAGCAGTCGACGATGCCTACCATAAACAGAACGGTAAGTCTTCACCCCCTCAACCCCGACAACTATCCCGACGAATGGGAGAAGAAGGGCCTCCTCGCGTTTGAACGCGGGGCGAAAGAGGTAAGCGAGGTAACCACGATCGGGGGCGAGCCGTACATGAGGGTGATGAAGCCCTACATGACCGTTGAGGGTTGTTTGAAGTGCCACGGCTTTCAGGGATACAAGGTGGGGGACATCAGGGGAGGCATGAGCATCGCAGTGCCTCTGGTGCCCTATTATGCAAGCGAAAAAGCGACGAGCGAAATCATTATCTTCACGCACCTCCTCCTCTGGCTGATCGGTGGAGCGGGCATCGTGATATTTTCAAAAGTCAAGCAGAAACAGGAACAGAAGATTACCGAGAGCGAAAGCAAGTTCAGGACATTGTCCGATTTTGCCCAGGACTGGGAGCTCTGGATGAAAGAAGGCATGGAGATTGTTTATGTCTCTCCTTCCTGCAAGACCATTACAGGATACAGTCAGGAAGAGATCATGGCCGATCCCCACCTGCTCTGTGACATCATCCATCCCGAGGACAAATTAATGTGTGATGAACATATGGGAGATTTTACGGCGCCCCAGCATGACGAAACGGAATATCGCATAATCACCAGAGACGGGCAGACAAAATGGCTCTCCCATGTCTGCGGACCGATTTATCTCGACGGGAAGTTCCTCGGGCGTCGAATAAGCAACAGGGACATCACCGACAGGAAGCGCATGGAAGAGAAACTGGCGCAGTCTCAAAAGATGGAGTCCCTCGGCCTTCTGGCCAGTGGCATCGTCCATGACTTCAATAATTACCTTACGGTGATCAAGGGGTTTGCTTCGCTTCTTCGGGAGAAGTTCGAAAACGGCGACGAGGAGACGAAGGAATATATTCAGAACATCGTTGATTCTTCCGACATGGCAAAGAACCTGACGTCGGGGCTGTTGGTGTTCAGCCATAAGCAGATAGTCCAGCCGAGGGTTACAAGTCTTTCCGGTGTCATCAGGAACATTTCCGCACTGCTGCGCCGCGTCATCGGCGAGGATATCGAGCTGAGGCTCCGGTATGCCGATGACGAATATCCGGTCATTGCCGACCCCCACCAGATAGAGCAGGTTCTCATGAACCTGATCACGAATGCAAAGGACGCCCTCGCAGAAGGGGGGATATTGTCCATTGAAACGTCGTCGGCGTTCATCGAGGGTGAATCTGCGAGGGAGCAGTCTGTCCAACCCGGAAGGTATATGATTTTTTCCGTGAGCGATTCCGGCATCGGCATCGACCAGCAGAACATTCCGCGGATCTTCGAACCCTTTTTTACGACAAAGGAAAAAAACAAGGGCACGGGACTCGGGCTGTCCATGGTCTACGAGATAGTAAAACAGCATAACGGCTTTATCAGTGTTTACAGCAAAAAGAACGTGGGGACGACGATCAAGGTATACCTGCCCGCAGCCCAGAAAGATCAGATCCCTGCGATGGATTCGAATATCGACGAAATTGAGGCCGATGTCAGAGGAAGCGAAACCATACTGCTCGTGGAAGACGAAGAAGGAGTTCGCAACCTCGTCCGTAACGTGCTGACACAGCACGGTTATCATGTGATCCTCGCCGCCGACGGAGAAGAGGCCCTGGCAAAATACAACGAATATAAGGGGCAGACCGCCCTGCTCATACTCGATGTCGTCTTGCCGAAAAGAAACGGCAAGGAGGTCTATGACACCATCAAGGGGATATGCCCTGACATCAAGGCATTGTTTATGAGCGGCTACACGCAAGACATTTTGACTTCAAAGGGAATCTCGGAAGAGGGTCTGGAATTCATTGCCAAGCCGCTTGAGATCAGACATCTGCTGCTGAAAATACGATTTCTGATCGACTCCATGAAAACTTCGCGGACCTGACGACGTTCGGCCGGCGCAAATGAAAGAATGGAGACACTATGGGAGGTCATCTCGACGTTGAAGACGCAGAGGGGTTTGAAAGCCAAGAAAAAAAACAGCACGCATGAGCTCACCTCTTCGGTCGCTCATGAAATCAAGAATTGCCTGACAGGAATCAGGGGTTGCCTGCAGGTGCTTGGAGAGGACTTCCCTGATGAATCTCCCCAGAAGCTCATCACGAAAGAGCTTCTCCGCGACGCAGGACGTCTTGATATTGCAGTGAAGACGCTTCTTACGTTCGCCGTGCCTCCGGCGCCGAGCCCTGTTCCGGCGTCTGTCAATACCGTTATTCAAAACGTGAAGGCGACGCTGGAAACGCAGCTCTGCGGACCGCGTCTTTGCATCGAGTTTGTTCCCCGAAGGGTGCCGGAGATATTTATCGACCCCGATCAACTTCGGCTGGGATTGCTCAACATCGCCTATCAGAGGATTCGCGCGGCAGGGGGCGAAGGGAGTATCGTTTTTGCGGCGAAAAAGAGGCGCGGCAGCGATGAGGTGGAAATAAGCCTGTCCGATAACGGGACGGGCGCGGCGGGAGATTTTGCTGATGCTACCCCTTCTTCCGGAGGGACCGGCGCAGGGCCGGGACTTGCGGCGGGAAGAAGGATCATTGAAGGTCTGGGAGGGCGCATCGAGGTGAAAAACGGAAGAGAAGCAGGCACCATCGTTCGCGTCGTCCTGCCCGCGGCGGAAAAAGCATGAAGGTACTGGTTGTCGACGACGAAAAACTGATTCGATGGTCTTTGCAGAAGAGCCTGGAGAAGGAGGGTTTTGCGGTGTCCCTTGCAGGCAGCGGCAGGCAGGGGCTTGCCCTGTTTTCGGAGGAACAGCCCGACATCGTCCTTCTCGACATGCAGCTGCCCGATATTTCCGGATTGACGGTCCTCGAAGATATCAGGAAAGGCGAAAGAAATGCCGTGGTGATCATGATAACGGCCTATGGAGACATCCGGACGGCAGTGAAGGCCATAAAGAGCGGCGCCTATGATTTCATAGAAAAACCGTTTGACCACGACAAGCTCAAGATAGTGATTTCAAAGGCCGCCGAAACAGCTTCCCTGAGAAAAGAGGTTTCCCATCTCAGATCGCGGCTTTCAGAGAAATATGGATTCGTAAATATAGTCGGCAAATCCGGATCGATGCTCAGGGTTTTGGAACTGGCAAAAAAAGTTGCGCGAAGCGATGCGACGACGGTGCTCCTGCAGGGAGAGAGCGGGACCGGGAAGGACCTCATCGCCAAGGCCATTCATTACGACAGCAGGCGGGCCGAAAAACCGTTCATGGACATCAACTGCACGGCCCTTCCCGAAACCCTGATAGCCAGCGAGCTGTTCGGGCATGAGAAAGGGGCCTTTACGGACGCGAAGAACATAAAGAAAGGACTCTTTGAACTTGCTGACGGCGGTACCGTTTTTCTCGATGAGATTGCCGACATGAAGCCGGCCACCCAGGTGCAGCTCCTGAAGGTTATTGAGAACAAGACCTTCAAGCGAATCGGCGGGGTGAAAGATATTTTCGCCGATGTCAGGATCATCGCGGCCACGAACAAGAACCTTCTTGAGGAGGTGAGAAAAGGGAATTTCAGGGAAGATCTCTTTTATCGACTCAACGTTGTCCCGATATGTCTGCCTCCGCTGAGGGAGCGGCGCGACGACATCCCGGTGCTGGCGGAGCATTTCATCGATGTGTTCAACCGAGAGTTCAAGAAAGACGTAAAAAGTCTTTCGAAAGAAACAAGAGACGCGTTCATTGCGTATCCATGGCCGGGGAATGTGCGGGAACTCAGAAATATCATCGAGAGGGCAATGATTCTCGAAAACGAACAGTACATCCTCCCCGAACATCTGCCGGTCGAGCTTTCCTCGCGGGCGGATGTTGCCGACGCAAGGAGTTCCTTGCATTTGAAATTTCCCGAAGGCGGGCTGGACATCGAAAAGGTTGAGAAGGAGCTTATCAGACAGGCCCTGGACCGAAGCGGCTGGAACCAGACGAAGACGGCACGACTGCTAAATCTCAGGAGAGACGCGCTGAGATACAGGATGAAGAAGTTCGGCTTTTCGACCAATAAAACAGAAAGGGACGAGGTCTCCGGGTGACATGAAGATCTTGATTGTCGACGACGAGCACCTGGTGAGGTGGTTTCTTGAGAAGGCCCTCACAAAAAAAGGCCATGACGTGATCGCAGCGTCAAGCATCGCCAAGGCGACCGAAAAACTCGACGCAGAGGCCGTGGACATGCTTTTCGTTGACCTCAGAATGGCCTCGGGAAACGGCATAGAGCTGATCAACAGGGTTTGCGGACCGTCGAAAAAGCCGAGGATTGCCGTCTGCTCAGCTTTCGTCACGAAAGATATGGAAGATGACCTGAAAAGCAGGGGAATATACATCTTGAGAAAACCTTTCGGAGTCGACGAAGTCTACGAAGCACTGGAAGCACTGAAGGAATAGCACAATTATCCCTTCACGGGCCAGCTCGTCTCAGTATGTTTCCTCCGTAGCGAAAAAAAACCAGGATAAGGTAAATTAACAGGTTGATCTCATGAACAAGAAATGGAAGATCCTTTTTTGTGACCCCCACTTCAAGCCCTGCCCGGCGGCAGAGTTTCTGGAATCATGCACGCCTGCCCATCAGATCAAGGTGCTCCATTTTCTTGAGCTGCTGGAAGAGACAGGGCCGACACTGCCGAGGCCCTATGCCGATATCCTGCGTGAGGGCGTTCATGAGCTCAGGATCAAACTCTCCGGCGACCAGGTGAGGCTACTGTATTTCTTCTGCTTCGAGACCTTTATCGTGATGTATCAGGCCCTGAAAAAACATTCCAGTGCGGTCCCGGAACATTTCATCCGCGATACCCTGCGATACAGAACTGATTTCATGGAACGAATAGACAGGGAGGAGTTGGAGAGACACGCGAAATTCAGGACATATCTGAGTCTGAAATGCGCGAGCCCGGAGTTCAAAGAGCAGTATGACCGTTTATGCACCGTATGCGCAAGGACCGCGGCTATCGTCAACAGGATACAAAACGATGGCATTTCGCTCGAAGACGTATCCCGGCAAACCGACATTTCTGTGGAGAACCTGATGAAGCTTGAATCTGCCGACTGGTGTCGTTTTGAGGATATTAAGAAACTCTGCAGGCTGTTTGACATCGAAGAGCCGAAGGGCTGCGTAAGACAGAGGTTCGGGAAATAGCAGAGGCGATATCCCTGCCGACATTGCAGAGGCATACAATAAGGACCCGCGCCCCTGCTCTTCCGGGGAATCAAACGGCTGGCTTGAACTTCTTCAGCCGAAGTGCATTCGTTACAACGGTGACGGACGAAAAGCCCATGGCAGCAGCGGCGAGCATCGGGTTCAGCAGTATGCCGAAGAAGGGGAAGAGCACGCCGGCCGCGACAGGGATGAGGACCACGTTATAGGCAAAGGCCCAGAAGAGGTTCTGCCTGATATTCCGCATCGTCGCCTTCGAAAGCGCGATCGCGGTGACAACGCCTCTGAGGTCGCCCCCGATAAGCGTTATGTCCGAGGCCTCCATGGCAACGTCGGTTCCGGTGCCGATGGCGATGCCGACGTCCGCCTGGGCGAGAGCAGGAGCATCGTTTATGCCGTCGCCGACCATCGAAACGACCTTCGATTCCGCCTGGAGTTTCTTCACCTCTGCCGCCTTGTCCTCGGGCAGCACCTCCGCAAGGACCCGGTCGATGCCTGCCTGCCGCGCGATGGCCTCGCCTGTCCTCCTGTTGTCGCCGGTGATCATCGCCACCCCGATGCCGAGCGCATGGAGCGCGCGCACCGCCTTCACCGATTCTTCTTTTAGAGTATCCGCCACTGCAACAATGCCCGCGGCCCTCCGATCGACACAGACGAACATCGGGGTCTTGCCCTTTTCTGAGAGATTCAATGCGGCGTCTCTTAGCGCACTTATATCGATGCCTTCGTCGGCCATAAGTTTTTCATTGCCGAGGTGGACCGTCCTGCCGCTGACCGCGGTCTTTATGCCACGCCCAGGCACAGCGAGAAAGTCCTCCGGATCTCTTATCTCGAGCCCCTTTTCCTTTGCCTTCCTGATGATCGCCTCACCAAGCGGATGCTCCGAGCCCTTCTCGGCAGAAGCGGCAACGGAAAGGACCTCCCCTTCGGAAAGTCCCTGCGCGATTATGTCCGTCACCTCGGGTCTTCCCTTCGTGAGGGTACCTGTCTTGTCGAAAACGACAGTGGTGATCCTGTGCGCCAGCTCGAGCGCCTCGCCGCTTCTTATCAGGACGCCGTTTTCAGCGCCCTTCCCCGTGCCCACCATAATCGATGTCGGAGTTGCAAGCCCGAGCGAACAGGGACAGGCGATGATGAGTACGGCGATGAAATTAAGGATCGCGTATGTAAAGGCAGGGGTCGGGCCAAAAAAATACCATATAACGAATGTAAGCGAGGCTATCCCAATCACCGCCGGGACGAACCGCGAAGCGATCAGGTCTGCAAGCCGGGCAATAGGGGGCTTCGACCCCTGCGCGTTCTGGACCATCTCGATTATATGAGAGAGCATCGTATCTCTTCCGACCTTTGTCGCCTCGAATTTGAACGAGCCGGTCTTATTCATGGTGGCGCCTATTACCGTGTCCCCAACGCTCTTTTCTGCCGGGATCGATTCGCCCGTCACCATCGACTCGTCGACCGAAGAGTAGCCCTCCCTGATGACGCCGTCGACAGGGATTTTCTCACCAGGTCTCACGAGGATCACGTCTCCTATCTCTACGTCCTCAACCGGGATGTCCGCTTCGTTGCCGTTTTTGACTACCCTTGCGGTCTTTGCCTGCATCCCCATCAGTTTTTTTATGGCCTCGGAGGTCTGGCCCTTTGCCCTCGCCTCAAAGAGCCTTCCAAGAAGGATGAGAACCACGATCGTCGCAGCTGTATCGAAATAGACCGAGGAGGTGTACCCCTTGACCTCGAAAAAGGAGGGGAAGAAGGTAGCCACCACGCTATAGACGTATGCCGAGGAGGTACCTACGGCGATCAGGGTGTTCATATTCGTCGTCCTGTGGCGCGCCGCCGCAACAGCTCCGGTATAAAACTGCCAGCCGATCCAGAACTGTACCGGTGTTTCGATGATGAGCTGAAGCAGGTAGTTCGTCTGCCGCGGCAGGGGAAGAAGACCTGACAGTCCGAGATGGTCCCACTGCATCAGCAGGAAGATCGGCGCAAGCAGGACCGCGCCGGCCGTCACCTTCTTTCTCAGCGTCAGGTAGGCAGCCTCCCTCTCGCGCTGCTCCTTCTCGACGATGTCCTCCCCCTTTTCGGCTTCGACAACGTCGTAGCCCGCATCCTTCACTGCCCTCTTGAAATCCCTCACGCCGACCTGCGTGGGAAAATACTCTATCGTCGCCCTCTCGGTCGCGATATTGACGGAGGCCGAGAGAACCCCTTCGAGGGACATCAGCGTCCGCCTGACGTTTTCAACACAGGCCGCGCAGGACATCCCCTTTATGGGCAGCGTGATCTTTGAGGACATGACGCCATATCCGAGGTCCGTGATCACCCTGACAAAGTCTTCGACGCCGACCTTCGAGCCGTCATAGACGACCGTCGCCCGCTCGGCGGCGAAGTTTACGGCTGCGCTCTTCACCCCCTCGAGCATGGCAAGACTTTCCTGGATATGGGCCGCGCAGGAGGCGCAGGACATCCCCGACACAGGGATATCGATCCTGTTTTCAAGCAGCGCTACGTCTTCAGCCATTCCTGCCTCCTGCGATCGTGTTTATGAGTTTTTCTATCTCTTCCCTGTTCTGTCTGAACCCCAGGAAGATTCTTTCTCCCGCAACCAGGACCGGTGCTGCGATCCTGCCGTATTTTTCGGCGAGTTCTTTCCGTGCCTCCGCATCCGCTGAGATATCGCGGTTTCTGAACCTCACCCCTCTTGCTGAAAGAAAATCCTTCAGTGCGCGGCAGTCGTGTCAATTCGGGGCGGTGTAAATCGTTATCTCCTCGTCGCGGTTCATATGCATCCTTTGAATATCCTGAATTTATTGAGGCATGTCCGGTACTGCCGGACACACTATATCGTGACGACAGTCAGGTCCCGGAATCGTAGCAGTGCCACTGAACTAATATAAAACAGAATGGAGTGAAAAGTCAGGAACGGCCTCCCTACCAGGGGAAGGCAGACGATGTCTCCCAGCGGCATTGAAAGGGGGCAGTTCCCTGTCGTTTCAGAAGCAGTCCTCGAGCAGGAGAAAAGGGGCGGGACCTTCTATTATTTCCCGCCTATGGCGATTGCAAGACCGCCTGTAACCTCGATATTGTTAAGCGTCCTGTCGAAGGTCACGATGTCTCTGACCTCGACGCGCAGTGCAGACCTGTCGGAAAACCAGTACTTCGCGCCAACGCCGGCGTCGGCAAGAACCCTGCCGTGGGTGGATGAAATATTCGGATGATAAATCGCTACGCCGGCACCGCCCGTAACAAAGGGATTGAAACTTGACTCGGGCATGAAATTATAGATAGCGTCGATGTGATAGAGGAAGCTCGTAACCGCATCATCAGGCGTTCCGAAGGAGGGATCGTGGCCTGCAGGCTTCGTACGGTCATCGATGCTGGCATGAACAAATTCGAAGGACCCCTCGATTCCTATATTTTTCGTAAAATTATACTCTTCCCTGAAGCCGTAGACGACCTGGTTTTTGAGGTTCGCCTTTTCGTCAAAGAACATCTTTCCGACAAATGGGGTTATTTCGGCTGCCCCCTCGCGTATCTCGGCATTGGAATGACCGGGAAGAAATAATAGCACTGCGGCGAGAGCAGAAAGAAACAAGAAGAACTTTTTCATACTTCCCTCCTTAAAGTTGTAGGATGATAATAGCCTGAAAAGTCTTTCTTGTCAATCCCCGGTCTGCACCGGATCAATCAGTACTTCAATATCTCCAGATAATCCCTCAGGTCCTGTTCCTCATAGCCCGAGGCCTTCAGCACCTTCGTCCTGAAATCATCGGCTGCGGCCTGTCTGCTGCCTTTGTACTTCGGATCCATGTTGATCGCCTCCGTCATCGCAGCGGAGGCATCGCCGTATTTCCGCATGGCGTTGTAACACAGCGAAAGCCTCATATAAGCAAGACCGAGGTTCGGTGCCCTCTTTATCGCCTCCTTAAAGGCGGCTTCTGCCTCGCCGTATCTGCCGAGCCGGTAGTAGCAGTCGCCCATATTGGTATAGGCCTTCTCCGGCGTCGGGTATAGGGGGTTCGAAAGCGCCTGCCTGTAATAGGATATCGCCTTCTCGAACCTGCCAAGTTGCTGGTTGGCGTAGCCGAGGTTATTGTAGCCGTCTGAAAATCCGGGGTCTGCCTTCACCGCCTTTTCGAAGTACTCGATCGACTTGGGGACCTCGTCGAAGTAGAGGAGATATACGACACCTATGGCGTTCAGTACGTCCTTATTCCCCGGGTCAAGTTCTTTGGCCTTATTGAACTCCACAAATGCCTGTTGTATCTTGTTCTCGTTAAGATAGGCGACGCCGATCTTGTAATGCGCCTCGGCCTTGACATGGTCTCCGCCACCCATCGTGGCACAGGAGACTGTCCCAAGCAGGATCCACGCAATGAAAAGAAAGGTCGTCTTCTTCAATTTTCGGGCCTCCGCAAATAGATTTCAGGACGCGTATCTAAAACTATCAAAACTCCCGGTCAGTGTAAAGAGAAATATTTTTTGCATACTCGGCCTTCAACTGTCCGCAGGCGGCCAGGATGTCCCGCCCCTTGCTCTCGCGGATCAGCGCGGTCATGTTGTTTCCCGTCAGGATGTCTTGAAATGCAAGCACCCTCCCCTCCGGCGGTCTTTCCAGGTCACTGCCCTCGTGGGGGTTCAGCGGGATGAGATTGATCTTACACCTGATGCCTTTGAGGATTTTCACCAGTCTCCTGGCGTCATCGACGGAATCGTTGATCCCGTCGATGAGCACGTACTCAAAGGTGATCCTTCTCCTGGGGCTCAATGGAAAGGAGCGGCAGGCATCAAGCAGGCTCCGAAGCGGATAGCGCCTGTTGATCGGCATGATATCATTTCTTACAGCATCCGTAGAGGCGTTCAGGGACACCGCGAGGTTCACCTCAGGGCCCCTTTCGGCGAGCGCCGCGATGCCGGGCACTATCCCGGAAGTGGAAAGGGTGATCTTTCTCTTCGAAATGCCGACCAGAAGACTGATCCTCCAGAGCGCCTCGACCACCTCGTCGAGATTCGCAAGGGGTTCCCCCATTCCCATCAACACTATGTTCGTCACCTTCCGTCCCGGGCGGATCAGCCTGTTTACGGAGAGCACCTGGTCGACTATTTCATAAGACCTCAGATTTCTTATGAAGCCGAGTTTCCCGGTCAGGCAGAACCGGCACCCCATCGCACAGCCGGCCTGGGACGAAATACAGAGCGTGAGGCGGTCCTTGTCGGGGATGAGCACACTCTCGATGGTATTTCCGTCTTCGAGGGAAAAGAGAAACTTCTCGGTGCCGTCATGAGAACTGAGCCGTCTGACCAGTTTCAGCCAGCTAATATACGCTATCCCGCCAATGCTCGTCCTGAGGGTCTTGGAAAACTCGGTAATCTCGGCAATGTCAGAGGCATACCGTTCGTAGATCCAGTGCAGCAGCTGGTCAGCTCTGTACCGCGGAAGGCCGGCATCCCCGGCGAACCGTTCAAGGCCTTCCTTCGAAAGCGCCTTTAGATTAACCCTTTCGGCCATCCCTTCCTATACGATTTCCTCGAGGGTGACATCGAAGACAAGGTTCTTACCCGCAAGCGGGTGGTTGCAATCCAGGGTCACCGCATTTTCGGAAACGCCGACGACGGTGACCAGGATCGGCATGCCATCTGCCCTGTACATCTGAAGCTGCTGGCCTGCCGAGGCGTCGAACCCACTGGGAAGCCTGCTTTTGTCCCATTCGAATATCCTCTCGGCCTTGTGTGCCCCGTACCCCTCATCGGCTGAGATCCTTATAGTCTTCGACTCGCCGACTTTCATGCCGACTACGCCCTTTTCGAGTCCGGCAAGAAATTCCCCGTCCCCAACCCTGAACTCAAGCGGAGCGCCTCCTTCCGAGGTATCGAAGACGGAGCCGTCCTCGAGCATTCCCTTGTAGTTAATCTTTACGCTATCTCCATTTTTTACTACGGCCATTGCTCCTCCTTTTATTTCCAGCTTATCTATTATAAACGTTCGGACCGTGGTTTTTCCTTTCCGGAAGAAATCAGCCGGCAGGACGCCAGTTACAAAGACGAAAGAAACCCGGAAATGACTTGTCATACGGCTGCCGGGATTTCGCATGAATCGCTGTAAAGGGGGCAGGCGGAAACGAGATGGAGCGGACCTTCACGATAATGACCGGGAGAGCCGATTCACGACTGAAGGGGCCTCTTCGAGTTTATTGAAGGAGCGAAGGCAACCCAACAAAATTATCTGCTGCCGGAAAAGACGGCGCGGTTCCTCGCCGCCTTCCCGGCAGCTTCCACAGTTATGGCTTCAATTTCTTCCTGCCCACCACCTGCCGGCCACCGGGACTTCACCTGCGAGACCGGCTCCGAAGACGCACGAACTGTCCGTGAACTCGCCTTCCCACTGCCAATTCCTGCTCTTGTCCATATACCAGGTCCCGTCCTTATAAACACCGATCTCAGTGGCCCCGTCGTTATTCCAGTCAGCTGCTACGGGAAAAGCATCTGTAAGTCCCATTCCGAAGTAGGCTATCTTGTCGGCAGGTTCTCCATCCCATTGCCTGTTGCCGTTCATGTCGAGGTACCAGACTCCGTTTCGATAAACTCCAATCTCTGTTATGCCGCCGTTCCAGTCCCCTGTTATTTCACGTCTTCTTAATATCTATTTATCAGGGAATGTTAATGCTGTTAAGTTGTGAGTGAGTTGATAAGATGCGCATTGAATAGAGGTTGACCGTAACAAGACGCAGGGAATAAAGAAATGAGAGGGACATCAGGAAACGGGCGAGCTCAGTAGATGGATCTGATCCTTCCGGTCTTACGGTCAAAGAGAACCTTGTCTATGTTCCGGCCGTTTTTGTAAATCTCGACCTGGACAAACCTCCCCTTGTAGCTTACCGCCCCGAGCTGACACCCCTTTCCGCCGTAATACTTCTCAAGGGCCTTGACCGCATCATCCGGGGCTATCATCGCCTTCCCCGCACCGTACGTCGTGCACTGGGTGCAGAAATCGCCATAAGGCGTCACATCCTCGCCGGCACGGACGTACGAGGCGGAAAGGATAATCAACAGGACCGCAAAGAGGCACGAGATTTTTTTCATCAAAACTCTCCCTTCATTATCATAGTATTGAGTAATGAAGAAAATATGAAGTCGTGCCGATCAGATACCACTGATCCCCCTGATTTCAACCACCTTATTTTTCGATGAATGCCCCCTGAGGATCCTGATGGCGGACTTTCTCACGCCGGTCGCCTCGGACATCACCTCGATCAACTGCTCGTTCGCCTCGCCTCCGACAGGGGGAGCGGTCAGCTTCACCTTTACGACATTTTCCATGATGCCGGCGATGCCTTTCTTCGAAGACCTCGGCTCCACCCTGACTTCGATCGTTATCCCATCCTTCGTCTTTCTGAAAGGTATCTGCATGTCACGTCCTTGCGGGCAGAAAGACTTTGAAGCTCGAGCCCTCTCCCACCCTGGATTTTAGTTCGATGCGGCCGCCCATCACATCCACCAGTTCCTGGACGATTGCAAGGCCGAGGCCTATTCCCTTCGAATTTTCCCCGCGGTAAAAACGCTTGAATATCATCTGCTGTAAGTCTTCGGGAATGCCCGCCCCCGTGTCTCTCACCTCGACGAAAAACATACGCCTTCCCATGCCGTAATCGATCCATATACCGCCCTTTTCAGTGTTCCTTATGGCGTTGGTTACGATATTCTGGATGATCCTCTCGAACTTGTCCGGGTCGGTGACTACAGACAGCGACCTTCCGCTCATGACCTTGATTTCAAGCCCCTTCTCGACTGCCAGGGGCGTAAGCTTTGCCACGATGCCGCCAAGGAATTCCCCGAGGTCGATCTCCACATTGTCCCTTGCAAGGAAAAAACTCGCCTCGGCCTTTGTGATATCTTCGATCCCCTCGACGAGCTTAATAAGTCTTTCGACCTCAAGTCTGATATTTTCGAGGCCTTCCTCCCTGTTTTTGACCACGCCGTCCATCACCGCCTCGACGTTTGCCTTCATGACCGCAAGGGGCGTCCGCAACTCATGGGCTATGTTGGAGGTCAGGTGCTTCCGAAGCGCCTCCTCCCTCTCCAGCGCCTCGGCCATGAAGTTGAAGCTTCGCGAGAGTTTCCCTACCTCGTCCTGCTTCGAGGCGCCCCTTACGCGCACGCCGAAATCACCCTTTGCGAGGGCCTCGACGGCGGTCTTAAGCTGCTTCAGCGGCCTCGACAGAAAGAGGCTGAATAACACGGCGAGAAAGATCGCCCCTCCCCCTGCGATGACAAAGGAGATGATAAGAGACTCCCTCTTTCTCCGCATGAAGATATTCTCTTTTTCCTTGACGCTCCCCCTCCTGCTCAGCTCCCGCACATGCATTGTCCCGATCTGCCTGCCTTCTATATAGAGGGGATAGGATTCGAAGGGGCCCTTTGCGGAGTTGATATCCACGATGTCTTCCATCCTCTTTTGCATAGACGGGGAAAGCGTGTTCATGACCGCAGAGGAATCGATGACATCTTTGCCTTCGGCGTCGTCGATACGAAGATCGAACCCGAGCATCAGACCCCAGTGAAGGGCCTCATGGAGTTCCATGTGGTCCCATTTCC
>JAWOKY010000006.1:0-3165 GCA_033853975.1 Thermodesulfovibrionales bacterium
CCCTTTTGGCGCCATCTTCATCCACAAAAAGGCTACTCGCCGTATTTCTCAAGATAAGCGCCCCACAACTGCTCTTCGGACGGCACTGCCCCGGGGATAACACGTGAGAGCCGGGTGATATTAATGAAGTGTCTATAGGAAAGGTTTTCATTTATGCTATTACCGCCCCAGGTGCCGCACCCCATGGTCAACGTAAAGTTCAATCCGTTGTCAAAGTTGCCGCCGTTGCCGAATGCCTGTGCCTGGTTGACCAGGATCCTTGACACTTTCATTCTCTCAGCCAGTGCGATGATATGGTCTTCATCAGTCGAATGGATGCCGCAGGAATGTCCTTTCCCTTCGTAATCAAGAATCCTTTCCACGGTATCGAGCGCTTTTTCAAATTCTCCATATTTATAGACCGTCAGGATGATGGAGAGTTTCTCACCTGAAAAGGGAAACTCCTTCCCAATCCCTTCTTCCTCAACGATGATGAACCGAGCCCCGCGGATCCCTATCCCGGTCTGAGAGGCTATCACCTGGGGGGCCTGCCCGACGATGCCCGCATTTATGTGACCATCCTTGAACGCCGTCTTCTGTAACGCCTTCTTTTCTTCCGGCGAAGTCAGGTAGCCGCCTTTACGCCTGAGCGAATCCATGACCTTATCATAAATGGATTCGTGAATAACCAATGAATTTTCCGAGGAGCAGCTGGTCGCATAGTCAAAGGTCTTGCTCGCGATGATTTTGTCAGTGGCCGCGTCAATATCGGCGGTGGGATCAATAATCACGACTGCATTACCGGCGCCCACACCGAGGGCGGGCGTTCCACTGCTATACGCGGCCCTGACCATCGGCTGACCGCCCGTTGCCACCACCAGATCGACCTGCCGCATAAGTTCCTGGGTAAGTTCTTTGGTGGGTTCGCCGATAAATTGAATGAGATCATCGGGGGCTTTCACTTTCGACAGTTCACCCCGCATGAGGCGGACCGTCTCAGCACACGTCCGCTTTCCGCGCGGGTGAGGCGCCAGGATGACCGCATTCCTTCCCTTGAGAATCATCATGACTTTATTGACAGGCGTCGCTGCGGGATTGGTGACAGGCGTAAGCGCGCCCACGACCCCCACGGGTTTGGCGATTTGCGTGATGCCCGTCTTCCCGTTGATATCGATAACCCCGACCGACTTTGCATCGGGAGCCAGGAGATCCATAAGTGTTCCCATGGTCTTTCTGCGATTCTTCATCACCTTGTCTTCATATTTTCCCATGCCGGTTTCTTCCACGCCCAACCGGGCCAGGTACTCGGCATTTGCCCGCTTATAGAGCGCCCACGCGACAGCGGTCACGAGCTCATTCACCTGCTCTTGACTGTAATGCTCAATCTGCTCTTGGGCTCTCCGGGCCCTGGCAACCATCTCTTTTATTATCCGCTCATTTTCAGACATCTTCTCTCCTCAGGAATTTCCCTTCAAGGGCTTCATATCTCATAACAGAGAATGACCGACCTCGAACGCCTTCCTGTTTTCTTCGTGGTATTTCGGGATAACGTGCAGAACGCTCTCGAGCAACGTCCCCGGATCGAATTCCCTGACAAGTTTTGCCAGAACCCCCCGTATGACGGATATCTCGATCCTCGTTTTCACCGATACCGCGGCCCTCATTATTCTTGGTCAAAAAATCGTCCTCTCCTCTGATAGAGCAATTAATATGCCACAGGGCTTCGTGTGACGGCCACTTGTTGTTGTCCGCTGAAGGATGAGGCATTCTCATTCTCTTCGGGATCTTATAGAAGCGGTAAATGCCTTTATTCATGCTTCAATCAAGCAGCAATTGTCTTCGATCGCAGACATGTCTGATTTTCCGGACTCTTTTGTGTTATAGTAAATTACAAGTGAAAAGAGGGAGGAAATATGGCAACATTGAAAGCTCAAGCACGTGAGCTCAGCAATATTCCGGAACTCATCCTCAACAATCTTCCCATCGGAATAATCTTCTGCAATGCCGCGTGCAGAATTCAATTCATAAACCGCACATACGCTGAGTATCTCGAAGTGGATCCTGACGAGGCCATCGGCAAACCTATCACCGATTATATCCCTGATTCCAGACTCGACACGGTTTTGAAGACCGGACGCCCGGAGCTGAGAGACAAGTGCCATTTTGGAGAAGGGGAGAAGAGGAGAGTCCTGATCGTCAACAGAATCCCGGTTCGTGGGAGTAACAAGACCATTTTGGGAGTTATTTCCCAATCTCTTTTTGGCGATCTTGACGAATTAAAGGAATTGTCGGAAAGGATCGACGCGTTAGAGAAGAAAGTGACCTCCTATAAGGAGAAAATAAGGGTCGCCCTGGCGGCAAAGTACTGTCTCGAGGATATAAAAGGACAAAGTGCCGGAATTGTTAAGGCCAAAGAACTGCTGACCCATTATGCAAAGACTGACTCACCCGTGATGATTTTCGGGGCAACGGGCACAGGGAAGGAGCTGTTCGCGAATGCGTTACATTTGGAAAGTCAGCGCCACAAGGGTCCCTTCGTGAGCATCAATTGTGCTGCCATTCCGCGTGACCTCCTCGAGTCGGAGCTTTTCGGCTATGCTCAGGGCGCGTTCACAGGCGCTCAAAAGGAAGGCAAAATGGGGCAGATAGAACTGGCGGACAAGGGTACGCTCTTCCTTGACGAGATCGGAGACATGCACGTACACGCCCAGGTGAAGCTCTTGCGGGTGCTCGAAGAAAAAATTGTGTACCGGCTTGGGTGCACTGTCCCCAAGAAGGTGGATTTCCGTCTCGTAGCCGCTACAAACCGCGATCTCAAGGCAATGATCCGGGAAGGCGCATTCAGGGAAGAACTGTTTTACAGGCTGAACACCATGACAATTACCATCCCGTCGCTTCGTGAGAGAACAGATGATATTGCAGTACTGGTTCGTCATGTTCTGGACGGCCTGAACCGGCGCGGTGTATCGTGCTCTGACAGGGCGATGGAAGCGCTTGCGAGATACGACTGGCCCGGGAACGTCCGCGAGCTGAAAAATGTGATTGAGCGTGCGGTGAGCCTTTTCAACGGGAACACGGTGGACGTGTGCGATCTTCCTGCTGAAGTTGCTTCCGATCATGCCTTTGCCCCGACCGCGACGAACCTGCCCCCCGAATTTTCATTATCAACGTCTCTCGCCAGCAGCG
>JAWOKY010000007.1:0-3008 GCA_033853975.1 Thermodesulfovibrionales bacterium
TGCGTAAGCTCCGGCGACAGCGCCCATCTTCGCTGCGGTCTCGATGTTCCGTCCTGTCACGAGCCCCTTAAGAAAACCGGCCCTGTATGCATCGCCTGCGCCCGTGGGGTCGGCAACTACTTTTACCTTTGCCGCCGGGATACCGGTCTCTCCTCCAGGGGTGATTATCATGGAGCCTTTTTCGCCCAGGGTTGTGATGATAGTCTTCGTCATTGCGAGAAGCCCTTTTTTGTCCCTGCCGGTCTTGTCCATAATAAGTTCGAGCTCGTAATCATTCGATACGAGGCCGAGTGCGCCGTCGATCCATTCTGCAAGCGCCTTTCCGTCCCATGCGGTGAGGGACTGGCCGGGGTCACATATATAGGGAATTCCCCTGCTCTTGCAGAGCCTTGCGTATTCAGCCATGTCCCCGAGGTTTCCGGGACCGATGAGAACCATTGAACCTGCTCCGGCGTTTTCGAAGGAATACTCCGAAGGATGCTTCATTGCGCCGGGATTGAAACCGGTTATCTGGTTGTCGGCCCTGTCGGTCGTGATGTAGGCGCCCGCAGTGAACTCCTCTTCGATGATCTTTATACCCTCAAGCGTAAGGGCGTTTTTCTTCAGCCACTCGAAGTACCTCTGATAGTCCTTCCCTATCGTTGCCACGATGACGGGCTTTTCTTCGAGGAGACTGAGGGAGTATGCGATATTGCCGGCCGTACCGCCGAATTTTTCGATCATGCCGTTGACAGTGAAGCAGACGTTAAGGATATGTATCTTGTCGGGAAGAATGTGGTCTGAAAATTTTCCCGGGAAATCCATTATCCTGTCATACGCCAAAGAACCCGAAATATAGATATTCATGATTTCACCTTCTCACTGTTCGTAGTGCGGAGCGCGTCGAGAATTTTTCCCGCAAGCCCTCTATGAAAGCCTTTCAGAGAGCCTATCTCCTCGACCGACGCTCTCCGTATCGCATCTATACTACCAAAATGCCTGAGCAATGCAAATCTTCTTTTCTTGCCTACGCCCCGGATTTTCTCAAGGGGAGACTCTAGGACCCTCTTCGCCCTCAGTTTCTTATGATAGGTGATCGCAAAACGATGAACCTCGTCCCTGATCCTTCTGAGGAGCAATGCGGCAGTTCCCTCTTCAAGACTCAGCGGCTCCTCCCTTCCGGGGATAAAGGCCCTGTCAGGGTCTTTCGCGACGGCAATAACGTCGCTGCCGGTTACATTTTTTTCTCTGAACACCTCCATCGCCGCGTCCAGGTGCGCCTTTCCGCCGTCGATGATCACAAGATCGGGGAGGTGACCGTCGAGACTCTTCAGCGTCCTCCTGATCATCTCTTTCATCATCGAATAGTCATCAGGGCCCTTGACGGCATCCATCCTTATATGTCGGTATTTTTCCTTTCTGAAACTTCCCTCGGCCCAGTAAACGAAGGCGCCGACCGGTTCTCTGCCGGCGATATTTGAGATATCGAACGCCCCGATGCTGTCGGGCACTTTTTCAAATCCGAGGAAGGCGGCAAGGTTTCCGAGCACGTCCTTTTTTGCCCTGGTCCGATCGTCGTGCGAAAGAATCGCGGCATTCTCCTCGGCCATTTCGAGGAGCTTCCTTTTCATTCCCTTCATGGGCACCGCGATCCTGACCCGGGAGCCTCTTCTCTCCGACAGCCATGACGTCAGAAGTTTATGGTCTTCGGGCAAAGAGGGACAGAGGATTTCCGGCGGCGGCAGGATCTCCTTCTCGTAAAACTGGCGCAGAAAATTTCTGACGAGATATCCGGCGGTCTCGCCGGCGGTGTCTCTTACGAGAAAATTTCTCGATCCGACCATGATCCCGTTTCGTATGAAGAGCATCTTGAAGGCAGCCGTACCTTCGCTCCTTGAGATGCCTATGACATCCACATCTCCCAGTTCGGGGGCTATCGCCTTCTGAGACTCGGATATCTTGCGGATCGCCCATATCCTGTCCCGCACAAGCGCTGCCTCCTCGTATTTCATCTCCTCAGAAAGCCTCTCCATCTTCTTTTCAAGGGCCTCTATAAGCCCCCTGTTCTTCCCCTCCAGGAGAAGCTGGACCTCCCTGATCCTGCCCATGTATTCTTTGTGGTCGATCTCGCCGCTGCAGGGCGCAACGCACTTCTTTATCTGGTGCTGTATGCACGGCCTCATGCGTCTTTCGAGTGAATAGCTGCATGTGGGGATGTTGTAGTGGTTCCGTATGAAAGAGAGGATCTCCCACATCGCCCCGGCCGGTACATAAGGCCCGTAATACTTCGAGCCGTCCTTCTGTATCCTCCTTACCACCGAGATGCGGGGCCACTTTTCGTTGACTGTGAGCTTCAGGTACGGGTAGCTCTTGTCATCCCTGAGAAGAACATTGTAGCGCGGCCTGTGCTGCTTTATCAGGTTGGCCTCGAGCACAAAGGCCTCGAGCTCGTTTGTGGTGACGGTGTATTCGAAATCCCTGACGCCCTCAACCATCGCGGACTTCCGCATGTCGAGAGACGAAGACTTCTGGAAATAGCTCCTCACGCGGTTCCTGAGGTCTTTCGCTTTCCCGACATAGAGGATCCCGCCCTTTTCGTCCCTGAAGATATAGATGCCGGGCTTCCGTGGAAGGGCGCCGAGCTTTTCCTGAAGGTCCGCGTGCGATGTGTAGCTCACCATCACTCCGGAGGGAGGGAAAGACGGGCTGACCGCAAATGCATTCCCATTCGGCCGCTGCAGGGATACTCTCTTATTTTGCGGCCCTCAATTTCTCGACCTCCTGCTTCACCCTCGCGGCATCAGGAGCATTCGGCGCAGCCTGAAGGTATTTCTCGTATGCCTGGATCGCCTGCTTGCTGTCCTTCATATCGTATTCGAGAACGACACCGAGGTTCTTCAGGGCCATGGGGTGCCCCGGATTGATCTCAAGGGCCTTCCTGTATTCGCTCACCGCTATTTCGGGCTTGCCGTTTTTCCTGTAGCAGGTCCCCAAATCCACCCTTACGTCGACGTTCTTCGGGTCCATAT
>JAWOKY010000008.1:0-34884 GCA_033853975.1 Thermodesulfovibrionales bacterium
AGGGTCATCTTCTCTCTGCCCTTTGCCCTGAACAAGGTTGTTGCCATCGGCGAGAAGGTAGAGTCGGGGGAGGCGCCCCTGGCAGAACTAACGCAGAACTGGGAGGACGACGAAGAAGGGGATATCATAGCGGAGAGGAGAAGATTCTTCGATATCACCAGGAAAATCGAATTCCTCAACAGGGAAAGAGAAGCGCTTGCCCGCGCCATGAGGGAAACAGACGGATCATCGAAGGTCCTGATGGGGCATGAACTTTCGAAAAACCTCGATCTTGTCATCGAGCAGATCCGCATGCTGAATCTGAGGGACGATGTGATTTCGGCCTTTTCAGAGGAGATCGGGAAGGCGGCGGCTGACATCGGCGACATGACAGACAAGATGGAGACCTCTGACCGGAGGTCCGACCTCGTAGAGGAGATCAGGCGAAAGGAAGAGTATTTCGGCATCGCCTACGAAGAGATGAAGGCGGCGCTTGTGACCCTTTCTGAAGGGGAAAATGCGATCCGTGAGGCAAAGAACGCTTTGATAGAGGCGAATCTCCGGCTTGTCATCAGCATCGCAAAGAAGTACGTGGGGAGGAACATCAGTTTTTCCGATCTCATCCAGGAAGGTAATGTAGGGCTGATGAAGGCGGTCGAAAAATTTGAATACCGGAGGGGATATAAGTTCAGCACATACGCCACCTGGTGGATACGTCAGGCGATCACCAGGGCGATTGCGGAACAGTCGAGGACGATCAGGGTCCCTGTGCATATGGTCGAGGCGGTGAACAGGATGACGCGGGTCATGAATGAATTCGTGCAGGAAAACGGCAGAGAACCGCTCCCTGAAGAGGTGGCGGCCAGGCTGAATGTTCCTGTCGAGAAGGTTAGAACGATGCTGAGGATCGCAAGGGAGCCGGTTTCTCTCGAAACCCCGGTCGGCGAAGACGAGGAGAGCCATATCAGCGATTTCATCGAGGACAAGGCCGCCCAGTCGCCGCTCGATATCGCTATCGACGAAGATATGAAGAAGAATATCGAGAAGGCCCTTTCCTCTCTTTCTGCGAGGGAGCAGGTCATTATAAAGAAGCGGTTCGGTCTCGGCGACGACTTCCCCCATACGCTCGAAGAGGTTGGCAATGAATTCGATGTCACGAGGGAGCGTGTGCGGCAGATCGAGGTGAAGGCGATTCGCAAGCTCCGTCACCCGTCAAGAAGCAGGTGGCTGAGGACCTTCATTGAGAGCCCTTGACTTAAGAATGTGATGGGTTTATATTAGGAGGCTACAAGAGAGCTGCACAGATCGGGTATCCGTGAGAGTGTGCAGAGGTCTCTTTTTTTGTTGTCGCACGATGCTTTTGCAGGGCCCATAGCTCAGCTGGTAGAGCTACCGGCTCATAACCGGTTGGTCCCAGGTTCGAGTCCTGGTGGGCCCACCAGAACTCTTGGAGGATTGGTGAAGGACCTTATCAAACTTCTTGTTCAGCTGCAGGACGCGGATTCGCACATCATCGAAAAAAAGGCCTTTATGGAGCGGGTCCCTTTGCGCATCCACGAGGTTGACGAGCCTCTCAAACAGGCGTCGGCGGAGCTCGAAAAGATGAAACTGAAGGGAGAGGCGCTTCTGAAGAAGAAACGCGAGAAGGAAAAGTCTCTTGAAGAGCTCCATGAAAAGATAGCCAAGATGAAGGCGCGCGTCTCGGATATCAAGACGAACAAAGAATATCAGGCCCACCTCAAGGAGATAGAATCCTCCGAAAAGGGTATATCCGGAATCGAGGAAGAAATCCTGGTTGTCATGGAGGAGATCGATGTTTCCCGGAAGGCCCAGAAAGAGAAGGAAGAGAAACTCAATGCCGAGATAAGAAAGATGGAGGAGTTGAAAAAAGAGCTCGACGTTGAGGTCAGAAAACACGAGGAAGAGTTGTCGCGCCTCAAGGAGGAGCGGGCAGGCATTGTAGGGCGCCTTGCCCCGGAAGTCTATAACCTGTATATGGCGATTCTGCGCACCGGAAGCGGCCTTGCCGTAACAAGGACGAAGAACGAGGTCTGCCTTGGCTGCAATATGAATATCCCGCCCCAGCTTTTTGTCGAGATCAGGAAAAGAGAAGAAATCATCCAGTGCCCCCAGTGTCGCAGAATCCTCTACTTCGAAGAAGAGCGGGAAGAGCAGCCTGCAAGCTAAACAGCCCCCCCTTTCAAAAATCCAAGAAGTTGTTATATAATAATTAAATTTTATTATAGACTGCCGAAGCAGAACAGGCGGTCGCCTGCCGCTTCAGTCACGGCGTTGGCAGGAGGAAAGTCCGAGTTCCATAGGGCAAGGCGCTCCGTAACACGGAGTCCCGGCGACGGGAAGGAAAGTGCCACAGAAAGGGAAACCACCCCGGTCCTTCCGGGGAAAGGGTGAAAAGGTGTCCGCTCCGGCGGATCCGTCCAGAAATGGCGGAAGGTAAGAGCTCACCAGTGTTGCGGGTGACCGCGGCAGCTTGGAAAACCCCGCCTGGAACAAGGCCAAATAGGTTCCGCCCTGAGAGGGGCCCCTTCGATCCCCGACAGGGGAGGCGGAACGGGTAAGGCCGCATGATCCCGGTCGCAAGACCCGGACAGAGAGGAATGACCGCAGCCCGTTACTTACGGGACACAGAACTCGGCTTATGGACTGCTTCGGCTTACAATTACAGGGCGTGAAGGGGGTTCGATGGAAGACCACAAACTGAAAGTTTTCTGCACGGTGGCGGAGACAAGGAGTTTTTCGAAGACCTCCGAGATCATCCATCTTACACAGCCCGCTGTAAGCTTGCAGATACAGGCGCTCGAGGAGATCTATGAGACAAAACTCTTCGACCGCTCGAGCAGCACAGTGACCCTTACGCCTGCCGGGGAAATCCTCTATAAGTACGCAAAGGAGATACTGACCCTCTATGCGTCCGCCGACAAGGTGATAGGTGAACTGACCGGGCTTGTGAAGGGCAGCATCAGTATCGGCGCCAGCTCCACCATAGGAAATTATCTTCTGCCCGGCGTAATTACCGACTTCAAAAAAGCCCATCTGAAGATCAAGCTGCACCTTTTAGTGGGAAATACAAAGAGGGTGGTGGAACTCCTGAATTCCGGCAACATCGACCTCGGCCTTGTCGAAGGGGAGGTCACGCGGCAGAAGATGGTCGTGGAAAAGCTGCTTCCCGATGAACTTCTTCTCGTTGTCCCGTCCTATCACCCCTGGGCGAAGAAGAAGGAAATCTCTATCAGCGAGCTTACAAAAGAGCCTTTCATATTCAGGGAAGGAGGGTCAGGGACGAGACAGATGATAGAGAAATTTCTTGCCGGCCACGGCATCTCGCCGCAGGACATGAAGATCTCCATGGTGCTTGGAAGTACCGAGGCGATCAAGGAGGCCGTGGAAAACGGTCTCGGCGTATCGATCATTTCCCGCTGGGCCGCGCGCAAGGAGAGCAAATACGGCTCCCTTCAACTCCTCAGGATCAAAGAGGAAAAGATAGTCAGGGACTTTTCGCTCATCCTCAGCAAAAACACCGTCTCTTCTCACGCGGTCGACGAATTCCTTACGTACGTAAAGTCCTATCCCTTCGACAAACTTCTCGTCTGAACCTGCTTTCATCACGGGCATATATCCGGTAATCGATATCGCCGAAAATGGCGTTCATCCGTTCAAGCCTGCCCAGGTTTGCCTCGTCGATCCTTCCCTCTGTTATCTCCATCTGAAGCCGGAAGAAATGCTCCAGATGTTCTGTCACCCTTATTCTTGCGAATTCCGCTGCGCTGCCCGTCTTCATCATGAAAGGCCAGTCGCTCGCCTCTGATAAAAGAAGCTCCCTCGCCGCCTGGTTGAGCGCCCTTTTTCTGATCCCGCTCGCCGCGGGGTTTCGGGACGCCGTTTCTTTCATCATCCGCGCGGCCCTGTTCAGATGTCGGTAAATCCAGACATTAGAACTGTTCACCCAGGTAGAGCTGTAGCCCCTGTCACCCCAGCTTGACATAGAGGGCATCGCCGTTTCCGCCGCCCTGTTTTCGGAGATATACTCCGAGGGGGTTACGAGCCTGAAGGCATCCTGCCTTGACGCCATCTTCAGGAAGTATCCGAGCCATTGCGGTCCCTCAAACCACCAGTGGCCGAAGAGTTCCGCATCATAGGCTGCAGTGACGATCGGCCTGATCCCGAGACTTTCCCTGAGAGAGCGAATGTGGTCTTCCCGGCTCTTCAAAAAATGCCGGGCATGTTTTTTCGCCTTCCTGAGAGCCCTTTCGCGGATGTATGGTTCTTTTGCAGCCGAACCGCCGGTGATTCTGTAATACTTCAGGCCGGTGAAGGTCCTCACGCCTTCGGGCAGATGGGGAGCGAGATAGCCGGCGTCGAGATCAAACCCTACGTCCCTGTAGAAATCCCGGTAATCGAAATCTCCCGGATATCCGCCGGTTGCGCTCCAGACCTGCCTCGAGCATTCTGAATCGCGGGAGAAGGCGAACACGCCGGCGGGAGTCCTTGCCGGGGCGTAAATGCCCTTGCTGGTTTTGGGCCTGCAGTTAAGGAGCCCGTGGCCTTCGACAAAGAAGAATCGGATCCCGCATTTCTTCAGCAGGTCGTCGCATCCCGGATGAAAGCCGCATTCGGGAAGCCAGATGCCGGAGGGGTTTCGACCGAAGGTCTTCCTGAAGTGTCCCGCGCCGGTCGTTATCTGGACCGCCGCGGCATCGGGTTCGCTCATCAGGGCCGGGAGAAAGGCATGCGTTGCTGCAGAGGCAAGGATTTCCACCTTTCCGGAGCCCAGGAGGGCACGGAACGCAGAGGTCAGATCCTTTCCGTAAACCTCTTCGAACAGCCGCCTGATCCTGAGCAGACGCAGTCGGTACATCTTTGCAACCGGGCCGAATTCGCTATCACGTCTTATCCTGGAAACCTCTTTCCCTGCGAGTTCGATGAGACTGTCGAGATGCCGCTGATAGCGGCTCATGAGGAGGGAATCGTTGAACATCTCGAGGAGCGTTGGTGTGAGAGAAAGGGTGATCCTGAAATCCACACCGTCGTTCAGGAGATTTTCGAAAAGATGAAGCAGCGGAACGTAAGTCTCGGTAACAGCCTCGAAAAGCCATCTCTCTTCGAGGAAATACTCGTGATAGGGATTTCTGACATACGGCAGATGCGCATGAAGCACGAGCGATAGGTACCCTTCGTGCCGAGAAGATGACATGATTTTCACCCTTCAAGATAATACCCGATAAGAAAAAGACTTGGCAAGATATCGAAGAGCGTGCAAAATAGACCATGAATGTTTTCCTTAATGGCCTGATCGTCGCCGAACCGGAGGCGAGGATATCCGTGTACGATCACGGATTCCTGTATGGCGACGGCATTTACGAGACAATGCGCGCCTACGACGGCGTTGTCTTTATGTTGGACAGGCATCTTGAAAGACTCAGACGGTCGGCATCTTTGATAAAACTTCGTCTGCCAAGAGACGATTACCTGAAGGAGGCCGTACTTCGGACGGTCGCCGCAAATAATCTCTCCGACGCCTATATACGCATCACCGTTTCGCGGGGGAAGGGGCCTATAGGTCTCGATCCTGCCCTATGCAGGGAGCCCACGCTCGTCGTATTTGCAGAACAGTTCAAACCTTATCCGGAATGCCTCTACAGCGAAGGTGTGAGGCTTGTCATAGCCGGGACGAGGAGAAATCTCGTTTCTGCCATCGACCCCAAGATCAAGTCCCTTAATTTTCTCAACAACATCCTGGCTAAGATCGAAGCAAAGGAGAAGGGGGCCTATGAAGCGGTCATGCTGAACGCCGAAGGGTTCGTCGCTGAAGGCACCGTAAGCAACATATTCTTCGTCGCCGGCGGGGTGCTCTGTACTCCCGCTGCCGATGCCGGCATACTCGACGGCATAACCAGAGAACTGGTAATTGCATCTGCGCTCAAGGAAGGCATCGAAGTGCGTGAGGGCAAATTTACGCCTCAGGATCTCTTTGGTGCCTCCGAGGTTTTTTTCACGAATACCACTGCCGAGCTGATGCCCGTCTCGTCCGTCGACGAAAGAAAGTTCAGCGTCGGCGAAATCACGGGGAGACTGCATAAGCGGTACAGGGATTATGTCGCGGAATACCTAAAAAACAACAGGCAGGGTACCGTATTTTGAGCCGCTATTCCGGGATCGTGACGTAAAGATATACGGCAGCCCCTCCGAACAGAAGGGGAATTGTCCATGCGGCGAGGACGGGTGGCAGGATGCCTGCATAGCCCATGGAAAGCGCAAAGGTGAAACCGAACCAGTAACTCAGACTGATGAGGAGACCGAGACCGGCGCTGAAGAGGCCTCCGCCGAGGTTCATCCGTAACGCCAGCGAGATACCCAGCAGGATCATGAAAAAATTTATCAGCGGGAAGGATATCTTGGAGTTTATATCAACGGCGAGTTTTGTGTCCCTGAACCCTGCTTTCTTCAGCTTCTGCATATAACGGTAGAGTTCAGTCATACCCATTTCGTCAGGCTTCTTCATGTTCTCGCGGAAGAGTTCCGGAGACCCAAGGTCCGGGTATTCCATCGATTTGATGTTCTCCGCCTTCCCTGTCCTCATGTCGTATCTTCTGGCATTCTGCAAGACCCAGGTACTGCCATCCCAGTACGCCTTTTGCGCCATGATTTCTTCCCTCAGGATGTCGTTGCCGGTTATGAAAATGACTATCCCCTCAGCCACCTTTCTGTCTTCGACGTAGAGGTCTATTTTTACCGGCGAACCCTCCTTGTCCTTCAACCAGAGAGCGCCTTCGTTAAAGGCGATCTTCTTGGGTTTTCCCGCGAGGGTGTTCCTCAGTTCGACCGACCTCTTTGAAAAATCGGGCAGCACTATCTCCCCCATAAGGAAGGCGACGATGCTCAGACAGGCGCCCGCCGCGACAAGGGGGGTGAAAAGCGACTTCAATCTTCCGCCCGCCGTCTTTATCGCCACGATCTCCTTTCTCCGGGATGCCTGGCTGAACGTGAAGAGACTGCATATGAGAACAGCCATCGGCAGCAGGTAGATGAGAAATCTCGGCATGTTGTAGACCGCGTAAAGAACGAGGCTCTGCACGGACGGCTTGCCCGGCATGAACTTGTCGAGCTTGCCCGAAAGGTCAATGAGGCTGAAGATGACCGACAGTCCGACGACGAGCATCGTCAGAAGTTTGAGAAAGTCCTTCAGGTAAAGCTTCTGTACAATCTTCATCTTGCGCTCTCTTTCGCAAACAGCACGGACGCCAACACGCCGAGGAGGAAGGCAGGCGACCATGCCCCGACATAGTAGGGGACCCGTCCCGCATTTGCCAGGCTTTCACCGTAAAGCAGCAGCATATAATAGCCGGCGAAGACGATCAGGCCGACTGCAAGCCCTCCGAGCTTCCCCGATTTTCCGGATAACACAGAAAGGGAAGGTCCAAGAAATATGAGGATCAGGCAGACGGCAGGAAGGGAGAGTCTTCGGTTGAATTCGAGAAGGAACGCTGTCCGGTCTTTCTTTGATTCCGCTGCCCTGGCCTTGTCAAGAAGCTGCGACGGGGTGAACTCTATCTTGTTTGGAGCAGGCGATTCCGAGTCGAGGCTCAACAGCATCCTGTACCGGTCAAAAAAAAGTTCGGTGGTGTTGTCTCCCCTGATGATGTTGATATACCCGTCCTTGAGGTCGAGCCCTATATCGAATCCGCCCTGCATGAAAATCTTTCCCTCTTTTGCCATCAGCACCTTTGGCTCCTCCCTGGAACGTTCGTCGTAGATGAAAATTCCCCGGAGTGTGTCCCTGTTTTTCTTCCCCTTGACGATTATCACGACGTCTTTGAAGGAGGTGTTGAAGGTCCCCTCGTCTATCGCAAGGGGCGCACGCGAGGAGATCGTCTTTGTAATCTGCTGGCGCAGCCTTATGCCGCTTGACGGCCCCAGATAGAAACTGACTGCGAAGGCGGCCGCAAAGCACAGCAGCCCGAGCATTATCACCGGCCTTGAGATGCCGGGGAAGTCCATGCCGCTCGCCCTGAGAACAATGATCTCGCTGTCGATATGCATCCTCCCGTAGACAAGGAGCGTTGCCAAAAGCATCGACATCGGGATCGTGAGAATGAGGAGCTGGGGCTGCAGAAAAAATATTATCCGCATCATGTCGAGTGCCGTGGCCCCGACACCCGCCAGCAGCTTGCTCAGCCTCAGCAGTTTTTCCATCATCAAAACTGAATTTAGAAAGGCGATTGTTAATAAAAAGGTGAGGAAGAGTTCTTTAAAGACAGTCTTGTGGATAATTTTGAGCATACCGCTAATTTTAACATAACAACGAAAGCATCGGAGTCAGGTGAACAATATCTGAAGTAAATGTGGGAGCAATTCTTGCGGTCCCCTCCTGAATGCCAGTATCCACAGAGAACCGGGCATGCACAAAATCTGTCCCGCAAGCCATCAATCTGTGGTGTATTTGCAAGGACGTGTTGAAAAATGAATACATGTCGCGACAGCGCGCGTGAACCATGTAAAGTTGTCCGGAAAATAACCTACAGGAAACACTACATAATTTTTTTTGAATAAAAAAATGATGATCCCCGGTAATTGGCTTTCTTCTTGCATGTCTGGTAACAGCTTTGTAACTTCAGAGTTGCGGGCATGTAACATTTAGATATGAAATATCTTGACAAAGTGAAGAGATGAATGATATAAATTCAAAATTTCAAGGCATATTATTTTTTTTCATGAAAGCAGCTTCCATAGGAAGCAGGAATTCGAAGAGGAGGTGATAGGCACAGAAGCAGAAGTAAATTTTTTTATCAAGTCCGCCCTCGGCGGATAACCAACAGCCGGATTGATGACCGGCTTCCAACTTCCAAGAAGGAGGAACAGTACATTGAAGAAGATTTTCGCAATACTTTTAGCCGCATTATTCGTACTGAGCTTCGCGGCCAGCGCATTCGCAATTCACGCTGAGATACCGTCTGAGACCCAGGCAGTAGTCGGCGCAGGCACCACCCAGATCACCCTTGGCGGTGAATTGAGGATAAGGGGCTGGTATGAGGACAATATTGACAATGCTGGCAATACCCTCCTCGATGCTGGGCTCCCTCTCCTGATCGGACCTACGCCTACCAAGACGAACTCTCAGGCATGGTATGACGAGAGGGTGAGACTCTCCCTCGACGCAAAGGTAACCCCGAACGTCGAAGGCATGGTGCAGCTCGAAACCGATGGCGGCGTTTTCAAGGGTGGTTCTTTCAGAAATCAGGATTCATACACCTGGGGCAACTTTGACTCAAAGCCGACTACCCTCAGCATTCTCCAGGCATGGGTCATGTATAGCGGCTCCGGCCTTCTCGGTATTCCTGCCGGCGTGAAGATCGGTCATATGCCTCTTGCCCTCGGTCAGGGAGTCTTCTTTGATCACACGAAATATGGCGACGACGCGATCGTTCTCTTTGCCAATCCTATGAAGCAGCTGGAGACGGACCTTCTGACGATCAAATTTTCTGAGGGGCCGGGCGGCATATACAAGAACACCAATGACCTTGACGGCTATGTCGGCATCGCCACCTACAAGATCGACGACAAGAATACGATCGGTCTGAACTACACCTACCTTAACCAGTCGTCGACCCCGACCCCCAATGATCCGAGCATCTTTACCGGGTTTAACAAACTCAGCCTCCAGAACCTCGAACTCGCCGGCAACGGCAATATCTCCGGGCTTGGTTACAAGTACTCTGTAGACGTGCAGTTCGGCAACGTGTTTACGGACGCTGCGGGCCAGGATCATAAGGCAAAAGGCTGGGCTGCCATGGCTGGCCTGAACTATCAGCTCGATCCTGTCAACCTCAGGGCGATGTTCGCCTATGGAAGCGGTAATAAGAGCAATACCAACGACATCAACGAGTTCATTACATTCCTCGGCGACGACCAGCATTACACCCTCGTTTATGACTACCAGGTCATGACAGCTGGCGTGATTACAGGTGGTACCCTTACCGGCGGCACGGATACCGGTATTTCCAACACTACCTACTACAACCTCGGCTTAGATGTTAACCCCATGAAGGACCTGAAGGCCTCTGTTGATGGCTACATCCTCAGGGCTTCGAAGACGGATGCTTTTGGCTCTGATGTTTCGAAGGACATCGGCTGGGAAGTCGACGCAAAGATCGCTTACAACATCGCAAAGAACCTTACCTACGAAGTCAACGCCGGCTATATGCATGCGGGAAGCTTCTATAAGGATCTTTTGAATACGCCGGGTAATGACATCGTGAAGAACCCCGTCGTTCTCATGCATTCGCTGACACTCAGCTTCTAACTCATGGCGCCATGAGGCGCAATGGAAAAGGCGGGTCGAAAGACCCGCCTTTTTTGTGTGATGTTCTATATAGGAGGAAAAGAGATGGGGAAAAAAATATCTGCAGTTATCCTGGCCGCATTATTTCTGCTGGGCTTTGCGGCGAGCGCCTATGCGATACACGCCGAAATCCCGTCCGAGACACAGGCTGTCGTTGGGGCAGGCGCGACCCAGATCACACTTGGGGGTGAGCTCAGGGTAAGAGGCTGGTACTACGACAATATCGGACCGGCTACGGGCCCTACCACAAATACGATGCTGCCGGTGAAGGCGAATTCGGCAGCGTGGTATGACGAGAGGGTTAGGCTCTCTCTCGACGCTAAAGTTACACCGAACGTAGAAGGCATGGTGCAGCTTGAATCGTCGAACACCGCCCTCAGTCACACGAAAGACGTTTATATATGGGGCAACTTCGACTCGAAGCCGACCACTCTCGAAATTCTTCAGGCATGGATAATGTACAGCGGCTCGGGACTTCTCGGATTGCCGGCGGGTGTAAAAGTCGGCCATATGCCGCTTTCTCTCGGCTATGGGACTTTCTTTGATCACACCAAATTCGGCGACGACGCGATAGTCCTCTTTGCGAATCTCACCAAACAGGTGGAGGCAGACCTGCTTACGATCAAGCTTGCCGGAGACGGTGTTCCCACGACGATACCGACTTTCAATAATGTTAATTCGACCGGCTCCATGTTCGACAACAATACCGATCTGGACGGCTACGTCGGGATCGTTACGTACAAGATCGATGACAAGAATACCGTTGGTATCAACTATACATTTCTTAACCTGCCGAAACTCGACTTCAGCCACCAGGACTTCGAACTGGCGGGCAGCGGAAATATCTCAGGCCTCGGCTATAAGTTTTCGGCGGACATACAGTTTGGTAAAGCCGATAACACCCTCTTCGGCGCGGGCGCAGGCAGCAGGGATTTCAGGGGCTGGGCTGCTACTGCGGGGGTGAACTACATGGTTAGCCCCGTTAACCTCAGAGCGAGCTTCGCTTACGGGAGCGGTCCCACGAGCGACCCTGGCAAGGATAAACAGTTCGAGACCTATCTCGATAGCAACCAGCACTTCACCCTTATATACGATTACAACCTCGTGACAGCAGCGGGCAGAACTCTAAGTGGCATCAGCAACACAACCTATTACAACCTTGGCCTTGATGTCACACCGGTGAAAAATATTAAGGCGTCTGTCGATGGGTATATCCTGAGGGCGTCCGAGGGCAACACATATTACAAAGGGAAGCTTTATACCGGGCTTTCCAAAGATGTGGGCTGGGAAATCGACGGAAGGATCACTTATAACATAGCGAAGAACCTCACGTATGTCGCCGATGCGGGTTATATGCACGCGGGAAGTTTCTATAACGACCTGAACACGAAGGCCGCACTCGGGCTTGAGATAAAGAATCCGGTTGTCCTTAAACACGCTATCACGCTCAGCTTCTGAACTGCAACTCTTCATTCACCGTAGAAAGCGAGTTGAATGACCCGCTTTCTACGGCAGTCTGAAACTTTAAATTTAAAGCTGCCCTAAGGTATAGTAAAAAATGGATTACAGCCGCATCATAGGTGAATTCAGAAACAAGCGCATCCTCGTCGTCGGTGATCTTATCCTCGATCATTATATATGGGGCAGGGTCAACAGGATCTCGCCCGAGGCCCCGGTGCCGGTAGTGGAGGTGACCCGGGAGAGCTTTATGCTCGGAGGCGCCGCAAACGTCGCCCACAATATTGTTTCCCTGGGTGGAAAGGCGTCGGTGGTCGGCATCGTGGGAAGGGACGCGACGGGAAAGGTTGTCATGGATATGCTCGGCCAGAAAGGGGTTGACTGCGAAGGCATATTCGTTTCCAATCGTCCGACGACCGTAAAGACGCGTGTCATCGCGCATAACCAGCAGGTGGTCCGGTTCGACCGTGAAGACAGCAACTATGTCGAAGGAAGGGTGCTGGCAGGGATCATGAAATATCTGCGGTCGATCAGTAAAAGTTACGACGGTATCATCATTTCGGATTACAAGAAGGGAATGATCACTCCCGAACTGATCAAGAGTATTATCAGCGCGTCAAAGCCGATAGGGAAGGGAAAGGGAGATGCCGGCATGTTCATTGCTGTTGACCCGAAGGTCGGTCACTTCCCCTTTTACCGCGGGGTGTCGCTCATAACGCCGAACCTGATGGAGGCCTCAAGCGGTTCGAACATCGAGATAAAGGACGAAAGAACGCTCCTGAAGGCGGGCAGGGCTTTGATGAAAACCCTCAGATGTAAGGCCGTGCTTGTCACAAGGGGTGAACAGGGCATGAGCCTCTTTGAAAAGGACGGGGTGTCCAATATCCCGACGGTGGCAAAAAAGGTGTATGACGTCACCGGCGCAGGAGATACCGTTATCTCTGCCTTTACCCTTGCCCATGTTTCGGGAGCCAACATGGAGGAGGCCGCCGTGATTGCCAATCACGCTGCCGGAGTTGTTGTGGCGGAAGTAGGCACGGCAGTCGCCACGCCGGAACAGTTGTTGGGGTCCTTCGAATGAGCAGGGTAAGGGCTGTTGCCCTGTATTCCGGCGGTCTCGACAGCACCCTCGCCATCCTGACGGTGCAGAGGCAGGGGATTGAGGTCAAGGCTGTCAACTTTATGAACCACTTCGGCTGTGATATCAGCGACAGATCTTCCTGTTCAAAAGACCCGTTTTCTGCAGCAGAAAAATTCTGCTTCGAGGTGAAGCTCTGCCATCTTTCCGGGAAATTTGTCGAAATCGTCAAGAACCCGAAATTCGGCCATGGCAAGAACATGAACCCCTGCATGGACTGCCGCATCCTGATGTTGAATGAGGCGAAGGAATTCATGGATATGGCGGGGGCAGAGTTTATCATTACCGGGGAGGTTCTCGGCCAGAGGCCGATGAGCCAAAGGCGGGACTCCCTCGATATCATAGACAGGGAGACGGGCCTGAGGGGACGGGTCCTTCGGCCCCTGAGTGCGAAGCTGCTGAGGCCTACCATTGCGGAAGAAAAGGGGATCGTCGACAGGGAACTGCTTTACGGCTTCAACGGTCGCACGAGAAAACCCCAGATGGCGCTGGCAGCCGAATTCGGCCTCACCGATTATCCGGCGCCTGCCGGAGGATGTCTGCTCACCGAGCCGAATTACTCCTATCGGCTGAAGGAGCTTCTCGATCACGACCCGGACCCGTCGCTGAAAGATCTGCAGCTGCTCAGGGTGGGGAGACATTTCAGAGTCTCATCCGGGTGCAAGGTGATCGTAGGAAGGGACGAGGCAGAAAACGGGGAACTCGTCAGTCTCTTCAATGAGCAGGGAATGCTGTTGCGTGTTCCGGGTTTCGGAAGTCCGGTTACACTTGTGCGGGGCGAAGCGGACGACCAGATCGTAATGATTGCCGCTGCTCTTTGCGCCCGATATTCCGACGCGCGACATCTGCCCGCAGTGGAAGTGAATATTACGGGTGAGGGCAGGGAGTACAGCGTGAAAGTCCCGCCCGCCCGAGGCGACGTCGTCGAGAAATTCAAGATAGAAAAAAAGGCCAAGGGAAGACTTACCCTTCGCGTCTGATCCTGTTTCACGTTTCTCTATTTATTATGTCTTTGCTTCTGCCTCTGCCTCTATCCAGTAAGGGTTCGTGATGTCTTCGAATATCGAGTTTGCCGCAACAGCGCCCTGGCCGACTGCTGTCACGATCTGTTTGAACCCTCCGGTTATATCACCGGCAGCGTAAACGCCTTTGACACTGGTTCTGTGCCTGTCATCGACCTTCACGTACCCTTGACTGTCAACTTCGACCCCGAGCTTTATGGCGGTCTCGTTGTTGGGCACGTATCCTATCGCGACGAAAACTCCGTCGACAGGGAGCGTACTCAGTGAGCCGTCCCCGGTATTTTCGAGAACTACTGAATTGACCAGTTTTTCGCCGCGGATCTCCCTGACGATCGTGTTCCATATCACAGGAATTTTGCTGTCTTCGATGCTCTGTCTCAGGGCCTGTTCGCACCGCAGTGCATCCCGTCGATGAACGATGGTAACATCGACGCCGATATTCTTAAGGTAGATGGCCTCTGTGGCGGCCGTGTTCCCGCCACCGACTACGATCACCTTCTTGCCGTCCTTGAAGAAATATCCGTCGCAGGAGGCACAATAGCTCACCCCCCTGCCGAAGAATTCCGCTTCTCCGGGGACGCCCAGTTTCTTGCTGTCAGCGCCTGTCGCTATCAGGATCGCCTTAGCGATATACTTCGTCCTGTCGGTGGTGACTTCGTAGGTGTCGTCGGTGTGCCGGATGTCGAGCACCTCTTCCCCTTCGTGAATATCTGTGTAGGTGATCGCCTGCTGAGCCATCATGTCCATGAGCGTCTTTCCGGCAATCCGTGTGAATCCGGGATAATTTTCGACAACAGGGGTGATCGAGACCTGTCCCCCAATATTTGCCTTTTCGAGGACAACGGACTTAAGCCCGCTTCTTTCCGCATAGATGGCGGCTGTCAGCCCTGCCGGCCCCGCCCCCATTATCACGAGGTCTTTTTCGATCTTTTCACCATACTCTGCAGCCTTTGGTTTGACGGGAGCTGCGCTCAGGAGTTCCTCTATTACCACCTCCTGCGGCTGAAGGCCGAGTCCCACGAGATGGTCGTCGATGAATGTCTGCGGCACGGAAAAGGCATTGTATTGTGTCGCCAGGTCCTTGTTTTCGAATATCTCGATGATCTCCGCCCTGACCATCCCCGGCTTTTCGACTGCCGCTGCTATCGCCGTTGCAGCCTGATGGGGACAATAGGGGCAGGTGGGACTCACGAATACCTTGATATCCCTGCTTTCGTTCAGTTCGTTCAGCCTCTTCCTGGATTCCTCCGAAAGGATCGTCCTTCCGGTAGAGGCCATGAGGAGGGCGACAATGAGGGTGTGCGCCTCTTCACCGCCCGGGGCGCCGATGAGACGTATGTGGTATTTTTCGGGTTCTATAAGGATCACCGAGGCGCGCGAGACGCCGTATTTCGCGGCGACCTCACCGGTGATCTTCTCCACTACCGGCCTGATCTTGTCCGTGATCTCGGCAAGTTCCCCGAGAAACTTCACTGCGAATTCGCCGAATGGCCTGTTTTCCTTGTTTTCCTCATCAACAAAAATGAAAACGTTCACAGGCTGTTCGAGCTGACTGAAATCCTGCTTCAGAATTTTTCGCGCCTCGGGAGGCAGCAAGACGTCTTTTTTCATCTTTTTTTCCTTCATATCATCCACCGGTGTATGAAATTACAGTGAAAGTCTTACATCCATTCTACATCAAAAAAAGTGAAATATTGACTGCGGCCGCATCTGGGCAGCTTTCTTGACTTGGAAATGATCACTCGGATAAGATAATATCCTGATATTAATAAGTTTCCCCCCCTTCCGTGGGGCACGAAGGCGGCGGGCGAGAAAGGTGTATCCCGTGAAAATAGCGATAGGAAGCGACCACGCCGGGTTTGAACTCAAGGAAGAGGTTGTTCGTATCCTCAGGGACCTTAGTATGGAGATTCTTGATTGCGGCACCAACTCTACAGGTTCCGTGGACTACCCCGATTTCGGCGAAAAGGTGTCCGGGCTTGTCTCATCCGGGGAGATCGAAAGAGGTATTCTCATCTGCGGCACCGGCATCGGCATGTCCATGGTCGCAAACAAATTCCCCAATGTGAGGGCTTCCCTCTGTAACGACCTCTTCACAGCAAGGATGAGCAGGCTCCACAACGATGCCAATATCCTCGTCATGGGCGGAAGGATCATAGGAAAGGACCTGGCCGCGGAGATCGTAAAGACGTGGATGTCTACTTCGTTCGAAGGAGACAGGCACCTCAGAAGGCTCCACAAGATAAAAATCATAGAGGGAAATGTAAACGCAAATGGAAAGAGATAGCCTTAGAGAAGTCGATCCCGCAGTATGGGAGGCGATGCGGAAGGAAAGAGACAGAGAGCACGAAAAGATCGTGCTCATCGCGTCGGAGAATTACGTCAGCCGAGCTGTCCTTGAGGCCCAGGGGTCGATCTTCACGAACAAATATGCGGAGGGATATCCGGGCAGGAGATACTACGGAGGCTGCGAGTACGCCGATGCCGTCGAAACCCTGGCTATCGAACGGGCCAAGCAGATCTTCGGAGCGGAGCATGTGAATGTCCAGCCCCATTCCGGCTCACAGGCCAATATGGCCGTCTATTTTTCCGTCCTGAAACCCGGTGACAAGATCCTTGGAATGAGACTGAGCCATGGCGGCCACCTTTCGCACGGCGCCTCGGTGAACTTTTCGGGTTCCCTTTATACCAACGTCTCCTACGGCGTAAACAAGGAGGGATATATCGACTACGACGAGATCCGAAGGCTCGCCACGTCGGAAAAGCCGAAGATGATCGTTGTCGGTGCAAGCGCGTATTCAAGGACGATCGATTTTGCGGCCTTCTCGGACGTCGCCAGGGAGGTGGGCGCATATCTTCTGGCCGATATCGCCCATATCGCCGGCCTTGTTGCTGCGGGACTTCATCCCTCGCCGGTGCCTTACGCCGACTTTGTGACAACCACGACGCACAAGACTCTCAGGGGTCCGCGCGGCGGCATGATCATGTGCAGGGCCGAGTACGCCAAGGCGATAGACAAGATGATATTCCCCGGCATACAGGGAGGGCCGCTCGTGCACGTGATTGCGGCAAAGGCGGTTGCCCTGAAGGAGGCGACGGGCGCCGACTTTCGCAGGTATCAGGAGGCGGTGGTAAATAACGCCCGCACGCTTGCCCGCGAACTGATCGGGAAGGGCTTCAGCATCATCTCGGGAGGGACGGACAATCATCTTATGCTTGTCGATCTCACCGGCAAGGGCGTAACCGGCAAGGATGCGGAAGACGCGCTTGACAAGGCCGGCATCACCGTGAACAAGAATGCCATACCCTATGACGAAAGGCCGCCGGCCGTAACCAGCGGGATACGCCTTGGAACGCCGAGCATCACGACCCGCGGAATGGGGACCGCGGAGATGGTTGAGATAGCGGAGCTGATTTCCGCTGTGATCAACAACAGCAAGGAACCGGAGGCCATACGGGCCAACGCCGAAAGGGTGAAAAAACTCTGCAACGCATTCCCCATTTACAGGGATTAGTGTCGATGAGCAGTGCCGGTAACGGGTGACACGATGCAGGGACGTACGGGGAAAAAGGCAGCACCTGGTGCAATATTTCAGACAGCGCCTTTGCTTACACTGATCACTGACACTGGCAATTCCGATGAAATGCCCTTTTTGTGAGAACAACGAAGACAAGGTCATCGACTCGAGGACGAGCAGGGAGGGAAGCGCCATCCGCCGCCGAAGGGAGTGCCTGAGGTGCGGCAAGAGGTTCACATCATATGAGAGGGTGGAGGACGTCGTTCCGATGGTCGTCAAAAAGGACGGCCGGAGGGAGCCCTTCGACGTCTCCAAGATCAGGGACGGCCTGCTCATCTCCTGCAAGAAAAGGCCGATCGGGACCGACAGGATCGACGCGATCGTGGAGGCCATCGAGAAGAAGCTCATGGGACTCGGCGTCAGGGAGGTCCAGAGTTCGTGGATAGGGGAAGAGATCATGTCTGCGCTGAAGGATCTCGACAAGGTGGCGTATGTCAGGTTTGCCTCGGTCTACCGCCAGTTCAAGGACATCAACGAACTCATGGATGAGGTGAAGACGCTCTTCGACGCGAAAGAGAGGGGACGGGGATGAAGCCGCTCCTTCTGATCGTGGAGGACGATGAAACGATCGGCCTTGCGCTCAGGACTTTTTTTGAAAAGAAAGGCTGCGGCGTCCTGATAGCGACAAAGGGCAAAGAGGGACTGGAGACCGCCCTCAGGGAGATCCCCGATACAGTGATACTCGATCTGAGGCTTCCGGACCTCCACGGGATAGAAGTCCTGTCCGGGATAAAGAAGTCATTTCCTGAAATTCCGGTGATCATCATGACCGGCTACGGAGAAATCGGCGAAGCGGTGAAGGCGATGAAACTCGGGGCGGAATATTATTTCCAGAAACCGATCGACATGGACGAGCTGGCCGTCATCGTCGAAAAGAGCCTGGGGATAAAACAGATCAGGCAGGAGGCGTCGCTCTACCGGGAATCGCCGTATCCCATTGTCGGACGAAGCAAGGCAACGCAGGGTCTTATCCACATGATCAGCCTCCTTGCGGCAAATGCGTCCACCACTGTCCTCATACAGGGGGAAACGGGTACGGGCAAGGAACTTGTTGCAAGAAACATCCATGGGCTCAGCGAGAGGCGCGAGAAGCCCTTTATCGATATCAATTGCGCGGCCATTCCCGAGCATATAGTGGAGAGCGAACTCTTCGGCTATGAGGCAGGCGCTTTTACCGATGCGAAGAAGACGAAGAAGGGACTCTTTGAGCTTGCCGACGGGGGCACCCTATTTCTCGACGAGATAGGGGACATGCCCGGCAGCGCCCAGGCAAAGATCCTGAGGGTGCTCGAAAGCAAGACGTTGAAACGCCTGGGCGGCACACGGGACATCCCGGTCGATGTCCGCGTGATTGCGGCGACAAACAGAAACATCGGCGCACTGGTGAAGGAGGGATCCTTCAGAGAGGATTTGTATTACCGGCTGAATGTAATGCCCCTTACCCTTGAGCCGCTCAGGAGAAGGGCCGAAGATATTCCTGTAATAGCGGAATTCCTGGTCGGCGAGATCAGTAAGGCGCTTGGCAAGAAGGAGATAGGTGGTTTCACCATGGATGCCCTCGACCTTCTCGGCTCCTATTCGTGGCCCGGGAATGTGCGGGAACTGCGAAATGTGATCGAACGCGCCGCCATCCTCTGCCGCCATGGGCAGCTGTCGGTTGAGCACTTTATTCTTCCTGCGCAGGAAGCCCCCCGGGATGAGCCCCTTACCCTGACGGAGGTGGAACGAAACCACATAAGCAGGATCCTGTGCGTGACCGCCGGCAACCGGACAAAGGCTGCCCAGATCCTCGGTGTTGCAAGATCCACGCTCAACGAAAAGATAAAGCTCTATAACCTCTGACATGCTTCGCTGCGACCGGTTTTCGGTCGGGCTGTCCGGTTTTCGCCCTATCCCTCCTGAAGTCCGGGCGCCCTTTCAGCCTGTCTGAAACCATTCTTTCCTGGAAATTACACAAAAACAAATGCTTCGGCATGCCTTCCTGAGGTTTCTCCGGCCACATCCTTCTGGCACAGCGCTTGCGGAGATCTCAGGCTGATAGAACAGCGAAAGGGGGTATGAATGAAAAAGATTCTCATTGTCGACGACGAGCCGACCATCCTGATGACTCTCTCACATCTGCTTAACACAAAGGATACGACGGTCATCACAAGCAGCAGGATCGAGGAGGCGGAGGAGGCGCTTGCGCGCTATACATTTGATCTGGTGATAGCCGACATACGGCTCAGCGGCATGTACGGCATTGAAGGTCTCGAACTTCTCAGTTACATAAAAGAGCAAAATGCCGACACCAAGGTGATCATCATGACCGCTTACGGATCGGAGGCCATAAAGGAGGATGCATACAGGCGGGGCGCGTTCCATTACTATGAGAAACCCATCGAGATTCCGAACCTTATTTCCAAGGTCGCTTCACTTGGCATAACCATCCCGGCCGCATATGCGCGGAATTAGCCGTGACCCTGAAGGGAAAAAGGAGAAGACATGGCAGAGTTAAATAAGATACTGATCGTAGACGATTCCCAGCTCATCCATTCGATGTACCGGCTTGTGCTGAACAAATACGGTGGATGCAAAATAGTTGATGCCATGAACGGCCTCGAAGCGCTCGATGTGCTTTCACGCGAAAGCAACTTCGACCTCATCCTTCTGGACATCAACATGCCGGTGATGAACGGCATACAGTTCATGGAGAAAGTCAAACAGGAGAATATCTACCGGCAGATACCCATCATCGTAATCAGCACCGAGGGGAAGGAAGAAGATACCCTGAGGGCGCTGAAACTCGGGGCCTGGGGCTACATCGTAAAGCCTTTCAAGCCCCCCATGCTCTACGAACTGATCGAGAAGGTTCTCGCAAAGAAACCCCCCTTTCTTACCGCTGTGATGGAGTGACGGGAAATCCCGGATGGAATATGCCGATCTCATAAGGGATTTCCTCGATGATGCGGAAGGCCATCTGAACGTCATCGACGGCGTGCTCCTTTCAATGGAAAAAAGCGGCCGTGACAAACAGCAGATAAATGCCGCACTCGGCGCGCTTCACACCCTGAAGGGTAATTCGGGCATGATGGGCTTTGAATCGCTCAAGGGGTATATCCATCATGTCGAGGAAATCATCAAGGAAACGGGCGACGGGGAGATCAGGCTCGAAGAGGCCCTTGAACCCCTCCTCGAAAGTGCAAATGTGATGAGAAGGGTGTTCCGGCAGATCGGAGAAGACCCCTCTGCGAGGCCTGACCTCGCCGGCGAGACCCTTGCCCTCATAAGGTTCTCAGAGGGATCACGGGATACCGCGGGGGCTGCAGCCAACGATCCTGCCACGTACCTTGGCGCAAGGACGGATACGATCAGGGTGGAGTTCAAACGGCTCGATTCTCTCCTGGACCTTGTGGGCGAGTTGCTGATCTTCAAGACACGACTGAACCAGATCGGTTCCGATATAAGACAGGTGGTGCCGCAGAAGTCTCTCACGAAGGAATTGCAAAACGGGCTTGAACTCATGGGAAAGACGATAGCGGGCCTGCAGGAGGGCATCATGAAGGCGAGGATGCTTCCGGTCGGCCATGTATTCAGCAAGTTCCACAGGATGGTACGCGACCTCTCGAAGTCGCAGGGGAAGGAAGTGAGGCTCATTCTTTCGGGGGAAGATACCGAACTCGACAAGACCGTTATCGACGAGCTTGAAGAGCCGCTCCTTCATATCATCAGAAACGCGATCGACCACGCAATGGAGATGCCCGGGGAAAGGCTCGCAGCAGGCAAGGATCGCCGGGCCTCCATCACTCTGTCTGCCGCGCAGGAATCAAGCCAGATCGTTATCAGGGTCCGGGATGACGGAAGAGGCATAGACAAGGAAAAGGTCAGGAGAAAGGCGGTCGAGGCAGGGCTGCTCGGTTCCGACGATCAGGTCACAGGGGAAAATATCGCCTCCCTCATATTTTCAGCCGGATTTTCGACAAGGGATGAGGTCACAGAGCTATCAGGCAGAGGCATTGGGCTCGATGTCGTCGGCAGGAACATCGGCAGACTGAACGGGCAGATCTCCGTGGAAAGCATCGAGGGGGAGGGGACGACCTTTACGATCAGACTTCCCCTGAGCCTTGCCATTATCCCGGCCCTTATGGCTGAGGCGGCCGGCGAGGTATATGCGATACCGATGAGCGCTGTCGACGAGAGCATCAGGGTCAGAGAGGATGATATCCACATGATAAACAACAGGGAGGTAATAAGGTTCAGAGAGAGGGTGATGCCGGTGGTGAGGCTCGGCGAATTCTTTGGGCTCCAGGGACGGCGCGGAAAAAAGCTCTACCTTGTTATCGTCGGGAGGGCCGAGAAATTCATAGCCCTTGCGGTGGACAGGCTGAGGGGGCGGCAGGAGATCGTTGTTAAGCCCCTCGATGACACCTTCGGGAAGTCCGAGGGCATTGGCGGCGCCTCGATCCTCGGCGATGGCAGGATCGTCCTGATCATCGATGTCCTGTCATTCTTGAGGACAACCCGATGAAAGGGAAAGATGAGGAGTAACAGGCATGTCTGATATGCATCTGCCGGCTTCGGGGCTTGCCGGGGATGTGCTGAATACGGAGGAGCACAGGGATTTCCATCTCGTGACATTCGCCCTGGGGGAGGAGTACGGCGTCCCGATCCGCCAGGTCCGGGAGATCGTGAGGGTTGGAGGTATCACCATGGTGCCGAATTCACCTTCCTATATGGAAGGAGTGATAAATCTGCGGGGCAGGGTACTGCCTGTTCTGAACCTGAGAAAGAGACTGAAGCTTTCGGCTGTCGAGCCGGACAGGGCCTCGAGGATCATCGTCGCGGAGGTCGGGGAAAAAGTAATCGGTCTTCTCGTGGATTCTGTCTCCCATGTGATCAGGGTCCAGGCAGCCGCCATTGAGTCCGCCCCTGAAGAGGTGCTCGAGGTCGATACGGATTATATCACCGGGGTTGCGAAACTGAGGGACGGGCTTGTCATCCTGCTCGATCTCGAAAGACTGTTGAGGAGGGAAAAAATCGAAGTGAAGGACATGAACAACGAGGGAGGCATATATGGAGAAGAAGACTAACTGCTGGGAATTCAAGAAATGCGGAAAAGACGAGACAGGTGACTGTCCGGCCTACCCCAAAGGTGGCCGTGTATGCTACCTCGTTGCGGGTACCATGTGCGGCGGCAGGGTGCAGGGCACCTATGCCCTTAAGATCCACAACTGCCGCGAGTGCGACTTTTACAGCCGGCTCGTCGTCAGCAAAACGTTATAGAAAAATGACGCTGCGCATGTCATGAGGAGGAGACAATGGTGAAGGGCATGAAAATAGGGGTGCGACTCGGGCTTGGGTTCGGCCTCGTAATGCTTCTGCTGGTTGCGATTGGGGCCTCGGGGTACTGGGGACTCCATTCGGTTTCCCAAATGGTGCTCAGAACGCTCGGCGGCGACTTCAGGATTGCAGACCACTCCGCCCGGGCGCACGCCCTCGTGATAGATCTGAGGAGGTTCGAAAAAGACACCTTCCTCAATATGGACTCCCGGGAGGCCCGACAGGGTTATTTTGACAAATGGAGCAGGGCGAATGAGGAGCTTTCCGGCGAGATCAGGGGACTCGAACAGGCAGCCACCATCCCGGGAGACAAGGAAACGATACGGGCGATGAAAGGGGAACTGGCCGCATATACCGCGGGGTTCAACAACATATACGGGATGGTTCAGGCCGGCAGGATAAAGACCCCTCAGGCCGGCAATGATGCGATGCGCCAGTACAAGGAAGCGATCCACAGAATGGAAAAGGCAGCCCAGGACTTTGCAGGCGATGGAAGAAGGCGGTCGAATGCCCTTGAGACATCGGTGAACGACATGACACGGAAGATGACGGCTCTCATGCTCGGCATCTTAGCCGGGGCCATCACCCTCGCGATTATCATCGGCATTCTGATCAGCCGCAGCATTACAGGCCCTGTCGCCCGTCTTGCCGTGGCAACGCAAAAAACGGCGGAGGGCGACCTTACACAGAAACTGGAGGTGGCTGGTTCCGACGAGATCGGCGGTCTTGCCGTCTCCTTTGACACGATGGTGAAAAACCTCAGAAGGCTGGTCGGCGAATCCCTTAAGGCGTCTTATCATGTGGCCCTCTCGGCGGACAAGGTCGTTCGCGGGGCCAATCAGATCTCGCAAGCAGCCCAGGAGGAGGCTGCGGCAACCGACGAGACCACTTCATCGATCGAGGAGATGTCGGTATCGATTTCGCAGGTGGCGAAGAACACGGAGGCCCTGGCTACGAACGTGGATGAAACCTCCGCTACGATCAACGAGATGGCTGCCTCCATTGAACAGGTGGGAAAAAGCGGCGGTGTCATGGCCGCCTCTGTCGAGGAGACGTCGGCTACGGTCGAACAGATGCTCGTGGCCGTCGAGCAGACGGCAAGGAATACGACGTCGATGACCGAGGCGGTGAGCGAGACCTCCCTCACGGTAGAGAACATGCTTGCTTCGAACGAGCAGATCGCGCGGAACACCGAGTCGCTCAAGAACATGGTGATGGAGACATCGGGTACGATCGAGGAGATGACAAGGACTGTCAAGGAGGTGGCAGGCAGGATAGAAGGGGCAGACAGGCTTGCGCGGAATACATACAGCGAGGCGGAAGAAGGCGGCAAGGCGATCTACCAGAGCATTGAGGGTCTCCAGGACATAGGGAAAACGACGGAAAGGACGATGGATATCATCCGGAACCTCGGGAAACGGTCCGAGGAGATCGGTTCCATCGTGGAGGTGATCGACGATATCGCCGACCAGACAAACCTCCTCGCCCTGAATGCCGCAATCGAGGCTGCCCGCGCAGGCGACGCCGGAAGGGGCTTCGCCGTTGTAGCCGAGGAGATACGAAAACTTGCGGAGCGCTCGATGGAGGCAACAAAGGAGATCGGGGGGGTGATCAAACAGGTCCAGAGCGAGACCGGGACTGCGATCAAGGCCACGGAGGAGACCTACCGGGCGGGCAAAGGCGGCATCGCGCTTGCCGAAAGCAGCAGAGATGCATTCACGGAAATCATCCATTCGATGAAGGAAAGCTCGGATGTGGTCGAGGGAATAGCGAAGTCAGCCTCCGAACTGAACCAGGCGATAGAACAGGTGATGAGATATGTGGTAGAGATGAATACCGCCACTGAGGAGGTTGCGGGGGCAGTGAAGGAGCAGGTGAGCGGCGCAGGCGAGATCAGGATCTCGCTCGAAAGGATGAACAAGATGGTCCAGGAAGTCAACATCGCCGCGAAGGAGCAGGCCGTTGGAGGGAGACAGATCAGGGAGGCCGTCGAGCGGATGAAACATATTGTCAATGAAGTTGGTCTTGCCGTAAAAGAACAGGTCGGCGGCACGAGGCAGATCGTTCAGGCGGCCGAGATAATGCGCACCATGACCCAAAACGTAGCCGGCGCTACGGCGGAGCAGAAGCTGGGAGGGGAGACGATCGTCAGGGCCATGGAGGGGATGAGCCAGATATCCGTGGAAAACCTGAGGCTCTCGAGGGATATGGTTGCGATATCCGAGGACACCCTCTTTCAGGTCGAGAATCTGCAGTACTCGATAAGCAACTTCAAGATACACTCAAACGGTGACAGACGCTGCTGGGACATCCTTTCATGCCCCTCCAATTCGAGACAGAAATGTCCTGCCTATAACAGTGAGGAGGAAAGGTGCTGGCTCATCTCCGGCACCTGGTGCAAGGGCAGCCAGCAGGGAGACTTCAGGTCCAAGCTCCGCAACTGTATGACCTGCGAGGCCTTCAGGGTGATACAGGGGATCGGGGCCTGATGCACGAGGCTGAAGGCTTCGGGAAGGACTAAAAAGTGTCATGAAGGGCTTATCCAAGAACGACTTTATGACAGCGGAGGAATTCGCCCTCCTGAAGGATTTGGTGAGGAAGGAGTTCGGCATAACGCTCAAGGGAGACAAGCGACTTACGCTCCACACCAGGGTCTCCCACCGGTTGAGCATCCTCGGGATCGGAAATTACAGCGATTACTATAATTACGTCATTTCCGACCCTACGAGGGAGGAACTGTTCCGACTTGCCTCGCACATTACGAACAACGAAACATATTTTTTCAGGGAAAAGGCCCAGCTCGATGTTTTTTCCGGACTTCTGCAGGAGATAAAAAGAGAGAGACGGAAAAGGAGACAGAAGAAGCTGAGGGTTCTTTCTCTTGCCTGTTCAAGCGGGGAAGAACCCTACTCCATCAATATCGTTATCCAGGAAAACGGCCTTTTTGCATGGGACTGGGATGTCAGGATAACCGGCATGGATATCGACAGGTCCGCTCTGGAGAAGGCAAGAGGCGCCTGTTATACAAGAAATTCATTCAGGCAGTTAAACGGCAACAGAGGAATTGCCGAGAAATATTTTACCCCGGACGGTGAACGCTACACCCTGCGCAGATCGCTTACGAAAAACGTCGACTTTATTCACGGCAACGTTATCGACGAGACCTCCTTTGCGGGCATTGAAGAAGTGGACGTCATATTCTGCAGGAATGTTCTGATTTATATGAGCGATGAGGCCATAGAGAAGATAGTGAGCAATATGTACCGTGTGCTTGCCGACGGGGGATATCTCTTTATCGGTTCTTCCGAGAGCCTCATCCAGAAGACAAATCTCTTTGTGCCCGAGTATGTCGGCGGCATAATCGTGTACAGAAAAGACGTTGCCAAGTGCAGCCGTGCGTAATATTCTGCTCTGCACACACGGTTCGGGGGATGGATGAAGAAGGGCATTAGGGCGTGATGGCGGAACAACCGGGACCGCTGAGCCGTCTTGCACGACAGGACTGGTGGACACGGAGGAAGGCGATTGCCGAACTTGCGGCCGCTCCTGAAGACTGCCTGGGCTACCTCGAGGAGGGCATCAGAAACCACGACAATGCCGATGTCCGGAACACGGCGATGGAGGTGTTCAGGGAACTTGGGACCAGGGCCTTCCCGGCGCTTGCCGGCCTTCTGAAGGACTCAGACCCGGAGGTAAGACTTTTTGCGGTCAACATCCTCAGTGAAATAGCACTGCCGGAAGCGCTGCCTCTTCTGTTTGACGCCGCCACGGACAAAGACGTCAATGTGAGGGTTGCATCTGCAGAGGCGATGGGCAGGATAGGCGACAGAAGCGCCCTTGGTCTTCTCTCGGATGCGCTCGATGACGAGCCATGGGTTGCGATGGCGGCGATCCATGCAATAGGGGAAATAGGGGGGGAAGAATCCCTGGAACTCCTCCACAAATGCCTCGGCAGGGAGGAATATCGGGAGATTGCCATTGCCGCTCTCGAAAAGGCGGGCAACCGTCATTCCATCAGATATCTGACGTCCTGCATCGAAGACGGCGGGCAGGCGGTATTGGCCCTGAAGGCGATCGTGAAGATCTCCGAGCGTGAGGCGGTGAGGCCTCAGCCGGAATATTTTATAGGTCTTGTTCCCGCGCTGCTCAAGATGATCGAATCACCGGACCCTGCGATAAAGGGGCCGGCCTTTACCGCCCTGTGCTGGTCAGGGGACATTATGGCTCTTCCCTGCTTCATCGACGCTGCGAGAGATGAAGACCTCATGGAATATGCAGTAGAGGGGCTTCTGGCAATAGGCCGAAGGGCGGTATGCAGCATCGTAGACGAGATGAAAGTCTCCTCGGGAAGACACAGGCAGGTTCTGGCGAGGGTACTTTCTCTGATCGGAGAGGGCAATGCTCTCCTTCAGTTTGCGGAGGACGAAGACCCGGAGGTGAGGACAGAGGCTGCGTTGGCCCTCGGTTCGCTGCACCTCAGGAGGGCCGAAGGGGCGTTGTCGCGGATGCTCTCTGACCCGGACGAGGAAGTACGCGCCGCTGCAAGACTGAGTTTCCGGCTTCTGAAAAAGGGATGCCCCGATCAGTGAGCTGCCTGCCGGTTGCGGATAAGATCAGGGTCCTCGTCGTGGACGACTCATCCTTTGTCAGAAAGGCCCTCCTTAGGATGTTCGATGCCGACCCCGAAATCGAGGTGATCGGCACCGCCCGGTCAGGGAAAGAGGCGATTGAGAAGGTCCGGCTCCTTACCCCGGATGTGATAACCCTGGATGTCATCATGCCGGGAATGGATGGTCTGGATACGCTGAAGGTCCTCATGGAGAGCAATCCCACGCCGGTGCTCATGCTTTCCCAGTTTACCAGACAGGGCGCGGAACTTACACTGAAGGCGCTTGAGCTGGGTGCCATGGATTTTGTCGATAAGTCTTCCACGGGCATGATGGACTTCTATGAGCTGGCCCGGGAGATCACCTCGAAGATAAAGTCGATAGCGGGCAGTAAACCTGTCAGGGTGGCCGCAGGGGCGATGGCTCCCGGGAAAGCGGAAACGAGGGGGCTTGTGGATGTCGTCGCAATCGGCGCCTCCACAGGAGGACCGATCGCACTTCAGATGCTTCTGCCGAAGTTCCCTGAAGACATAGGTTTTGGCGTCCTCGTGGTACAGCATATGCCGCGCGGTTTTACAGGGCCGCTTGCAAGGAGACTGGATTCGCTCAGCTCGATTCATGTGAAGGAGGCTGAGGAAGGAGACGTCGTTGTGCCGGGCACCGCCTTCATAGCACCGGCCGGGCTTCACATGACGCTCAGGAAGATCCCCGGGTACGACGAAGCGCGATGCCGCATACGGCTCGGCCTTGAACCAGGGGCCGCTATCCACAGGCCTTCTGTTGATGTTCTGTTTTCTTCTGTTTCGAGGGCGTTCGGCAACCGTGCCATAGGGGTGGTGCTGACAGGCATGGGAGCGGACGGTGCGGCGGGTGTGAGGGCGATGAAGGAGGAGGGAGGGGTTACCCTTGCACAGGACGAGGCGACGTCGGCAATCTTTGGTATGCCCCGTGCGGCCATCGGTACCGGCGCAGTCGACGGGGTGCTGCCTATAACATCGATTGCCGAGGAGATATTGAAAAGGGCGTAGGGAAGGCATGCGGCCGGGCGTTATTAGGGCATGGGGAAGATGATTGTCGCACTCGTCCCGCTTCCCGATCCGCTCTTCAGCTCTATTTCCCCTCCATGGTCTTCGATGATCTTCCTGCAGATAGGAAGGCCGAGGCCGGTCCCACCCTTTTTTGTGGTGAAGAAAGGGTCAAAGACGTGACCCATGTCTTCTTCTCTTATGCCCGGCCCGTTATCCGAGACGGTGACGACCACCCTGTTTCGTGAGGTCGCTGCGGTAATCTCTATCCTGTCTCTTGCAGCATCAATGGCATTGTTCAGAAGATTCAACAAGACCTGAATGAGCTTGTCCCTGTCTGCGTTTACCGCCAGCAGAGGCTCAATGTTTGCCGAAAAATCGACTTCCCTCTTTGCCTGTATGTAGGCCCTCAGCTCATCGATGAGCGGCCCCATATCGACCTTCCTGATATCCAGTTTGGCCGGTCTCGTGTAGAGAAGCAGTTCCTCGATCAGGCGCTTCATGCGGTCGGTTTCCTTCAGCATCGCCTGGATCAGTGCCTTGTGCTGGGGAGAATCGACCTCACGATCAAGTATCTGGCCTATGGATGATATTCCAAAGAGGGGATTGCGCACCTCGTGGGCAACGCCGGATATTACCTTTGTCATCGTCTGAAAATGGGCCTTTTTCTTCAGCTCCTCCTGGAGCCGTTTGATCTCTGTCATGTTCCTGAAAAGAACGATGATCGCCTCCATCCCCTCCGACACCCTGAGGAGCGGCGAACTGTTGAATCCGATCGGGACGCTGCTGCCATCGGGGAACGAGAGAGAGACTTCTCTTCCCAGTGCCTCATCGACAGCGAGGAACACTGCTGACTCGGGATAGAAGTCGGTGATCTTTGTGCCGACGATCTCCTCGGTGCCCTTTTGAAGTATCTCCAACCCCGCCTCATTGATCTTCAGCACCTTCCCTTCCCTGTCCAAAACGAGTATGCCGCTTGCCGCGCAGTTGAATATGGCATCGGAAAATTCCTTTTCCGCCTTGAGCGATGTGAAGAGCAAGGCGGTGTTCATCGCCGCCGCCGCCTGACCGGCAAAGAGGAGAATGAAGGCCTTCTCCGAGTCTGACATCTTGAAGTCCTTCTTCTTGAAAATGGAAAGGCAGCCGAATATGGTTTCCTTGAATTTGAGAGGCACAGAAGCGGTATAGAGATAGCCGTGATTGCCGATGAGGGCACTGAGACAGTCCACGACGGTCATGTCCGTAGTCTCCACAGGGCGCCGTTCGGCAACCGCCTTTCCGATGAAGGTGTCCGCTATGTCGAGCGATTCCGGCACGAGCGATACGTCGATGTTTGAGGAGTCCTTGAAATATAATCTGCCGTCTCCCCCGTTTTGCCAGAGGATGACGGCATCGATCCCGGAAAAGGCCGTTGCGGCCGATACGATCGATCTGGTAAGCGGGGTCTCGGGGCTCTGGAGGGACCTGACCGATATGTCGTGAAGTTTTATCAGTTTGTTGATGTCCTCTTTCTTGGCCTCGATGAACCTCTGGTTTTCGACGGCAGAGCTTATCTCCGAGGCGAGCACTTCGAGCGAATGTAGGGACGACTTGGCAATTTCGCTGCTGCTGCCGGCAATAAGGACTCCCATGACGGGGAAGACCTCGCAGAGAAGGCAACCGTATATCTTTTCCCTGCCTGCGACACACCTGGGACTCCTGCAGAGAGTATCCGGTATGAGCCAGCACCTGTCGTCGCCGCTTGCGTAGGCCGGACAGTTTTCGAGGGTGCAGAGATGTATCTTGCGGCACCTCTCCCTCTGTCGGGACAGGATAGGCACGATCGCGACATGCGTGCATCCGGTCGGGCCGCCGATGTCGCGCTGTTGCTTCACCGTCACCCTGGCCTCCCGTACCGCCTCTGCAAGGGGATGGTTGCCGGCAAGCGGCAGGCCTGAGGCGCAGAGCCCTTCAGAAAGCCCCTTCCTGAATTCCTGGGAAAGCGAGCCCGTCTCCCTGTCGAGGAGGCAGAGCGTTGAGAATTCATATCCCATCTTGCCCGTGATCGCATCAAGGAATCCTTCTATTATGTCCCTGAGGGGGAGATTCCCCTTGAAGACCTTTCCGGGCAACTCCGCGGCCACCCTGAGCTCGGCGGTCTTTTGGCGGATCGCCTGTTCCATGTGAAGATGGGCCTTTTCCGTTGCCTCTGCCATTTGATTGAAGGTGAGGGCGAGAGCCCCCAGTTCATCGTTTCTCGCGAGGCTTATCCGGTAATCGAGATTCCCTTTTTTGACGGCATCGACACCACGGGAAATGACCATAATCGGATCGAGAAGCATTTTTTTTGCAATGATGAATACCGACAGTGTTGCCGAAAGGGCCAGGAGAATGCCGAAGATGAGGAGGTTCTTGCCTACGTCTGCGAGGCCCACTTCGGATGGGTTTTCGGGCAGCCGGACCGCGACGGCCCCTATAACGGGCCTGTTGTGCCTATGGCACTGATGGCAGCGGGACTCGTTCAACAGAGGATAGAGGAAAAATGACGTACTGCCATGATCGGCATAAACCGTCCTTTGCATCGTAAGGCCGCCGTCGAGATGCTTTTCATGACCGTCGCCAAAGGCGAGTGATCCGTCGTCTCTGAAGACGGAAACTCTCATATCACCCTTGTCGTTGAGGTCCCTGACGATGTTCTCCGCGGCCGCGGGTGCGCCTGTAGACATCGCGTTTTTGATCGCGATTGCAACGGATTCGGCATATATCCGGGATTTGTTGGATTGGGCCCCTTCGAGGAGGGCCGTTTCCTTCTTTGCGATGACATAAAGCAGGAGGCTGAACGATAGGACGATGCTCGCAAGGGCGATGATCAAAAAGCGCTTAATAATCATAAAATAAAAGAGATGAAATAAATTTCATCTATCATAAATTAATATTCTCTTTAAAGGCAATTCAAAAGAGCCGTTTCAGGTGCAATATATTTCCATCGTGGCTTTTATTGACCGTTTTTGATGGTTTATGGTATAGTGAAATGTTTCGTAAGTAGCGGAAATGATTGAATATTGGGGAGTCGTCCAATGGCAGGACGGTAGACTCTGGATCTGCTTATAGGGGTTCGAATCCTCTCTCCCCAGCCAATCCATGGTCCCATCGTCTAGCGGTCTAGGACGTGGCCCTCTCAAGGCTAAAACACGGGTTCGATTCCCGTTGGGACCGCCAATAAATGCGAAGAAGATTTCTTGGCAACGTTCTCATAATTTCGATAACGAATTTGGCGTTGCCTCGACCCAGCCGATTTTTCCCATCTTGACTGACACGTTTGTTTCAACCAGTATTCGATAAGAAAAAGGCTCATTCGCTCGACGACCCAAGTCATGTCCCGTGCCAAAGTTGAAGACGACGATGTTGCGGCACCAGTGATCTCAGGTGCACCGACACTACATCACAGGTATCAGAAATTGAACCATTCAGGATTTGAGAGAGAACCACTCGCGATGATTCATCAGACAGAACGAGTTGAGGTGAATCGAAAACAATGGGCGCAGGGAGTGCTCCCCGCGCCCTGAATCGGCCTTAGCCTGATGCACCTAAGGAGTGGCGATTGGTGGACAGGTCACATTAACGATGCCGTCGAGCGTCATGGTGAAGCTATAGTCACCGGCGGCCAGGGTGAAGGTCCCGGGCCCGTCCGGGACGCCGCTCAAAGTGAGCAGGTAGTTGGTGGCAGTGCCCCCCGGCGGCGTGTACGTCCCCCCGACCGTCACTGAGTGCGCGTCTGTACAATTAAACGTCGTCACAGTCAGCGCGCAGGCAGCCGATTCGGTGGTACAGCCGCGAAGCGCGATGCCGTCCGGCCGGGGGTCGCGGAAGTTGAGGATTCCCCGGACCGTGCCGCCGGGTCTCTCCTGGAACTGAAAGTGGCTTGTGACCCCTTCCGTGAGGTCCGCCGGGGTGAAGCCCCCGCTCGCCGAGGGGCAGACACCGTTGGAGCAAGGCGTAATCCCCTCAGGACCAGGCGGAGCCATCAGCAGCTCCGGTAAAACATACGTTTTGAACGTCATGTCGGCAGGCACCATCACCTCACCCCACGCGTTCCCCTCGGGATAGGTGTCGTTGTTCAGAGCGTTGTTCAGATACCAGTCGATGTAGCCGTTGCCAGGCTCATCGAGGGTGAGGGCGTACTGGCTGCCAGCGGTCACATGTACGCCGCTGAAGCTGGCATTGAGCCAGCCGGGAGATCCGTTAGGTGGGATGGCACTAAGGGGAATAGTCCCGCTCCTGATCAGCTCCAAGGAGGGATACGTGGAGATGCTGACCGCGACATCGGCCGTGGCAGAGCCTAAGGAGGACCGGTCCAGTAGCACACTTACCCAATCGAGGCTCCCGCTCACGTGGGCGGTAAAAGACTGGTTCTGCGGCTCTCCGGCACCGAATTGCGCGCGGTACGTCCATTGTGTCTGGGATTGGTCAAGAATGGGCTGCAGGACGAAGGTCTGGAACGCAAAGTCGTAGGAAGTTGTGGTCCAACTTGTGCCATTCTTGATCACCTGGGTCCCACCGGGATAGACATTACTCACCAGAACCCATTGGACGCCGGCGCCGCCGGTCGAAAGCAGGATGGCGTACTTGCTGCCCGGGGTCACGATCAGGGGGCTGATGCCGGCACTGGCCCAGCTGCGATACCCAGGTTTCGGGATGGCATCGACGGGGATCATACCACTGGCGACCTGAGTCCCGCTGTCGGGCAACCCATTGCTCGTCACTTTCAGGATGGAGACAGTGATGGGGGCAGGGTTGGTCGAGGAATTCGTCAGGTACACACTCACCCGGTCGAGGTACCCGTAGAGGCCGACGGTGAAGGTTTGACCCACCGGCGTGGTTCCCAGGGCGCGAGTGCCCCCGCCTGAGCCCGAGGTCTGCGATTGGTTCTGGTCAAGCGTATCCGGGACTACGTACGTCTTGAATGTCCAGTCTTGATTGGTCAGAATCTTGTTCCAGGTGCCCGCCGTATTAGTCACCCAGTACCCCCAAGGGTAGGGTTTGACATCCCCGTTTTCCATATACCACAAGACAATGCCGTTCCCCGTGGAGAGCAGCAAGGCGTACTTGGTGCCGGCGGTCACGAACGCGCCATTGATGTCGGCATCAACCCACCCTCCAGATGAAGGGATCTTGTTGACGGGAATCGACCCATAGCCGATCTGAGTCCCGGAAGGCAACCCTTCGCTCGTCACCGTCTCGATGCTGATATTGACCGGGGCAGTTGTAGAGTCGGGTTCATATTGCCCCAGGTAGAGACTCACCCGGTCGAGGTACCCGGATTGTCCAGCCGTGAAGACCTCTCCATTCCCACCGCCGCTGCCGATCATTCCCCAGGAATTCTGTTGGGTCTGGGCCTGGTCAAGTGTATCGGCAACGGCCCCTGCCGTCCCAGGCAGGAGCACGGGCAGCGTGCCCAACAGCACCAATGTCACAATTCTCATGATTAAACGCATAATTGGGCTCCTATTCAAAGGCAGGATGAGGCTAGAATGAAAAAAGCTCATCGTTTTCATTGGCATGTACCTCCTTGGAATTGCCTAAGGTTGGTATAAAAAATGGAGAATCGAAACCCCTCAGAGTCAAAGCCAGCATGATTTCCCCTCTTTATAAAACAAGCGTAGCACCGGATCGGGAGCATGTCCATGCTTGCGTTTGTCAGATCAATTTGCTGCCCAAAAAAAATTAGCTCAAGCAGATTTTATTTTTGATCTTTATCAACGCCAAGTCGGGCAATGGGCGACCGAAGACGGAAAGGGATAATAACAAAACGCAGCATATTCTTTACTGATTTCATGGCAAACCGCTTTATGATCGTTCATAGTTTGAGCAACAGGTCTTGGCGGCCATTTGCCGCCGTTCTCCTAGTCAGTTCTGGAATCTCATATCAAGGGTGGTCTCCCCTTCTGCGCTTTTTTGGTCGAAGTTTTTGCAGAAGGCTCGTACCAGGTACCCTGAAAAAAGCGCAAGACCTTCCTCCTTCTCAAGCAGTATCGCCGCCTCAGGACGAATCTCCGGGAGTGACAGTTCCGGTCCCGCGAATCTCGCTTTAACCCTGATGGACGATTCATCGAACCTGAGCTCAAGACGCAGTTTAGGGGTGTGTCGCTGCGCCAATAGTTTGGTCAATTCGGTCAGGGCACAGACGACCCGCATGATGACCTCGCGACGAGCTCCCCACTTGCCGCCGAGCAATTCGATCTCACTGGCGACCTTTATGGCCGCATCCTGGTCGAGTGGTATCTCGAACGTCGCGGATTCGACGTGAAACAGATGAGCGACAAGGTTCAGCAGCAAAGCCGTTAACGTCGTTATCGTCAGTCCCGACTCCAGGGCCTGGGGCAGAAGTCCGTGATATAAATCAGGCAGGAATTGAACACCGA
>JAWOKY010000009.1:0-27933 GCA_033853975.1 Thermodesulfovibrionales bacterium
AGCGTGACAGTGTCAAATGTCCTGTGGTGGGTGTCCCCATGATAGAGCGTCCTTTCTAACTCTTCTTCCGTGAGTTCGACGTGTAAGACATCGTCTGGGGACCACTTCGTCACGAAGACCGTCTCAAAGCCAGGGAAATATGGTCGCGTAACATTGCTTGCGTTAAATACGGGCGCCTGTAAGGTTTTCAAATAATTCTTGAATTTCTTCAGACCGTCTTTCGTGCTGATGATTCCGTTCCTAATGCCGTGCGGTTTGTTGTTTTCGATAGGGCCAAAAAGAGTGAGGCCGTCCCTTGGGTCCTCTATTCGCTGACCATGCCCGAACAGGAGTTTTGGTTCTGGAAGCAAGATAAGATTTCTCATAAGCCTATCTCTTCCTCAGGTTCCGTTTCAATATCCTCTTCCATGTCTCCCACCAGTTCGATGTTGTCATCCACTTCGGGAAGATTTTTCTCATCGGGATCTTTATATCCGAAAGGACTGTGAAATTCATAGGGAAGACAGTCTGCAAGAATCACTTCTTCGCTTCCCACTTCCATTACTATCGTGCCGTCATCCTGGGCGAAATATCGCATGAAGTTCAGTAGTTTTTCCCGCCACTGCCTGTTCCACCAGTCTTTGCCTTGCTTTCTCCTACACTTATGCTGAATGCTGTCTTCCTCTATCAATCTCTTCCCGTTCCACGTAAATACTATGTGTGAACTAATAACAAAGTAGTTATCGGATTCCATCCTCGCCGAACCGCTGACACCAAAATGCCAGTTGATTCGTTTCTCCTTCCCGTACTTCATCTTACCTACCATGAGGACCTTATTGATCTTGTCTTTCTCCAAGGCTCCGACTTCGAACCAGTATGCCTTCCTCTTGTTCGCCATAGGATATTTCCGAAGTCCTCCCGAGACGAATAGTCTGTTCAGGGCAATATTGAGCAGCCGCATGATGATGTACCTTGCGTTTTCGCCTTTAATAAAGCTGTCATCCACTTCTTCTTGAAGAATTTGCGTGACGTCGAAGACCTTGGTTTGTTCCGAGTCATAGGACTCAATACTCGGGATGACATCAGCAAAATCATAATAATTGGCAAATGATGCGAGATATTGCTTGTGTTTTGTCGCAGGGAATCTACACTTCCATAAAGGAAAATCGTGCAGGCTAACTAAATCGCCGAATTTATGGAAATATAATTTTTTCGGTAGTTTTGTTATCGGAAACCAATTTGATGCGTATGTCTCTGACTTTTCAATCACTGTCCTATCGCTAAGGAGGACGGTTTGCCATATGTTACTGACGGTTTCATAGTTGGTCGCCTCTGGCTGAGGCACTCCGTCTTCGGTCATCCGTCCCAGTAAATCGGCAAGCCCCTTCGACCACCCCTCTCTGAAGTCGATCGAATTCAGTCTGACCAGATCTATGTTGGTGTCGTCGTGTGAGAGAGATTTATCTATGTGAAGAGGGATAATGAAGTGGGGATCTCCCAGTTGCTTCTTCACTTTATCTGCCACAGCGAGCTCCTTGAGGGTGCCCTTCCTGTGATTGGAGCTACGAGACAGCACGTACAGATACTTTATTGAATTATTTCTGATTTCGCCTTCGATTTCCTCCCAGAAATCTTCGCCGCCCCTAAGATTTTTCAAGTCGACCCACACCTTGTAGCCCAGCCCTATAAGGCGTAAGGCTAGCCATCGTGAAAAGTCATTATCCAGACCAATTTCATTTTCTGCCAAGGTAGCGTGACTTATAAAAATTGTGTCTCTCAGTGCGAATCTCCCCGATAGTATTGCATTATTATACCTTAAGAGAAAAAGAAGTTAATTGCATTGGTACATTAATTCTATACCTATTGCAACGTGTCAAAATAGGAATGCTGATGCTTGCCATTGTGTTCACCGCGGTAATATTGTGCCTTCCAGTAGAAGGCCATTGAAGCAGTCATGAGTGATAAGGTAACTTTTATTCTTGACGCCTTGTGTCTTTTCGTATTAAAGTATTGTATGATAGATGTTATATTAATTGCCACTAAAATATTCAATTACTTAAGGGATATGCACGATGGAGTTGAAATTACAAGAATGATACTTGGGTTTTGCTCGATTGTCTTTCTGTACCTCAAAAAAATGGCTACGATTTACTTTCCATTCCAGATGAATAGTTAACATTTAATGTCACGCGGTCCAGGACAACTACAAAAAGCTATCCTCTCGCAGCTAGAAAAACATCCTCACCCGGTCCTGCAAAATGTTCTTTTATGGGAAATTGCTTTGGAACGTAAAGAATTTGAGAAGACTGGTGAAACTTTTCGTTTAAATGGAGAAGTCATTGAAGAGGGCAGGATAAGAAAGTCGTTCGAAATTAGTTTTCGCCGGGCGGCAAAGAATTGCTCGGCAGCGGGTCTAGTCTATCGGAACAAAGCCAAGATTACCTCTCTTGACGAATTCATACAGTTACTCCCATTCATCACGACTAGACTTGAAATCTTCAAATTAAGGTTTGCTTTACTTCCAATGATCAGGAAGTACATCGAAAGTAATCCTTCAACGAATTTAGACCCTTTTGAATACCAGCTCGAAATTTTGGAAGATGAAAATTTGTCAGCTTATAAAGAACTTAAAAGCAGCTGGGAAAAAATAGAAAGAGACATTCTGAAACTACTAGGTGATAGAGAGCTTCGGGACATCGATTTGTGGTTGGACAACTTGTGCTGGGGTAGGTATCATTTTCGGGGCAGAAAGGGCAATGGAATATTACGTATTCCATCACAGACGGAGACTGACACTGAAGAAGAGATCGTAAATCAGTTAAGATCGTTAGTTGAAAGAATTAAGACTTTTCCGGAATTTAAGATAGGAAATGCAAAGAAAGTCTTATACGCTTTATTTGAAGCACCAAGGCATGGCAAGACTAAGCTGACTAAGGATTTCAGAAATTTCCTTTTTAATGAGAAAGAAGAGCTTATAAAATCTTTGCCTGGGGACCAGGAACCAGCAACTTCTCTCAAATACGGTCGTTATCATGATAATTACTTAGAAAGAAGAAAATTTAGCCCCCTATTGGATCAGTTATTTGATCGCCATATTTTCAGAGAACTTACGTTCATTCGTTCCGCCGCGTATTTTTTTTTTAAAGGCATGAATGTATCGGGACAGGTCATACTGTTGGCATTTTGTCCCATTTGCCTTATTGTGTTTCTACAGTAATCAATGATTCTCGGCACGGTGTTGAGGTGCAGAGTTTCAGTCATAAAATCGCATCCTCTTCAGAAGTGCAATGAAGCAGCAGCTAAGCAGGAAGGTCAACTATACAAAAACTAGACAATGAAAAGGGGCTACATAATGTTGCCACTATGTAACCCCTTGATTTTTATGGTGGGCGATACTGGGTTCGAACCAGTGACCCCTGCCGTGTGAAGGCAGTGCTCTCCCGCTGAGCTAATCGCCCTTAAGAAACAAGAAAGTGAACAGCAAAACAAAACGAGACATCAACTTCTGCCCACGCTGAAATACCTGAAACCCAGTTTCTTCATCTTCTCCGGCTCGTAGATGTTCCTCAGATCGAAGAAGTACGGCGTCTTCATGAGCTTTTTGATCCTCGCGAGTTCGAGGTTCCTGAACTCATTCCACTCCGTGACGATAACGACCGCATCGGCCTTCGAAACACAGTCGTAAGGATCCTTTGCAAATTTGACGTTGCCGATGAGGAGCCTTTTTGCATCCTCCATTGCAACGGGATCGAAGGCCCTGATCTTCGCCTTCTCCGCCAGGAGTTTTTCTATTATATATAAAGCGGGCGCTTCGCGCAAATCATTCGTATTGGGTTTAAAGGAAAGGCCGAGGACGGCAAAAGTCTTTCCCCTTATATCGCCCATTGCCTCCCTCATGCGTTCGACCATGCGCGCCTTCTGCCGCTCGTTGACGTGGACAGCGGACCTGACGATATCGAGGGCGACGCCGCTGTTTTCAGCTATCGTAAGCAGTGCCCTCGTGTCCTTGGGAAAGCAGGACCCGCCGTAGCCGGGGCCGCAGTGCAGGAACTTGGGGCCGATCCTGTGGTCAAGCCCCATCCCCTTCGCCACGGTCTGGACATCTGCCCCCACTTTTTCGCAGAGGGCCGAGATCTCATTGATGAAAGAGATCTTCACAGCCAAAAAAGAGTTCGAGGCATACTTGATAAGCTCCGCTGTCTCGATGTTGGTGATCACGAAAGGCGTTTCGATGAGGTAGAGGGGCCGGTAGAGGTCCGTCATTATCGCCACAGCCTGCTGGCTGTCGGCGCCTATGACCACCCTGTTTGGCCTCATGAAATCCTCGATCGCCGCCCCTTCCCTCAGAAATTCCGGGTTCGAGACGATATCGAAGTCCGATTTTTCCTTCAGTTTCTTCGATATGATCTCCCTCAGCCTTGCGCCGGTGCCCACCGGGACGGTGCTCTTCGTCACAATGACCTTGTATCCCCTGATGTTGTCGGCTATCTCCGAGGCAACTTCCTCGACATACCTCATGTCCGCCGAGCCGTCGCCCCTGGGCGGCGTTCCGACCGCGATGAAGACGACCAGAGATGAATCGACGGCGTCGTGGATCCTTGTCGAAAACCTGAGGCGGCCGTTTTTTATGTTCCTGCTGACGAGGTCTTCAAGCCCCGGCTCATAAAAAGGGACCTGCCCCTTCCGAAGCGCACGGATCTTCCTTGCATCCTTATCCACGCACGTTACGTAGACGCCGAACTCGGCGAAGCAGGCGCCAGTGACAAGTCCAACATACCCGGTTCCGATTATTCCTACATGCATTTGATATCTCCTGAGCCACTATTATACAAAATTCCGGAGGGGAAGATTACCCGGGATCATTGATCGCCGCGCGTCTTGCCGAGTTCCAGGAGTTTTGCGTACTTAAAGAAAGAGCCCGCGGCCTTGAGAAGGGCGGTCACGAGCCCGTCGATGCCGTCGAGAAAGCCCCGCTTGAAAATATATATCTTGAAAAACATCCCGATCCCGTGAACAGCAGGCGAGAGGCTGTTGACCCTGATCCCCTTCGAAAAGAGGTCCCGGGCGATCAATGTGGAATAGTCGTTCATCGTCTTTATCATCTCCGAATAGTCGCTGAACGGATAATGGAGGATGGGCGCATCGATCCTCCCGATGCGGCCTTTTGTCTCCCATCGCTCATGGACGAGGGAGACGAACTTTCCCCTGCTCTTCCGTACGAGACGGACCTGGAAATCGGGCCACCAGTCGCCGTGCCTCATCCACTTTCCGCGGAGAAAATTTTTTCTCGCGAACCGGTACGCATCGGCATCGGGCGCCGTGAGGATGCGGCCTATCTCCCCTGCCGTCTCAGGCGGCAGCGCCTCGTCCGCATCGACAATCAACACCCAGTCGTTGGTGCACTTTTCGATGGCGCTCTGCTTTTGCGGACCAAAGCCCTTCCACTGCTCGACATACACCTTACAGCCGTGCTCCCTGCAGATATCGACGGTCCTGTCAGTCGTCTTCGCATCGACGACAACTACCACTTCCCCAAAATCCCTCACGGATTCGAGGCATCTTTCTATCCTCGCCTCTTCATTGAAGGCGATGATGCTTACCGAGGCAGGGATGATCCTTCCGCCCCCCATCACGTCCTCCGGGGCCGCAGCCCCCATGACGCAGGACATCCTGCGAAGTGCCACAGAAGAAGAACGGCGTAAAGAGCAAGTTTGCGCCTCTTCTTCGCTGACGCGAAAAAGCTGAAGGCATTGGAGACGACAGACAACGAAAGATCGAGGAGCAGCTTTATAAAAAGACCCGTGCGCAGGATCACGCGGGCCATAAGAGGCCGGTGTTTGCGAAAGAAGGTATACCTCGAAATCCAGTACTCGATCCTCGCCCTCAGAAATGTCCTTCCGGCGCTTCGACCCTGAAGATGGACAATCCCCGCATGGGGATGAAAGAAGACCTTCCATCCCCGCTGCCTGAACCTCAGACACCAGTCGGTTTCCTCAAAGAAAAAAAAGTAGTCTTCATCGAGCAGCCCCGCGTCGTCAATAGCAGTTTTCCTCACACACATGCATGCGCCGACCACCGACTCGACCTCTGCCGGACCGGAAAAAACATGTTCTTTCCCCGGATATCTCGAAGGGAAAAGGCGCCTGAGCAGGCTCTTGTTTGTGAGCTCCGTCGCGAGATTCGGGATGTTCGCAATCGAATTCTGCCTCGACCCGTCTTCGTTGAGCAGTTGTCCTCCGCATACGGCTGCTTCGGGCTTTTCCCTGAGAAACCCGATCATGGTTGCGACGGCGTTATCCCTGAGCAGCGTGTCGGTATTAAGCAGTAGGGCGTACGCACCGCGCATCTGCCGCAGAGCCATGTTATTGGCCCGCGCAAAACCACAGTTTTCCCCGTTTTCGATGATCCTCGCGTCGGGGAACGATTCCCTTACCGAAGCGACACTGCCGTCGGAACTTCCGTTATCGACGACCCATATTTCGAACGACAACCCTCTGACGGTGGCCATGATCGACCCGATGCAGTCTATCAGCAGCCCCTTTGTGTTAAGATTGACGATGATGAATGAAACGTCCAGGCCTTCTTCCAGCCCCAATACCTCCCTCTTAATTGAACTCGCAATGTATAATTAATTTATATATATGTCGTCACAACGGTCAAATCAAATTTTCATGGAGAGCGGTCGCCTCGCTGGTTACTCATGCACATTTCTGCTTTTTTGGGGTTCATGGCATCACTATCATTGTGATTTCAGGTATGGTGAATGACTGAGTCCTCTGACGTTGCTTTTGTGATCGTCAATTACAATACAAAGGTCCTTCTTGCGGACCTGCTTCTTTTTTTCGAAACGCAGAATCTGTCTTTTTCCTTTTCCATAATCGTGGTCGACAACAATTCCTCCGACGGTTCCGTTGCTTTCCTGAAGGATATGCCAGGCGTGACCGTCATCAGAAACGACAGCAATCTGGGCTATGGAAGAGCGGCCAATAGAGGAATAAGGATTTCAAACAGCAAGTATGTCTGCGTGCTCAATACGGATGTCATCCTGAATAAAGAGGCTCTCAATGCAGTCTGGAACTACATGGAATCAAACAGCGGCGTCGGCGTCTGCTCCCCGGTTGTTCGTTATCCGGACAGGAAAATACAGGGCTTCTTTTTCAAGTTCAACCTATTTCTTCTTTACTCCGGCATTGCCCAGAGGATCTATTCGAAGGTCAAGAAGTTGTCCATAGCATATGCAAGGTCGCCTCTTCAGGTGGACGGGACAACCGGGGCGTTCTATTTTTTCAGATCTTCGCTGGTCGGCACGGAAAGGCTGTATGACGAAGATTTTTTCTTCTACTATGAAGACACCGACCTCGCCCACAGGTTGACCAAGAGACATATCTCCACCATGATATTGCCCTCCTTCAGCATAATCCACATCGGGGGACAGTCCGGCCATAAGAGCTGGCAGCTTTTCCATGAGGGCATGATTTTGTATCTCAGGAAACACTATGGCAAATCCCATGTAGACAATATATGTCGCCTGCTTCTTTTCAGGGCAGCGGTAAAGTCAAGGGCATACGGATTGCTCGGCACCCTTTATCCCACCGACAGAATCAGAGACAAGCACAGGTTTTATAATGATGTGTCGAAAAATTTCCGGGTAATTGCTGCGCAGCAAAGGGCAGGACGATAAAAAAGGCGTGCGAAGGGAAACGGGTCTTTTGATGGGCAGGGAATGAAGCGTATGACCAATGCAAAGGTCCTCATGTACCATAACGTCGCGCCGCCCCCTGAGGGAGCCAAGATGCGCGGGCTCTACGTCACTCCGCGGATGTTCGGATTCCAGATGTGGTACCTAAGGACAGCCGGCTTCGATGTGGTATCGCTCGAAGAAATCCTCTCTTTCGCGGAGGGGAAGGAGACCAGGGCCAAAATGGTTGCCGTCACATTCGACGACGGGTACCGGGATTTTTACGATAACGCCTGGCCGGTTCTGAAAAGATACGGCTTTCCCTCAACGGTCTTTCTGGTTTCGGACCTCATCGGAAGGGAAAACAGCTGGGACAGAGATGCCCTTGGAGTGAGAAAGAGACTCCTCGATCACGATTGCATCAATAAACTGAAGGAAGGCCGCGTGACCTTCGGCTCCCATACGAGGAGTCATCCCTTCCTCACGAGACTTTCGGGCGCGGGACTCGAAGATGAGATAAGAGGATCGAAACAGCAGCTTGAAAAGCAGCTTAAAAGCGATGTGGATTTTTTCTGCTATCCCTACGGCGACCGAAACAACAGCATCGAGGAGGCGGTGAGGGCAGCGGGATATCGCGCAGCCTTCACGACCGACAGGGGCTTTGTTTACGGAGGGGACAACCCATTTTCGCTCAGGAGGGTCCGTGTAAGCCTGAACACCCATCCGCTTTCCTTCATATGGAAGCTCCATACCGGTTATGAGGCAAGGAGGGGAGCGAAGGCTTGAATATCCTGATCCTTAACGGCGGCAGGGGGTGGGGAGGGATCGAGTCTCATTCGGTGACACTCGCCTCTGCGCTCGTCGGAAGGGGCCATAAGGTGCTTATCGGCTGCCTCCGCGGGGGAAGCGTAAGCGAAAATGCAGTCAGGGCCGGCCTCTCCGTGAGGGACATAAGGGTTGTAAATTCCGGGGATGTCAAGGCCCTGTGGAAGATCATCGCGACTGCAAAGGAAGAAGACGTCGAGATCATCGTTGCCAACCTGGGCAAGGAATACTGGCCTGCCGCGGTGGCTGCAAAGATCCTCGGCATCAAAATCGTTTTTGTGCGCCACCAGGTAGACAGGCTCAAGAAGGTGACCTGCCTCCTCATCGCGCGCCATGTCAACATGGTGGTCGCGGTGAGTAATGCGGTGCACGACGCATTGTGCGAATGCGATATCCCCGATGAAAAAATCACGGTCATCCATAACGCAGCAGACCTGAGACGCTTTGATCCCTCAGACGCCGACAGCGAAACGGCGCGGGCGGAGTTCGGGTTCGCGAAGGAGGACATCGTTATAGGGACAGCCGGCAAGCTTCACGTCGGAAAAGGGGTATTCGATCTCCTTCGTGCTGCCGAAACTATCGCTTCACGGTATCCCGGCCTGAGGCTGATGTATGTCGGCGACGGGCCCGAAAGGGCCGCACTTGAGCTTGAAGCAAGCCGCCTGTTGATCGGTGGCAGGGTCATTTTCGCAGGCCTCAGAACCGACATGGAGAGGATGTACGCGGCGATGGACATATTCGTACTTCCCTCTACCTGCAGAGAGGCCTTCGGCATGGTGATCATCGAGGCGATGGCGATGGTAAGGCCCGTGATCGCAACGTCGATCGGCGGCATTCCCGAAATCGTCAGGGACGGGACAAACGGCATCCTTGTAAAGCCCGGAGACCCTGCCGCACTGGCAGATGCGGTCTCACGCCTGATAGACGATGCCGCACTTTCCCGCCGTCTTGCCGCCGAAGGCAGGGCAATGGTCGAAAGGTATTATTCGGAAGACGCAATGGGCAGGGCGTTTGAGGAGATGATAAAAGAGGTTCTTGCATCATGACAGGGAGAGGGAATAATTTGGCCCGCATCCTTCCGGAAGGCCGTGAAGACCTCGTTGCGGCGGGGATCATACTGCTGTACTGCATCGCATGGATTTTGCTGCGTCTTCTCGTGTCTTCGACGATGGAGATCGACGAGGCAGAACAGTTCATCATGGCAAGGACGATCGCGCTGGGATACAGCAATCAGCCGCCGCTTTTCACATGGATATTCAGGGCGGCTGCCCTGCCCTTGGGGATGAATATCGTAACGATCCTGGCTGTAAAATACGCACTGCTCTTCTGCTTTTATCTCAGTTATTACCATATCGCAAGGACATTCTGGACACCCGGGAAATCACTTGCAGTTACAGGCGCCCTGCTTCTTTTCCCCACGTATTCCTATGAGTTCAACCGCAATCTTACCCACACCATCCTTCTGGCGGCTATGTCCTCGGCCACGTTTCTTGTCTTTGTCAGGCTGCTGCAAAAAAAGACCACTACAAGGTATCTCCTTTTTGGGGCGGTTGTCGGTCTGGGCGTACTCTCAAAGTATAATTTCGGTTTCCTGCTTGTCGCCCTGCTCCTGGCGAGCCTCTCAACAAGGGAAGGAAGAGAGCTGCTCTTTGACCGAAGGATACTCCTTTCGGCGGCCGCGGGCATACTGATCGTCTTGCCCCACGCCCTCTGGCTCGTCCGCCAGAACTTCCCCTCGGTCCATGAAGCCTTTTTCAGGGCCCATGCAGGACAGGTGGCGGCGGGCGCAGAGCTTCACCTCCTTGGGGTCGCACTTTCCTCCTTTGTCGAGGCGTTTGGCTTTCTCATTGCATTTCTCGCCTTTTTCAGACGTGCCAGCCAGGGCAGATCGGCTCGACTGCTCAGACTCATCCCCCTTTACGGACTGCTTCCGCCCCTGGCCCTCGTCTTTATCTTTCATATGGCGCACTTCAGCGGCAAGTGGCTCACCCCTGTCTTTTTCACGATCCCACTTGCCCTGTTTTCTTCTTTTGACACCCCTGAGAGGTCTCTCAGGAACTTCGGCCGGTTGTGCATCCTCGCAATCGGGGTAACGTTCATTCTGAGGGCTTCGATAGGATTCTTTCCGGATCTCACAGGAAAGTTCGAACGCACCCATATGCCCGTAAAGGCCGTGTCAGAGCAGTTGAAGCAGGAACTTGCCGCAAAGGGGATAAGCAACCTGAAGCGGCTTGTTATCGTGACTGAAAACGGCTATCTGGCTGCGAATGTGGAGGCAAACATCCAGGATGCGGAATTTCTTCTGGTAGATGGCCCGGATTGTAAACCGGTCCCACGGAAAAATGTCGTTGCGATATGGGACGCAAAGGAAGAGGGGCCAGGCCTGCCCGTGGCTTTACGCGCTTTTCTGCCAGGCACCGTCTCTGTTGGAAAAATCGCGGTGCACTATCTGCATTCCAGGAAGTCCCCGCCATTTGTGCTCGGGGTTGCCTTCGCCGCGCCACATTAGTCCGCTGAGGTAATTCCGTTTTGCCGGGAATTCTTCTTACCCGAGGGCGAACGCCACCCTCAGCAGTTCCTCAGAGCCCCGGAGTCTTGTCTGCAATGCTGTATGATTTGCGCTCGCCGTTGAAGTAGATGCGGACGAGATACTCGCACACGATCCCTGTAGTCAGGAGTTGCACCGCCATCAGACAAAGCAGTGAGCCCAGCACCAAAAGGGGTCCGTAGTCCATGATCGGCATACCCCATAACAATTTTCTGGTCCCAAGCCAGGCGAGAATCCCTGCGCCGGGAAGGCCGAGCAGCGCAGCGATGTAACCGAAGATATGTATCGGCCTGCTGAAGAATCCGGAAAAAAACAGAAGCACGAGCAGATCGGACAAGACGCGAAAGGTCCGCCCTAGCCCATATTTGGACCTGCCGTGCAGTCTCGGTCTCACCGATATTGGGAGTTCTGTAATACGGCTGCTCACCATGCTCACGAAGACAGGGATAAAGCGGTGCATTTCTCCGTATATCGGAATATCCCTGATCACATCAGCACGATATGCGCGATAGGTCGAACCAAAGTCTTTAACGGTCACCTTCGAAAGATACCGCGCAAGGGAGTTGGCGACCCTGGAAGGGAAACGCCGCAGAAACCCGTCGCTTCTGTTGACCCGGTAGCCGCATACCAGATCGTGCCCCTCTTCGATTTTCCCTACAAAGTCCGGTATATGCCGCGCGTCATGTTGCAGATCACCGTCCATCGTTATGACAACGTCGCCGGAGGCATGGTCGATGCCTGCCCGAATCGCCGTGGTCTGCCCGAAATTGCGCCTGAATGAAAGACCCTTGACGCGAGGGTCGCCGGCCGCCTCCTCAGCAATGATCCGGTAGGTGCTGTCATGGCTCCCATCGTCGACCAGGATGACTTCAAACGGCAGCTTTGCAGCTTCGAGCGTATCCTTTATGGAGCGCAGAAAAGGCCTGACGTTCTCCTCTTCGTCATGCATTGGGGCGATAACTGAAACAAGCCTTGTCATAGTTGCCTGTAAGAAATCAGCGCCCCCGGGGCTTCGCCGATTTTTTCCCTCACCCACCTGGACAGAAGAAATTCCGTTTCTGCCTGCCTGGCTTCCCGCAGGAAGAACGCGCCGAACTCTTCCGAGAGGTCCGTGTACGGACAATCGCCGTACCCGAGGTGAAACATCCATTCTATGGTGGCAGATATATTGAGCGACAGGATTGCCTCAAGGGCCTTCTGCCATTCGTCCGAAGTCACCCGTCCGCTGAAGAGCACGCCGAAGAAGAGGTCAGGCGTCTTCACCTTGTTCCAGCATTGCAGTGCCCTTTTTGTGGCATGTTCAAGTACCCCGAGTTTCAGGCGCTGCACCGGGCTTCCGCTCAACCCGCCACCGGTGCCGGCCAGCAGGGCATGGAGCTTCCGCTCGCTTATGGTCCGCACCTTTTTCACATCGAATTCCTTACAGAGTCTTTTGACCGCGCGCCTGCTGCCCGGCAGGAGTAGATGCGAATGCTTTTCGCCGTCGAAATGAGTAGGTACCATGCCCGCCCGAAGCATCTTCTGGATTTGCCTGCGATATTCAAGATAAATATCCTCATCCCGCAGATGTCCGAGGTGGGATTTCCAAAGCAGAGCCCCGACAGAGTTGAAGAAGCGTCCCCTGGAGTCAACGAGGCTCGGGACCTCGGCAGGATCCGACAGGGGCCTGCCGCGCACTATGTTTAAATGGACGCCTATGCCGAGGCCCGGTACCGACGTAGCGGCCTGCAAAGCCTCATCCGCCGCGGAACCGTTTGCCATCCAGCTGGCGCTTGTAAGTACTCCGCTGCGCGCCACATCAACTATTGCACTGTTTATGCGGGGATGCAGTCCGAAGTCATCTGAATGCATGATCAGTCTTATCTTCACTATCTTATGAGCCTGAAATGTTTATGGGTGATGTCGATCCCTAACAGCTTTTCGAGTCTCATCGCCAGTCTGTGTTTTCTGTCCTTAAGCGTCAATCTATACGCCGGGTCGGCCCTGAAGACCGATGCCACATTCTTCGGCAGCCAGTCCTTCATCACAGAGGGATGCGTTCCCTCAAATTTCACGAGTGTCAGCGGATCTATCTGTGAATAATCGATGAGGGAGCCGTCGTCCCGGGAGCTTCCCCAATATTTGCCGACCCTCCTTGCCTTTTCGTTCATTTCTTCCTCGCTGCGCACATAGCCGTAGTGAAATATTCTGGCGCCCGAAAGCGCAGCCCTGGGATAGCGCCCCCTCCTCTTGGATTCAAGGACTATGAAATAAAGGCCGTCGGGCGAAAATGACCGGACCGAATTTCTTATGACGCGCACCGCCTGCCTGTACCATGTCGGGCTCGAAATGCAGGTAAGGTGATTGCCGTAAAAATGGATGTAGTCGAATGCCAGGGCCTCCACCCTGTCGTCTTCGAGGTATCTTTCCATCGAATTTCTCAGGAGCGGGAGATCGTCTTCGTGGAGGACTTCGTCGGCTTCGAGGTAGAGCGCCCAGTCCCCTGTGCAGTTGAAATGGGCGATGCTCTTTTGCTGTCCGTAGACGTATCCCTTGGTCGTCATGCGCTCATTCCACTGGCTCTCGACAATACGTATCTTGGGACTGCCTATGGCCTTCACCATGTCGAGGGTATCGTCTTCACCGTCTCCGACATTGACGATAAATTCATCGCAGAGCGGAAGGGCGGATCTTATGGACTCGACAAAAGGATACCCCAGCATCTGAGCATTTCTCAAAAATGTAAAACCGCTTACCTTCATGCAGCGCAATCCTTTCCTGTCTTGAAAAAGCCGATCACCCGTCTTCCCCGACGGATGTACAACGTGCCACATTCCAACGGCCTCGTCCTTCAGGTGCATTCCACCCTGCGCCCCGAAGAGGATTCCTACAGTATGTCACGACCGGTATCTATTCCCGTCAAGATGGCAAACAGCTTGGCCGTGGAGCCGGAGACGATCTGAATGTCCGTGAGCCCGCCGATCAATACAACGAGCCCGTAGGACAAAATAAAAAAACCGATGATACTTTCCCTGACTCCCATTGCCTTTCTGAAATAGACCCAGAGAAGCCAGAAAAATATAAGCAGGCCGAGGATGCCGAAGTTTGCCGCCATGTACAGGACGCTGTTATGCGGGTGATAGAGATCAGGGAGGCGGGGGTCTGTCTTGTACTGCATCATCGCTTTTTTGTAACCGCCCGTGCCGACCCCGAGAAGCGGATGCGCAAGAAAAATTCTGACAGCTCCGTTCCACATGTGAAGCCGAAGCCCAATCGCCGTATCGCTGCTGCCTTCAGCATTCGATTCGTAGGAAGCCACCTCATGCACCGCGAGCCTGACCCTGTCGCGCACCGTTGCAGACGACAGAAGGACAGCCAGCAGGACAAAAGTCCCCGCGATGATTCTCACAAGATGCTTCTTCCCGAAGAAATTGTAGAGCATGACAGGGCTCAGGGCGGCAAACGCAAGATAACCGCTTCTTCCTATGCCCACGGCGAGGCAGAAAAGAAGGACCGCCATCAGGACAAGACATAGCGCCTTTGTTCTCCATTCCGCAGAGATTCTGTAATAAAAAGAAAGGATGAGAAGACCCAGCACAAGAAAAAGCGATTGCTCTATATAGTTCATGAAACCGCTCGCAGCGTACCGATACATGGGCACGACGCCCAGAAACTGAAGGATCGCTACAAAGGAATTCACGGAAAGCCCGGCAATAAAAAAATTGACCAGTGTCTTTGTACGATTGGCCGAAAACGGCAATGCTGCGGCAGTAAAGGCGAAGAGCCAGTTATATGTCCTCACAACGGCTGCAAGTCCTTCCCCACGGTCCTGGGACCACAGCAGACCGGCCAAAGGAAGAAGCATGAACAGAAGCACCGGCATCGCCCACCGCCTCCTGCCGACGCGACCGATATCCCTGAGGAATTTTCCAGAAAAAAACCACACTGCAAGCGCAATTCCCCCCATTATCACGGCCGGTGAGGTAGCAAGAGGGATGAAAAAAAACATGCCGCAAAAAGTCCAGAAAAGGAACTTTTCCGCCTTTTTGTCCGAAGTCGGTGCTTCTATTGCCGATGCATATCCCATAAGCCGTTTATGAAACCGCTTAATCCCAGCGGAGGTAACTGCCGTTGATGACGTTTTTTACAATAAAAATGATGAGTTGTAGTATTATACAGCATGGATAAACTTTTTAGCGAAGTCTCATCGTCGGAATGGAAGAATGACCTTTACACCATATTGGCTCTCACAAAAAAACATCTCCCGCGCCTGACCCTGGCGGTGATCAGCGGCCTCTGCCTTTCTGCCATCAACGGTGCGATTGCGTGGCTGATAAGCCCTTCGATCAACAGCCTGTTCGTGGAAAAAAACAGGTTGTTCCTGCTCTATCTGCCGGCCGGGGCCTTTCTGCTCTTTACGCTCCGGGGTGTCTTCTCCTTCTGCAACGCCTATCTCATGAACTCCATCGGCGCAAAGATCGTCAGGTCGCTCAGGCAGTCCCTTTATGAAAAGCTCCTGAGGCTTCCGATGTCCTTTTATGCGCAGAAGTCCAGCGGCTCGATCATATCGAGGGTGATCAACGACATCGGCAGTCTCGAATCGGCCATAGCACAGACCGCCATGAACTTCATCGTGCAGACCTCGACCGCTCTATTTCTCGCCTTTGTCGCGCTTTACAGAAGGTGGGACCTCGCCCTCCTTTCCTTCGTGATAATCCCGGTGGTTCTTGTCGTTGCCGGCCATTTCGGCAAGGCGATGAAAAAGACGAGCGCTCAGACGAGGAAACTCGTATCGAACGTTACGAAGACGGTGCATGAGACCCTTTCGGGAATAAGGGTGATAAAGTCTTTCACGATGGAAAAGGCGATGCGCAGAAGAAGCGACAACGCGGTATCGGAACATTACCGTAATGCAATGCGCGAGGTGAGGATAAACGAGTTTGCGGACTCGATGATGGAGATGATCGGCGGCGTGGGCGTTGCGCTCATCCTCTGGTACGGCAGCTATCTCATTCTGAACAACAAACTGCCGGTCGGAGAATTTTTTTCCTTTGTCGTCGCTGTCCTTATGATGTATGACCCCCTCAAGCGGCTGAGCAGGGTAAACAACAACTTCCAGGTGGTTCGGACATCCCTCCACCGGATCAAGGAGATATTTGTACTGGCGGACGAACCCGGCGGCGGCATCTCCCGCGAAACGATCGAGGGACATATACGGTATGAAGGGGTGACATTCAGTTACCCCGAATCAAAAGAGCCTGCGCTCGCCGATGTCAATCTTGATGTACTGCCGGGAGAAACGGTGGCCCTTGTGGGTTACAGCGGGGCAGGGAAGAGCACCTTCACCGACCTGCTCCTTGGTTTCTGGCATGCGCAGGAGGGCAGGATACTTGTTGACGACGTCGACGTAAGGGAGTACGACCTGAAGAACATCAGGTCCCATATCGGCGTTGTGTCCCAGGAGATCATCCTTTTCGACGACAGCGTCAGAAACAACATACTCTTCGGAAAACCGGACGCCTCGGATGAGGAGATCATCGCCGCCGCAAAGGCGGCCTACGCGCATGAGTTTGTCGCTGATATGCCTAACGGCTACGACACGCAGATCGGCGAGCGGGGAGTCAAGCTCTCGGGCGGGCAAAAGCAGAGGATCTCCCTTGCAAGGGCGATCATAAAGAACCCCAGGATCCTCATCCTCGACGAGGCGACATCTTCACTCGACACCGATTCCGAGACGAAGATCCAGAAGGCGCTCGAAAGCATCCTGCCAGGAAGAACAACGATCGTCATCGCCCACCGGCTCTCGACGATCAAGAAAGCCGACCGCATCGTCGTCATGGACAGGGGAAGGATCACCCAGCAGGGACGGCACGCCGAACTTTCCGCAATGAGCGGCATTTACAAAGAACTGTACGATATGCAGTTCGGCGTCGCAAAGCACTGAACTGCCGGTATCGGTTAAGGACTTACTATCTTCTGCGGCCCGAATAGTATCGGGCGACCTGTACCGCATCCCAGGGTCTGCAGTCTTCTCTTTTGAAGCCGAGCATTTCGGCATGGCGGTAAACCTCACCGACATCCGTCCCCTCTATCTCGAGAAACTCCGGGATGTAGTCATAGGCATCGAGGTATCTGTCGAACTCAAAATGAAGCCCCGCAAGTTCATAGGTCGTCCTCATCTTCCGCATCTCAAGCCAGGGGGAAAAACCTGTCGACTCAAGGATCGCCCGCATCATCCCGAAATCCGAGACACTGACCTCGAGCTCTTCGCGCACCTTTGCGTCGCCGTCTGAGACGTGGCGTTTATAGGTGAGGACCGTCGCCGGTCCTTCTTTTCTGAGCCTGAAGGTCCCCTTTTCCCTCCTTACGGAATGGTCCGGGGAGTCGTAATAGACCGCGTTGATCTCGGCGTCGAAGATCTTCCTTGCGCCAAGTCCGATGAGTTTCCTCTCTGTTTCCTCCCTGTCGATGTCGAGAACCTTTATCTCCACTTCATACATTCAGAACCACCGAACTCATCACCTCTTCGGAAATATCACGGCCAATTTTCATGAGATAGGTTATCGCTTTCTCCATTTTTTAGTCAAACCGGGCGGCCCTTCGAAATCGGGACCGGGCACCCGGGATTCACGGCGTCTGCTGCAGTCACGGACGATGCGCTCAGGCCCTTTACCCGGCTGCAACCAAGGCTTTTTTGTCTTGACAGTCCTACTTTTTCCTGATAGTGTTATCACAGTCTAATTATCATATTAGGAATTCCATCAGGAAAGGAGGGGAGATGATGACAAAGACCGAGCTTATCGACAAAATATCCTCAGGGGCGGGACTCAGCAAGGCCGATGCGTCACGGGCTCTCGACACGGCCATCGATTCCGTGAAGGCGGCTCTGAAAAAGGGGCAAAAAGTTACACTCGTCGGTTTCGGTACCTTCTCCGTCACAAAGAGGAAGGCACGGAAGGGCCGGAACCCGAGGACAGGGCAGGTGATCAATATTCCCGCCGCCAGGACGCCGAAATTCACAGCGGGCAAGGCATTGAAGGATGCGGTAAAAAAATAGCGCCGACTCTGATCTGAATAAAAGGGACAAACGCCAAGGTTTGTCCCTTTTATTTTCGCCACTTTTCTGATATTCTTTCCGTAGAAAACGTCCGAAAGAGAGGAGGAAATTCTTGTCAGTCACGTCTCCGGCGACGACCGTGAAGGCATCGAGATGTGTTCTTTCAGGGATAGACCTCGGCCCGGACACGGAGAGCATACTTGCCTACGCCTCCTATTTCGGAGCCGGGATGCAAGCAGCGCTGAAACTGCTCTATGTCATCGACTACCTGCTGACTCCCCCCTCCTACCTCAGCACCTACATTGAAGATGAGAAGAAGAGGGAGGAAGCTGAGATGTCGGGATGGAAGACGAAACTGCGAAACGGGGGGATCGACGCCGAATACGCGATCGTCCTGGGGCGGCTGCACGAATCCTTTGAAAAGGTGATCAGTGAAACCTCGCCCGATCTCCTCGTACTGGGATACAAGTCGCATGTCCTCAGGCCAAGCAGTTCTGAACGGCTGATCAAATCGCTCAGGGTCCCGATGGTCGTCGTACGCGGCAGGAAGGCCGAAGGCGCTGCGATCGGCTCCGTAAAGATAAGGAATATCCTCTGCCCCGTCGATTTCTCGGACAACGCAAAGAGGGCCGTTTCGGCCGCAAAAGGCTATGCTGCCATCTTCGGTGCAAGCCTGCGGCTGGTCCATATCATCCCCTCCTACCTGATAAAGGAGAAATGGATCGTATGGAAAAAAATGGGGGACGAAGACAGAGGCAGGTTCGACGCCTCGATGCACGCAGGCGCGGAATCGAAGATGGAGTCTTTCTTGAGCGAATGCGGCGTCTCCGGGCGCGGAGAGATCGTCCAGGGCAACCCCTCTGAAATAATCTCGTCCCTTGCCCGGGAAGGAGATTGTGACCTTATCGCGATGGGCGCCAGAGGCCTGTCATACATCCAGTCGGTGCTGATAGGGAGCACCACGGACGCGGTCCTCAAGTCATCCCCCTGCCCTGTTCTCATTGCACATTGATGTTTGCTGACCTTCTTCTGCTTGTGGCCGGACTCGCGATGATCCTCTTTGCATCCGAATTGTTTACGAACGGTATCGAGGCCTTCGGCCGGCATTTTTCTTTTTCGCAGGCGGTCGTGGGGAGCATATTCGCTGCTGTCGGCACCGCACTGCCCGAAACGATCCTTCCGGTAGTGGCCATTTTCCTTTATGGCGGCGCAGCCGCAAGGGAGATCGGCGTCGGCGCAATCCTCGGCGCCCCCTTCATGCTTTCGACGCTGGCCTTCTTCCTCGTCGGCCTGACGGTATGGACCGCGACAATGGTAAAGAAGAGGGCTTTCGAACTGCGCGTCGAAAGACAATCCCTCATACGCGATCTCTCCTTCTTTCTCGTGATGTATTCCACTGCCGTTATCGTCCCGTTGTTTGCGGGCAGGAAGCTCCTCATTCCCATCGCCGTGCTCCTTGTCTTGGGCTACGTGATTTACGCCTGGATGACATTCAGGGGAGAAAGCGCCGACATCGAACACGCCGAAGAGGTCTACCTGTGGCGACTTTTGGCGAAGGTCGTCCGTTCCCGGGAACAAAGGGCGCCTCTTTCTCTGATCCTTCTTCAGGTCGCTGTCTCGCTTGCGGTGATGATCGCGGGCGCCCGCACCTTCGTTGAAAGCCTCGGACAGATCGCCGTGCGGTTCGGAATGGACCCCCTGCTCTTTTCACTTCTTCTGGCCCCTTTTGCAACTGAGCTTCCCGAGAAGTTCAACAGCGTTACCTGGACCTGGAAGGGAAGGGACACGCTTGCAATGGGAAATATAACGGGCGCAATGGTGTTTCAGTCGACTTTTCCGGTTTCGGTGGGACTCCTCTTCACCGACTGGCGTCTTACAGGCATGGCCCTGTTTTCGGCGCTGATCGCGATGATTTCAGCCCTGACGGTCCTGCTGATGGCCGTGACAACCGGGAGGGTCTCGCCCCGGGTGCTGTTCTTCTCGGGATTCCTCTATATCGTTTATTTGGCTGCAGTTGTCCTCAGGTAGGGGCATGACTGATATTGACAGTACAGCGGCGCCATGTTATCTTGAACTAAGAAATTCCAAAAGGAGGATCTGACATGGCGTGCAAATCAAAAGGGCCGTGCGGAACGGCCAAGAAGCCCGCGACGAAATCGACTTCCAAGACAAAGAAATAGGACTGCCTCTATCCCCCCCTTTTGCAGGGGGGGGACGGGGGAGGTGAAGGACTCCCGCCACAGAGGTCGCGGAGACAGGTATCCTGTTTTAATCTCCGCGTCCTCTGGGCTGATTTTCCCGTCATTTCCTGAAGAAACCCCTTTTTCGGACCTCAATAAAGTCTTTCCGCAGCATACAGCCTACCGTGTATAATAGAGCATGCCCGAGACGATAACGTTTAAAGGTCTGCTTGACAAAGTCCATTCCTACAGCCGCGACAAGGACCTCGGCATACTCAAGAGGGCATACCATTTTTCGAGGGAGGCCCACTGCAGCCAGAAAAGGAGCGAGGGGTCTCCCTACATCAAGCATCCGCTCGCAGTGGCCTCCATCCTCGCAGACATGAAGATGGATCCTGCCTCGATTTCTGCGGGACTCCTGCACGACACGATAGAAGACACCGGGACAACGCTCGAGGATATCAGGGAGATATTCGGCAAGGAGATCGCCTTCATCGTCAAGGCCCTGACCAAGCTGTCGAAGGTGGAATTCAGGACCAGGAAGGAGGCACAGGCGGAGAACTTCCGCAAGATGCTTCTTGCGATGTCCGAAGACGTACGGGTGATACTCATCAAGTTCGCCGACAGACTCCACAATATGCGCACTCTTGAGCACCTCCCTGAAAGCAAACGGCAGAGAATCGCCACCGAAACGCTCGAGATTTACGCGCCTCTGGCAAACCGGCTCGGTATCGGGTGGCTGCGGACTGAACTGGAAGACCTCAGCTTCAGGTTCGTCATGCCGGACCTCTACGAGGAACTCGCAAGGAAGGTCGCCAAGAGGAAGGAGGAGCAGGAAGGATATATCAGAGAGGTCATGGGCATCGTAACGCAGAAGCTGAAGGAGGAGGGCCTGCCCGGAAGGGTATCGGGAAGGATAAAGCATTACTACGGAATCTATCAGAAGATGCAGAAACAGAGGATCACCTTCGAAGAGGTGCACGATGTCATAGGCCTCAGGATTCTCACCGATACGAAGGCGAACTGTTACGCCATCCTCGGGATGATCCATTCCCTCTGGACCCCCATCCCCGGGAGGTTCAAGGATTATATCGGGGTACCGAAGTCGAACATGTACCAATCCCTTCATACAACGGTAATAGGACCGAAGGGCGAGAGGGTCGAGTTCCAGATCCGTACCGAGGAGATGCACAGGATCGCAGAGCAGGGCATTGCTGCCCACTGGAAATACAAGGAAAAGGAAGGCGAGTTCGACGACAAGAGCAGCAAGTACATCTCGTGGCTGAGGGACCTCGTGCAGGTGCAGAAGGAAGTTCCGGATGCGATGGACTTTCTCGAGGCGGTCAAGGGAGAAGTCGTCCCGGAGGTGGTCTATGTCTTTACCCCCAAGGGAGAGATAAAGGAGATGCCGATGGGCTCAACGCCGGTAGACTTTGCCTACGGCATACATACGCAGGTGGGGCACAGGTGCGTCGGGGCGAAGATAAACGGCAAGATCGTCCCCCTCCGCTACAAACTGAAAAACGGCGACACGATAGAGATCATCACCTCTCAGACCCACGGCCCGAGCAGGGACTGGCTGAAGTTCGTCGTCACCCAGAGGGCCAGGACCAGGATAAAGCAATGGATAAAGGCCGAGGAGCGCAACCAGAGCGTCGAGCTGGGGATCAGACTCCTCGAGGCGGAACTGCGGAAGCACAACATGAGCAACGCGCTGATGAAGTCGGACGAGATCCTCCTGGCTGCAAAGGCCCTCGGGATGAATTCTCTCGAGGACCTCTACGTTTCGGTCGGCTTCGGCAAGACATCGCCGCACCAGGTCGTAAACAGGCTCATGCCGGAGAAAGAGGCCGAAGAGGTCGAGGTCAAGGTAAGGAGGCCGGCAAGGGAACAGAAGGGCGTCAGCATACGCGGCATCGACAACGTCCTTTACCACACGGCAAAATGCTGCTATCCCATACCGGGCGACAACCTTGTGGGGTTCGTCACTATTGGCAAAGGGGTGACGATACACCGCAGGAATTGCCCGAACCTTGAGCGGCTCGTCGTGGAAGACGCGCGTCTCGTCGATGTCGAATGGCAGCCCTCTGCGGAGGCAACAGCCAACGCGCGGCTTTACGTAGAGACGATCGACAAACCCGGCATCCTCGCAAACCTCAGCGCCCTTATCTCCAGCATAAACATAAACATCACGCATCTCGAGGCGACCTCCACCCAGGACAAGAGGGGACACATCACCTTTATCATCGAAGTGCGGGACCTGCCCCAGCTCAGGACGCTGATGCAGAGGATCGGACAGATGGAGGGCATACTGAGGGTGAAACGCTGACCCTGTCTTTGTGAAATGTCCGGCAAGTGTTTTATAATTATTCAAGGAGATTTGCATCATGAAAAGGATTTTTGTGCTCGTTTCAGTGGCAGTTTTGCTCGCTCTTTTCCTTGGCAGGGCCGAGGTCGGCGCCTTCGGCGGGTGCGAAGAGGACTGCGGAAAGTGTCATTCTCTCAACAGGGACGAGGCGCATGAAATACTTTCCAAACTGAAGGTGTCCGACGCAACGGTGCTCGACGTCAAGATGAGCCCCATAAGAGGGCTCTGGGAGATCGACGTTGAAAAAGACGGCAACAAAGGCGTGCTCTATGTCGGCTTTTCAAAAAAATATGTCGTAGGCGGCCCCATCCTGGAGGTGGCAACCACAACAAACAAGACACAGGAGTCTGTCCAGGAGATGAGCCAGCCCGACAGATACATAGACGCATCGAAAATCCCGCTCCAAAACTCAATCCTCCTTGGCAATGGAAAGGCGAAGCACAGGGTGATCGTTTTCACTGACCCCGAGTGTCCTTACTGCGCGAGACTTCATGAGCAGTTGAAGCAGGTCGTTTCCGAGAGAAAGGATATCGCCTTTTACCTCAAGCTGATGCCGCTTAAGATGCATCCCGACGCCTACTGGAAGACACAGAGCATCCTCTGCGGAAACTCCCTTGACCTGCTCGACAGAAACTTCGAGAAAAAGCCGATCCCCAGGCCTGAACCCGGATGCGACCCGGCGCCCGTGGACGACAACATAAAGGCGGGTCAGGAGCTCGGAATAACCGGCACCCCAACGATGATAATGCCGGACGGCCTCGTTGTCGTGGGAGTAAGGGACGCAAAGACCATTATTGATCTCGCACTTAACCCTAAAGAGAAAGGTGCCAAAAAATGAGGTTGACATGTCTGAGCATCCTCCCGGCTCTTGCCCTGGTGGCTGCAGCGGTTTTCCCTTCGCCATCAGCGGCCGCTGTGCGTGTAGAGCTGAAAAACGGGAGGTCCTTCGTCGCCGATGAGTGCAGGGAATCGGACGGCTCACTTGTCTGCTACAAGATGGGCGGAAGCTTTGTGATAGAAAAACGTGATATCGTCTCTATAAAAAAGACCGCAGGAGAAGAAGAGGCTGAAGAGGGGCCAGCGCCGTCGGAACCGGCAGAAGTCAAAGACGGCGACACAAAAGATGACAAGACCGCGGCTCCGGCAGCGTCCGGCAAGAGACTTGACGAGATAGCCGCGAGAAAAAAGGCCTTACTCCCCGAGAGGGAAAAACTCGTCAAGGAAAGGGAAAATCTCCAGGAAGAGGTTAAGAAGGCTCCGGACTGGATGACGGTGGACAAGTTCGAAGCGCTGAAGAAAAAGATCTCGTCCCTCGATGAAAGGATAAATGGGTTTAACGACGAGGCAAAGAGGCTGAACGAGGAGGAAAAGACGATCCTCGATTCGCAGAAAAACAGGGGATCTGAGAACCCGTGAAGCCGCACGGGAAACGCCTTTAGCCAAAGATCAGAAGTTCCCGGAGGGAAAAATCAGCAACGGAAAGACTGCCCGCGCCGGCTCAAGATGCCCTGACCTCGACGGCGTGCATGAACCGCTCCTCATGCGGCATGCCCGGGTGAGACAGGGAAAAGACGCTTGAGTCAACGAAACGCAAACAACCTCCTCCTCTACACCACGGTCAGCTCCATCTGGGCCGTCGTCCTGGGTTTCATCGGCCCCTTTTACGTACTGCAGGTCCAGAAACTGAGCGGCGGGATGGAAAAACTGGGCGCGGCATTCGGCATCACGGTTCTCATTCAGTCATTCACGCCCTATTTCGCCGGGCGTTTTTCTGACAGGCTGGGAAGGAGGCCGTTTCTCCTTCTGGCGGCATATACGGACGCGGCGGTGCTGTTTTCCTATACCGTCATACACCAAACCTACCAGCTCTACCTGCTCCAGGCCCTGCTTGGCGTCACAAACGGCATCCACAGCACGATAAGCACATCGCTTCTCGGAGACATGACGATGAAGGGAAAAAGAGGGGCGACAATCGGCAAATTCAACGCGGCAGTGAGCTTCTCCTCTGCGATCGGCCTGTTTCTTGGCGGATACATGGTGAAGCTCTACGGCCTGACTTCCCTTTTCTACCTTGCTTCAGCCTGCGTTGCGCTTTCGACAGGGTTCCTCTTTTTCATCGAGGAGGAGGAGCAGACCGCATGATGCCCCGCCTTTTTCATATGCGGCGTTCTTTTTTCCCTGCGGTCGCCGGGTAACGCGCCAGGAGATATTTCTTCTCGTCCTCTTCGGTCTTGAGTCTCCCCCTGAGCCTTTCGTCCAGCAGTTCCCGGAGGATCTTCGAATAGAGCGGGCCCTCGGGGATGCCGAGCTTCTTCAGGTCTCTTCCCTTAAGGAGGGGTTTCACCTTTTTCAGCTCCAGGAGGAACTGCGAGATCTCTTTCTTCTTTTTCTCGTCCTTTGTCCCAGCCATCGAAAAAAGCAGTATCTCGACCGGGATGTCCGCAAGAAGATGATAGATCGCGGCTGCGTCATGCAGAGGGAGCCTCCTCAGTATCTCCGTTGACTGGGAAATGCTCCTGAGTATCAGTTCCTTCGCTGCGGGAGGGGCCGAGAGCCTCTCAAGCGCCTCTGCCCGCTGGGCATCAGTAAGGTGCGACAGGAGCGCCATCAGGTAGAGAACACCCGTGTCTGCCTTCTCTTCGAGATAGAGGAGATTGTACCAGGCGAGCGTCTCGTACATCGAAAGGAGAATCGTCTCGACCTTTTCGCTGTAGACAAGGGCGGGGTGTATCACCTTGAAGAGGCCGAAGTCCGCGAAGCGTTTCACGATCCTGACGGGGTTGGTCTCATGGAAGGCGATGACGAGTTCGTCGTGGAGCCTGGACCCCGACAGCCTGTCAAAGAGGTCCATCTGTATCGCCGACTTTATGAGGTTTTCGGTATGCCTGCTCAGCTTAAACCCGAACCTTTCGGCAAAACGGATCGCCCGGAACGCGCGGGTCGGATCCTCCACGTAGCTGAGGTTGTGGAGCACCCGGATCGTCTTTTCCCTGATGTCGCGCTGCCCTCCGAAGAAATCGATCAGGAGACCGAAGTCCCTGGGGTTCAGTTTCACGGCGAGGGTATTGATCGTGAAGTCCCTTCGATAGAGGTCCCTCTTTATCGAAGAAGATTCGACCTTTGGAAGGGCAGCGGGAGATTCGTAATACTCGGTCCGCGCGGTGGCAATGTCGAGCTCGAGGCCATCCAGGGCCACGTGGGCGGTGCCGAACCGCTCATGGGACCTCAGCCGTGCATGGAGCGTGGCGCTCAGTTCCTTTGCGAAGAGGATGCCGTCTCCCTCAACGACGATATCAATGTCGAGGTTCTCCTGGCCCATGAGCAGGTCCCTCACTGAACCTCCGACGAGGTAGGCGTTGAAGCCGAGGCGGTCGGCTATCTCCCCTGCCGTCCTGAAGAGTCTGTACACCCCGGAGGGGAATTTTTCCCTGAGCCATGACGAGAGGTTTCTGCCCGGCGCGGTCCTCTCGGTTGTCTCTTCCTTTTCGAGGTGCCGCTTCCGAAGGAATTCCTCGTAGAGCACCCTCAGCAGGTCTGTCCTCGTGATCGCGCCGATGATCTTCCCTTCCTCTATCACCGGCATGAACCTCTGGTTATGCTCGATCATCATCGTCTCGATATTCCTGATCGGCGCATCCCTCTGAACCGTGATGGCCTCCGACGTCGAAAACTCGATGCACTTATTCTTCGTGAAGCCGTGGAAGAGCGCCTTCTCCACGATCTCACGGGATATCAGCGCGGCGTACAAGCCGTCTTTCAGGATCGGCAGGACATTGACGCCGTATCTCGTCATCTTGTCTTCGGCCTCCTTGATGGTGCTGTCCCACTGGATGGAGATGACAGGGCTCGTCATTATGTCCGATGCCACCTTGCCCGGTTTCACGAAGCGCGCCAGGAGTTCCTTCACCCTGTCCGCCGCGACTTCGAGAGAGACCTCCCTTGCGGTCGCAGCGGCAGCCGTAGGATGACCGCCCCCGCCGAACTCCTTCATCACCTCGGCAACGTTCAGCTCGGCCGCCTTCGACCGGGCTACGATCACGATCTTTCCCTCCATATCGAGAAGCACGACAACGGCGTCTATGTCCTCGATTTCCATGATCCTGTGTGCAAGCCGCGCAGCATCCCCGAAATAGGACTCTCGCGAGGCCTTTGCGATCAGCACCCGTATCCCTTTCAGGACGACCTCTTCCGAGGACGTCAACAGCTCGTTGAGAAGTTCGAGCTCTTCCCTGTCCAGGTCCATCCGGAGATAGCTCGACACGATGTTGAGGTTCGCCCCCCGCTTCAGAAGATAGGCAGCGGCAAGGACGTCCCTTTCGGTCGTCGAAGGGAAAAGGAGAGACCCTGTCTCCTCGTAGATTCCGAGAGCCAGTAGTGTTGCCTCCATCGGCGTGGGATGGAGTCTCTTCTCCCTCAGGACCTCAGTGAATATCGTTGCGGTGGCGCCGACCTCATCGATCCTTTCAGAAGTAGCGCGGATGTCGCCTTCCCCGAAGGGGTGGTGGTCATAGATATGGACCTTCAGGTCTTTTTTGTGCAAAAGCCCGGCCAGGGGGCCGATTCTGTCGGGATGTTTCGCATCGACGATGACCAGCCTCGTCACCTTCGTCAGATCGATGTCTCTTATCTTCTTGGCCTCGAGAAGCTCGAACACCTCGATAAAGTCCCTGACCTTGCGCTCCTGGCCGCCGGGGAAGACGATTTCTGCACCGGGGTAGAGCTTCTTCGCCGCAATCATCGAAGCGAGGGCATCGAAGTCGGCATTGATATGGGACGTGATTATCTCCACACTTTATTGTATGCATGTACTGAGGAAGAACGGAAACTTTTTTTATTCGCCGTAGACGGCGACCCTGTCTCTTCCCGTGTTCTTTGCGGTGAAAAGGGCGTCGTCCGCAAGTGAGATGAGGTCTTCGTGGGACTGGATTTTCGGATGGGGATAGGCGGCCACTCCGACGCTGACGGTGAGTCCCCTGTCGTTTTTCAGCCTCCTGAACCTGTGTTCCTTGACAAGCTTGAGGATCCTCTGCCCCTCCGCAACTGCACCCTCAAGCGGCGTCTGTGGAAGGAGGAAGATGAACTCCTCGCCGCCGTAGCGGGCAAGAACATCACTCTTCCTGGACCGGCGTTTCAGAAGCTGGGCGAACTCCTTCAAAACCTGATCGCCCGTCTTATGGCCGTACCTGTCGTTGATCTTCTTGAAATAGTCTATGTCCACCATGAGGCAGCTGATCGGAAGCGAGTACCTCTGGCAGCGGCTGAATTCCTCGATCGTCCTGTGGTAGAAGTACCTGATATTATATATCCCGGTCAGGAAGT
>JAWOKY010000010.1:0-2676 GCA_033853975.1 Thermodesulfovibrionales bacterium
TACCTTACGCTGCAGCGGCTGCGTGACTGTTACTTTTGGGGGAGGCGGTGTCTGAGGTTTTTTCGCCTTGCAGCCGGCAAGGGAGAAAGAGACACAGAGGCACAGCAAAAACAGTGAACAGTGAACAGTGAACAGTGAAAAGTGAAAACTGGAAAAGAAAGTAGGATTCCATCTTCCATTTTTTGCTTTTGTCTTTTTACTTTTCACCCTTCACCCTTTACCTTTCCCGTTTCACGGTTCTTATGTTGTGCACAGTTACCAGTCGGGAAGCCGGGTGGACGATTCAGGACTCTTCCCGGCAGGCGGATTATAAGACGCCGGAGCAAGCAGGTTGCCCCAGTTGGTGCGTTTTGCCATTTCCTCTTTCACTGAAGGGGGCACCATATCCTTTCCCTCCCTTATCTCCCAACCTCCTCCGAGCGCCCTGTAAACTCCGACGAGACTGACGGAGATGCTGCCCAATGTGGAAGCCAGGTTGTCCTGTTCACTCAAAAGAGACTGCTGTGCAAGAAGAACAGCAGTGAAATCTCTAATGCCTTCACGGTATTGCTTCACTGCAAGGTCGAGAGAACTCTTGGCTGCTCCGGCACTGCGAGCGAGAAAAGAGGCCCGCTCCTGGGCCCTGAGAAAAGCCGCAAGATTGTCCTCGACCTCCTGTTGCGCCGTCAAAACAGTGTTCTGATAGGCGATGATAAGCTCCTGCAATTTGGCATCCTGAAAACGGACATTGTTTGTGATCTGGCCGTAATTGAAGATATTCCACAGGACGGACGGACCTATCTGATAGGTGCGGCTTTTCCACCGAAAGATATCGCCGAGTTCCGATCCCCCTGAATTGCTTGACAGAAATCCGAACGTTCCGGTCAATGAAAGGGCGGGATAAAGGTCTGCCTTGGCCACGCCGATCTGGGCCGATTGAGCAGCAGCCTGGTACGCCGCGCTACGGATGTCCGGGCGGCGGCGAAGCAGGTCCGCGGGTATGCCGACAGCTATATCGGGCGGCGAGACGGGTATGTCCGAAGGACCTTCAAGAATATCCGCCAAATCATTCGGTGCCATGCCCAGCAATACACAGAGCGCGTCTTTTTGCTGCCTCAGCTGGGTTTCAAGGGGAGGAATGGAAGCCAGTGTATCATTGAGTATTGTCCGGGCCTGTTCCACATCCAGCAGAGAGTCAGTGCCATGACGAAACCGCGCCTCGGCGATTTTCAGATTTTCTTTTTGAGTTTCCGCATTTTGACGGGCAATGATTATTCTCTTTTCGAGAGTCCGGATGTTTATGTATGAATCTGCGACGTCTGCCGTGAGGCTGACGAGGGCGTTGTCGTAATCAGCGGCTGTCGCAAGCCATGCGGCACTGGCTGACTCGATTGCCCGCCTGAACTTTCCCCAGAAGTCCAGTTCCCAGCTGGCACCCGCTGCAATCTGAGCCTCAGTATATTCAAGCTGCCCGAAGGCAAGAGGCGACGACCCGCTCGTCCTGTTATGATTGACAGACCCGCTGACCTGTTGAGTCTGGGGATAAAATCTCCCGGCAGCAATACCCAGCTGGGCCCTCGCTTCGAGTACTCGCACACCGGCTATCTTGAGGGACAGGTTTTCGCGGTAGGCCGTATCAATCAGTCTGTTGAGGATCGGGTCATTGAATGTCTGCCACCAATTGCGGTAGTCCCCGGTCCCGTTCCTGACCCTCTCATCTCCGGACTCGATCCAGGTTGACTCTACCGGAGCCTGGGGCCGATGAAAGTCTGGACCGACCATGCAGCCGGATAGTATTAGCCCTAAGACCGATACAATACCGAAAAGGGAAAAGATAGGTTTTGCCATCATAGTGGCTGCCATTTCCGTTCTTTTTTATGACTGGCTCTTGTAATGGCATCGCAACCTTGTCACCCATAGCGGCCTTAAGGCTAACGGAGACAGCGGTGACATCGGGCATCCATTCAAGTATTTCTTGTGACCTCTCTTCCAATTAAATCCTATCAGACGGCAAAGCATTGTCAAGGGTGAGCTCTTGCGCGGACACTAACGGCAGAGAATTCTTTAGGCGGAATTTATCAGATCGGGGGAGATGTGATCAACGAACCGACAATTTCTGGAGACCGTAGACCGCCCCACCCCACAGGCCGCTGTTTTCATCTTTTATAAGGCGCACAGGTATTTTCCTGAGCAGTTCCTCCATTGTGTCGGAACTCCTGAATTCCGCCTCAAAGACAGTGCCGGTCACCAGGTCCGGGTTCTTTGCCGCAATGCCTCCTGCGATGAAGAGGCCGCCGACAGCAAGGGTCTCAAGGGCATAATTCCTGCAAGCCCTCGCATAAAATCGCGAAGCCCATTCGAGCGTCTCCGGGTATTCCCTGAACCGCTCGGCCACCTCCTGAGGTTCGAGCTTTTCGCCGGTCAGAAACCTGTGCAGGAAGCTCAGGCCGCGGCCGGAGACTACGTCTCCTATCGTGATATATCTCTGGCTCGTTTCACCGAGGAGAAAAGCCTGAAATTCGTATTCCCTTCTCGACACAAAGGGAAAGTTCGCATGGCCTCCTTCTGAAGGCGCCGCCCTGTAGCCGCCTTTCCCGTCAGGGATGAGTGCTGCCTTGCCGAAATCGGTGCCCGCTCCCACGACCGCTATTGCGGAGTCTCTTTCGGGTTCGCCCGAGAGTATCTGCCCCGCAGATT
>JAWOKY010000011.1:0-6594 GCA_033853975.1 Thermodesulfovibrionales bacterium
CCTCTCGTTTATCCTGCCGGGCTCGCCCCAGATATTTGCCGGCAGGATATTCACGGGTTTTTCCTTTCTGTGGCCTTTCCTGTTTTTCCTGATTGTGCCCCTGGCGAACAGCATTTTTGTCCCGAATAACGATCTCGTGTCGCACGGCTTCTTCAGCTGGGCCTCCCTTTATCTGGCGGCAGTGCTCTATTTTATCTCGAACGTTATAACCCGACGGAGGATATCACGGGGATGGCTTTAGAAGGATCATTAACGGATTTCGGCCTTGCCGACATTCTGCAGCTGATCTATTTTCAGCGGAAGACCGGCGTCCTCACACTCGAGGGCCAGACCGACAGGGTGCGGCTCCTCTTCATCGAAGGCAATATATCGGCCGCTGAATCGAAGAGAAGGACGGAGGACAACCGCCTCGGCAAGATCCTCGTAAAAAGAGGGTTGATGGCAGAGGATGAACTCCGCTCGATACTTGAGGAGCAGAGGCGGACAGGCTCCAGGTTCGCCCATATCGTGATCAAGAGGGATCTCGTCGAAAGGGAGATCATCAGAGAGATACTGCAGGGCCAGATCACCGAGACCGTCATTCAAATCTTCGGCTGGAAACAGGGCACCTATGAATTTGCCTCACAGGGCGTGCCCCAGGACAAAGAGCTGAACTTCTCCATCGACACCCAGCACCTCCTGATGGAGGGGCTCAGGATCCTCGATGAATGGGCAGTGATAAAGGGCAGGATCACACTCGACACTGTCTTTAGGAGAAGAACCGACTCGCCCCGGGGACTGTCCGAGGAAGAGTCCGCAATCTTCCAGTACGTCGACGGCGACAACGACGTAAGCACAATCATCGATCTCAGCGCAAAAGACAATTTTGAGGTCTCAAAGATACTCCTGGAACTAATGGAAAAAGAGATCATAGAGAAGGCTCCGGTGGTCCCGGTCGCGCAGGGAGAGGCAAGGCCGGAAAGAAAGACCCCGAGGTTTATGGCGTATCTTTTGCCTGCAGTGTTCCTCGGTACGGCGGTGTTTTCCCTCTCGTCATTTCTGCCGGCCCAGGGGCCTGCCTACGATGTCGTCCGGGCTGCCGAAAAAATCGAGGAACTCAGGTTTCTGATCGAATCATATAAGCTTGAACATTCGGTTTATCCTGACAGATTCTCCGAGATTTCCGAATCAAAAGATCAGTGGGGGAGGCCCTATATCTACAGGGTTACAGGCGGGGGCTTCCTCCTTGAAAGCGCGGGCCCCGACGGAATTATCGGCACAGAAGATGACATCTACTGAAAAGGCGGTCGTACTTCTAAGCGGTGGTCTCGACTCGGCAACAACCCTGGCTATGGCAAGGGACGAAGGATATGAACTCTACGCCCTGAGCTTCGACTACAGTCAGCGTCACCATGTCGAACTCGAATCCGCCCGAAAGGTTGCCTCCTCCATCGGGGTTCGCAGGCATCTTGTCGTGAAGATCGACCTGCGGGATATCGGCGGCTCTGCGCTCACCTCTCACCTCGAGGTCCCGAAATCAGGTCCTGAAGCGCAGACAGGCAGAAGCGCAGAAGACATACTGTCTGAAACAACTTCCGAACGTGCCGGCTTCCGCGCTTCCGGGATTATTCCTGTCACCTATGTTCCGGCGCGCAACACGATTTTCCTGTCCTTTGCCCTCGGCTGGGCGGAGGTCCTCGGTGCGGGAGACATATTCATCGGGGCGAATGCAGTGGACTATAGCGGCTACCCTGACTGCAGGCCGGAATATCTCAGGGCCTTCGAGGATATGGCGAACCTCGCCACAAAGGTCTCTGTTGAGGGAAAACTTCATTTCCGGATACGGGCACCGCTCATTTCGATGAAAAAATCTGAAATCATACGGAGGGGAACGGCCCTCGGCGTTGACTATTCGCTTACATGGAGCTGCTATGACCCTCAAACAGTGCAGGAGTGCAAAAGTGCAGGAGTGCAAAAGCCGGAAGGCACCGGGGAAAAAGACTATTGCGCTTCCGTGCTTCCACGCTCCCGTACTTATCGGCCCTGCGGCCTGTGCGACAGCTGCAGGCTGAGGGCAAAGGGTTTTGCCGAGGCAGGAGTAGACGACCCGTTGCTTCAGCCGGGCAGTTCCACTAAGGACTGATCTTTGCTATGATACATTCACCATCATAAGGAGGGGGCTATGGAAGAAAGACTTTCTCATGAAGAGTTTGTAAAGAAGGCGATCGTCAGTCTGAGGAAGGAGGGGTACAAGGGCATCCATTCCGTCTATTCGGGGTTCAATGAGGCCTTCAAGAAGTATTTCAACGGAGAAAGCCCGGTAGAGACAACGAACAGGCTTGCGGCCGACGGCAAGATCGTCATACGGCCTGTGAAGGGCGGCGTGATGCTCTATCTCCCTGAAGAGGCCCCGGGCGCGAGCACCGCAGACGAGGCGCTTTCAAAGATGGGCCTCAAATAATTTGGAAAAAAAGGAAAAACAGAAACTCCTCTCGGGTCTTCCTTCGGTCGATGAAATCCTGAAGGGTCCGGAAGGTCTTCAGTGGCTCGACCGGTTCCCCAGAAGGATCGTTGTCGAGGCGGTCCGAAAGGTGATCGCCGGCCGCAGACAGCTCATCCTTGGCGGCCTGGAGGCCGATCTTTCCGAGGCGGCAATAGCCGCCGACATCCTTGAAGAGATACGGCTCCTGTCTTCCTTCAGCCTCCGGCCTGTCATAAACGCCACAGGCATCGTTATTCATACGAACCTCGGCAGGTCCATACTTTCCGAAAGGATACTTGAGAATGTGGCGAAGATCGGCGGTGGTTACTCGAATCTCGAATACGACCTCCCGGTCGGAAGCAGGGGGAAAAGACATACGCATACGCAGAGGTGGCTTGCGGAGATCACGGGCGCAGAAGACGCCCTCATTGTAAACAACAACGCCGCAGCGGTTTTGCTTTGCCTGAGTGCCCTTGCAAAAGGCGGGGAGGTCATCGTTTCGAGGGGGGAACTTGTAGAGATCGGCGGGTCCTTCAGGGTACCGGATGTGATGTCTGCAAGCGGTGCCATTCTGAAGGAAGTCGGCACCACCAACAAGACACATCTTCATGACTATGAATCCGCCATCGCCGAAAACACCGCACTCCTCCTGAAGGTGCACCAGTCGAATTACAGGATCATCGGCTTTACGAGCGACGTGAAAATCGGAGAACTCCTTGCGCTTGGAAGGAGCAGTGGCATCCCGGTGATGTATGACCTCGGAAGCGGCTGCCTCATCGACCTCAGGCCCTTCGGCATCCATGACGAACCCTCTGTCCAGGAACTCGTCAGGACAGGAGTGGACATACTGACATTCAGCGGCGACAAGTTGCTTGGTGGACCCCAGGGCGGCATTATAGTAGGGAAGAAAGAATACATCGACAAGATCAGGAAGAACCCCCTTGCGCGTGCGGTGAGGGTGGACAAGTTCACCATAGCGGCTTTTGAGGCCACCCTTACGGAATATCTCGATATCGAGAATGCAAAAAGGGAGATCCCGACGCTCAGGATGCTTCTTCAGCCGCCCGGGGAGATAAGGGCCAGGGCCGCAAAGATCGCCTCAGCACTTCGGAAGATCACCGGGGAAAGGATCGAGGTGGTCCATGACATATCACAGGCAGGAGGGGGATCGCTTCCCGAGGCCGGGTTTCAGACCTTCGCGGTGTCAATAAAACCCGCCTCCTTCGCTGTGAACGAACTCGAGGCCCGTCTGAGAAGATGCTCCCCTCCCGTGATCGCCAGGATAAAGGGGAATGCCCTTCTTCTTGATGCCAGGACGATCAGAGACCATGAGGTCCGGGCAATTGTGAGAGCGGTCGGTTCCTGCCTTTCCCCTTGAGATCCATTACCCGCCCCTTTTTCCCTTGGCCATAGCGCCCCTGATGGTGCCTTACGTTTGTATATTGCCGAGCTTGGAAAGGTCAAAACCGAAGATGAAAAATATTATAATTGGAAACAGCGCTCCGCTAAAAAGGGGGTAGAATGCGCCATATCATACTCGGAACTGCTGGACATATCGATCACGGGAAAAGTTCCCTCGTCAAGGCGTTGACGGGCGTCGATCCCGACAGGCTAAAGGAAGAAAAGGAGCGCGGGATTACGATAGACATCGGCTTTGCCGATCTGTCGTTTCCGGACTCAGAGCTCACCGTCGGGATCGTCGACGTGCCCGGCCACGAAAAGCTGATCAGAAACATGCTTGCAGGCGCCGGAGGCATCGACATGGTGCTACTCGTTATCGCAGCCGACGAGGGTATCATGCCCCAGAGCCGGGAACATCTTGCGATCTGCAACCTACTTAAGATAAAGTCGGGATTGATCGCCCTTACGAAGGCCGATCTTGTCGAAAAAGAATGGCTGGAGCTCGTCGAAGACGAGGTCAGGACCTTCGTTAAAGGCAGTTTCCTCGATGCCGCCCCGATTGTTTCCGTCTCTGCGAAGACGGGAGAAAACCTCGGGCTTCTTAAAGAGGAAATAAGGCAGATGGCACTCAGCATCAGCCCAAAGACCCATGAAGGGCTCTTCAGACTCCCGGTCGACAGGGTTTTTACACTCAAGGGCTTCGGCACTGTCGTAACGGGTACGGCGATCTCAGGCAGGGTATCCATCGAAGACTCGATCGAGATTCTGCCTTCGAACATAAAGACAAAGGTCAGGGGACTCCACAGCCACGGCAGGGCGATCAACACCGCCAGCGCCGGTCAGAGGGTTGCCATAAACCTGCAGGGGGTAGAAAAGGAGGAGATAAGAAGAGGGGACGTCGCGGTCACACCCCTTCGTTTCCACCCGACGAAGGTCGTGGATGCCTTCCTCGAACTTCTCGGGGACGTGCCGTCGCTTAAGAGCAAGGCCCTTGTCCACTTCTATGCCGGCACATCCGAGACTGTTGCGCGGGCGGTCCTCTATGAGAAGGACGAACTCAAGGCGGGTGAAAGCTGTTACTGCCAGCTCAGACTGAAGGATCCAGTCGTCGTCACAGCAGGCGACAGGTATATCATACGGCGTTTTTCCCCGCTTGAGACCCTCGGCGGAGGAGAGATCCTTGATCCCTCGCCCGCAAGGAGGAGACGCAAAGACGGCATAGCGGACCTTCCGGTGCTGCATAAGGGCGGTCTCAGGGAGAAGCTTGCGCTTAAAATAGAAAAGGCGGGAAAGGCGGGCATCTCGCTCCATCTGATAGAAGGATGGATAAACGCGGAGCCCGGTGCGATATCAAAGGTTATCGGCGAACTGTTGAAGGAGGGGATCCTTCTCAGGTACGAAGATATCCTTCTTCACAGGCAGGCTGCGCTTGGCCTTCAGCACGCGATAGTCGAAATCATGAATATGTTTCATAAGAAGAATCCGCTTAAGCCCGGCATGCCGAAGGAGGAGGTGAGAACCACTCTAAAGGTCGACCCGCGACTCTTCAATTTCATACTTTCGGGACTCAAGGACGTTGTCGCCGAGAGGGACCTTCTCAGAAGCAGGGATTTCAGGGTGGCCCTTTCTTCGAGTGAAGAGGCTTACAGAACGAAGATACTCGATCTGCTTGAAAAGGGAGGGTTTCAGCCTCCGACAAGGGAGGAAATTGCCTCTTTGCTAAAGATGGAGCAGAAGAAGATCACCGATATCCTTGGCGTAATGTCAAAGGAAGGGCTTATTGTAAGGGTCAGCGAATCGCTCTACCTGTCGGTCCGGGCCTATGAGAAGATGATCCTGCTCCTCAGAGAATTTTTTTCGAAAAAGGGAGAAATGACCGTTGCCGAATTCCGGGACCTGCTGAACACCACAAGAAAATATGCGCTGCCATTTCTTGAATATCTTGACTCGACGAAGATCACCCTTCGGACTGGTGATGTAAGAAAGTTGATGAAAAATATCTGATCTCCGACCTTCTTTTTTTACCTGAACGGGTTTTTCACAGGACTTTTGCACTTCTTCTTCTCTTCTTTTTATAAAGAATAAAAAGATAGGAGTAGCGGTAGCGGTGTCAGCAGGAGCGAAAAATAATAAACCGCTTGAATTATAAGGAAAATTTCCGGTAAAAAGACTGTAGAGAAAAGTCGGTATTTCTGAACAGGAAGGCAGGGATCTGGTATCTTACAAATTATCAACAGTGAACCCAAGGAGATATTGTCTGGAATATGAAATTAAGCTATAATAGCGTACCTCCCCATGCAGAGTTATTAACAAATGTTGGCAACTTGTTAAAAAGGCAATTCTGAAATGACGATAGAAGAAATATGGCTTAAGAGTCTCTCGCGTATAGAGACAAAGGTCGGCGGAAGCATTTTCGAACTGTGGTTCAAGCCGATCAAGCTCTCCCAGCTGAAGGACCAGGCAGCGACGCTCGAAATACCCAACAGGTTCTTCAAGGAGTGGATCGAGGATTCTTACCCCAACCTCCTGAGCGACTCGCTCGAGACCGTGGTCGGCTACCCGGTGACCCTGAGATACAAGATCGCGGAGAAAGAGGACGTTGCCCAGAAGAAGATCATCGAAAAGCTTGAAAACAGAAGGATCAAGCTTGCAAACAGGGGTATCTACCTGAACCCCAAGTTTACCTTTGAGAACTTCATAACCGGCAACAGCAACCAGTTTGCGCATGCAGC
>JAWOKY010000012.1:0-21206 GCA_033853975.1 Thermodesulfovibrionales bacterium
GCATTCAAACTCATTCTGTTTTTTACGGTCGGCAGCGGCCTGATCCTGCTCTTTGTCCTTGCCTACGATACCCGGTACTCCAGAAGGATGATTGAATATGATCTCGAAGAAAGCGCACGGCATCTCGTCTCATCCACGGTGAACAAAATTGACGGTATCCTGAAACCCGTCCAGAAGGTCCCTGAAAACCTCGCCTGTTTTCTCGAAAATAATACCCTCAGCGAAAAGGAGGTCATTTCGCTCCTCAGGGCGGTGGTGGAGCGAAACCCGGATATCTACGGGGCGGCCGTGGCCTTCGAGCCCGATGTCTCCGGGAAAGGAGGAAGACACTTCGCGCCTTATTTCTACAGAACCCAAAGGGGGCTTGAATTCGTCGATCTCGGAACGCCGTCCTATAACTACCTTTCAAAGGACTGGTACAAGATCCCGAAGGAACTCGGCAGACCGCAGTGGTCCGAGCCGTATTTCGACGAAGGCGGAGGCAATATCGTGATGTCGACCTACTCGGTCCCTTTTTACAGGACCAAAGGGGGAAAGAGGTATCTGGCAGGCATAGTCACGGCAGATATATCCCTTGAGTGGTTGAGGAAGGTGGTGTCTTCCATCAAAATCCTCAAGACCGGATACGGAATCCTTACCTCAAGAAACGGGACTGTCCTTACTCATCCTTCGGAAGGGCTGGTGATGAACGAGACGATCTTCAGCGTTGCAGAGAAAAGGGGTGACAAAAAACTGTGGGAGATAGGGCAGAGGATGATCAGAGGTGAATCCGGCTGTGGCCCGTTCGTAACTATTGCAGGAAGGGAAATTTGGGGCTGCTACAAGCCTATCCCCTCAACCGGATGGAGCCTCTCTGTGATTTTCCCAAGGGACGAACTTTATAGTGACGTCAACAGACTGAAGGTCACTGCGGGCCTCCTTGCCGCAACCGGCATCTTTCTTCTTTCATTATTCATTGTGCTGATCTCGCGCTCGATCAGCGGACCTCTCCGAGCTATGGCAAAGGCGACCGAAGAAATGGCGCGAGGGAACCTCGATGTGCCGGTGCCCGTAGTCAGTTCACATGACGAAGTCGGCATTCTTGCGGAGTCCTTCAGACAAATGCGTGAGTCCCTGAAAAAATATATCAGGGACCTGACGGAAACAACAGCGGCAAAGGAGAGGATCGAGAGCGAATTAAGCATCGCCCACGACATCCAGATGAGTATCCTTCCAAAGACCTTCCCTGCCTTCCCCGAAAGAAAGGAATTCGAAATTCATGCCTTTATTGAGCCGGCGAGGAAGGTAGGCGGCGACTTCTACGACTTCTTCTTCATAGACGATACGCACCTGTGCTTTGTCATCGCAGACGTATCGGGCAAGGGCGTTCCGGCGGCACTCCTGATGGCGGAAACCAAGACACTCATCAAGGTCACGGCCGGGGAATCGAAGTCGCCGGAGCGGATCCTCTACAGTGTAAACAATGAACTTTTCAGGGGCAACGACACTGGGATATTCGTCACCATCTTCGTTGGGATACTCGACACCGCTACCGGTGAGGTGCTTTATTCAAACGCCGGTCACAACCCACCATTAATAGTAGGGAGAGACAGGAAGGCCGAATTCCTCAACCTCAGCCCCGGTCTGGTGGCAGGGGTACAGGAGAATTTCGAGTACATTACAGGCAGACTTGTCCTGAAAGAAGGCGAAACCCTGTTCATATATACCGACGGAGTCACCGAAGCGATGAACCCTGATGATGAGCTTTTTTCAGAAGAAAGGCTCCTGGCCAGTCTTACGGCTCTGTCCGCCAAACCCATTGGTGAGATGCTTGCGGGGCTGACTGAGGAGATCGCCTTCTTTGCACAGGACGCCCCTCAATCAGACGATATAACGATGATGGCCCTGAAATTCATTGGAGAGCAGGGAATTGAAAAAAGGTAATAAAGACTGAAACCGCCGGAACTCGGGCCGGCCGACGCTGCCGCAACCCCTCGCGATTCTTGTCCTGACAGTCGTCTTTCCTGTCGTAACGATATGCCTTGCAAGTTCCTGTCCTGGGCCGGAAGAATGACTTTTGTTGTGATATACTTAAGCATGGCAAAGGAAGAATCCAGACTGAAACAGCTTGTGATCAAGAGTTATGCCGCGGTGGCCCTGAATCAGACCTCGGACTTTCCCGCAGCAAGCTGCTGTTCGCCCGGCGCAGGAAGCGTGAGCCTTCTTGAGACAGGGAAGAGACTCGGGTATTCGGAAGAAGAATTGAAGACAGGCCTTGGCGAGGCCAACCTCGGTCTTGGCTGCGGCAATCCCCATGCTATCGCCGACCTCAGGGAAGGCGAAACGGTCTTGGACCTCGGAAGCGGTGCGGGGTTCGACGCCTTTCTGTCTTCGATGAAAGTCGGAAAAAGCGGCCGTGTTATCGGCATCGACATGACGCCCGAGATGATTGAACGCGCCCGCGAAAACTCGAAAAAACTCGGCGCGCATAACGTCGAATTCAGGCTAGGCGAAATCGAACACCTTCCCGTGGAGGACGCCTCTGTCGACGTCATAATCTCCAACTGCGTCATAAACCTCTCTCCCGACAAGCAGGCCGTCTTTGCTGAGGCCTTCAGGGTGCTGAAGCCGGGCGGCAGGATCGCTATCTCCGATGTCCTGAAGAAGGGGGAATTCTCCGAAGAGATAAAGAGAAATGAGAGCGCATACAGCGGTTGAATCACCGGCTCGGTTCCCGTGGAGGAACTGAAGGGGATACTTGGGAAGGCCGGGTTCACGGACATCGTAATTCAGGACAAGGACAATTCCGACGAGATCATACGGAGCTGGAATTTCGGCCCCGGCGTCGAAAAGATGGTTTTTTCGGCGTATATAAAGGCGTCCAGACCTCATCGTCAAGAAGCCCTCTAACCGCGACCAAAATGAAGACGATAATCGCCGCCGACATCGGGGGAACTCACAGCAGGTTCGGCATCTTCACCGTCAAAGGAGACGGCGGACTGTCGCTCACCAAGGTCCACTGGCTCGACACTACGGAATATGAATCCTTCAGCGGGCTGATCGACGGCCTTCGTGAAAGCGGTTTCCCCCTCGCCCCGGAAGATGCCGATGCCGTTGTCATCGCCATCGCAGGTCCGGTCGAAAATGGCACGAAGAGCTCGCCCCCCTTCATATCATGGAGCATAGACATCTCGAACTCAAAAAATGATTTCGGGTTCAGGAGGGCGGCACTGATCAACGACTTCGTCGCCCAGGCCTTTGCCTGCCTTTCCCCTTCCGGCCGGTCGGCGGAACAGATCGTCGCCGGGGAGGCGGTGAAGGGGGGGCCAACGGCTGTAATCGGGGCGGGAACGGGCCTCGGGAAGGCAGTCATCCTTCCTGGCGGAAAGGCGCGACACAGGGTACTGCCCTCCGAGGGCGGCCATGCCAACTTTCCATTTGTCTCCGGGAGGGAATGCGAGTTTCAGGAATTCCTCCTCAGGACGTCGGGGAAGAGATACATCACCGCAAACGACGTTGTCTCGGGCAGGGGATTAAGCTCCCTTCATCTTTTCCTCACAGGGGAAAACCTCCAGCCCCATGAGGTGGCAGAAAAATTCCGGCAGTACCCGAGGACGCTTGAAATGGCCTCCAGGTTTTACGGCCGTGTCTGCCGCAATTATGTCCTCGAGACGCTCGCCTTCGGCGGCCTTTATATCGCAGGAGGTGTTGCGGCAAGAAACCCCGAACTGGTCAAGGGCACCCTCTTCGAGGCCGAATTCAGGAGTTCCGACACCATGGCTGCACTGCTTGCAAAGATACCGGTATATCTCATAACGGACGAAAACAGCGGTCTCTGGGGCGGGGCTCTGTACGGACTGCAGGAACTGAGGGCGCGCTAAAAGGGGCCTTGCCGGCCCTTACTTCTCTCTTATGTAGTCATAGACATTCAGGTAGTGTCTGCCGGGATGGTTCCACGAGTAATCATACCTCATGCCGTTTATCATGAGCTCCCTGAAATGCTGCGGGTATGAATACCACATCCCGATCGCCCTGTGCATGGCGGACTCGAGTCCGGCCGGATTGAAGTCCCTGAAAACATAGCCGTTCCTTTCGTGGTAGGGCCTCTGGGCATGGTCCGCGTCGAAGACCGTATCGGCCAGTCCCCCCGTCTCTCTCACGATCGGCACGGTGCCGTACTTGAGCGCGATCATCTGGGTAAGGCCGCAGGGCTCAAAGAGACTGGGCACCAGAATCATGTCTGCACCGGCATAGATGAGATGAGACACCTCTTCGTTGAAGCCCATTTCTATATGGCAGTCGGGGTTGTCGTTCAGCTGATGTTTCAGATGATGAAAGTGATTACTGATCGAAGGATCGGGGCTTGAACCGAGCAGCACGAACTGGCAGCCGTTTGCCAGAGCGTAAAAGATGGCATGCCGTATCAGCTCCACGCCCTTCTGGTGGTCGAGGCGGCCGATATAGGCGATGATCGGTTTATATTCCTGCCTCAGCAGAAAACGGTGGCGGAGCGCCTCCTTGCTGGCGTATTTCACGTCGACCGTATCGATGCCGTATCTATGGGGGATGAACCGGTCGATCTCGGGATTCCATACGTCATAGTCAACGCCGTTTAGTATGCCGCCGAATTTCCCGGCGTGTGTGTGGAGTGTCTGGCCGAGCCCATAGGAAAGGTCCGTATGCCTTATCTCCCAGGCGTACCTGGGAGACACGGTCGTCACGAAATTGGAATAGACGATGCCGCCTTTCATGAGGTTGATCGCAGAGTGGTTGAAATTGTCCCGGAGCCTGTCCGAATGGAAAAAGTATTCAGGCCTGTTCAGGCCCGTCTCCCGGAGAATGAATTCTCCTGCCACGCCCTGATGTTTAAGGTTGTGGAGGGTGTAACAGACACGGCTACGGCCCATGCCCAGGTATTTGTAGATCTCGTAAAGCAGCACGGGCACAAGTCCGGTCTGCCAGTCGTGGCAGTGGATGACGTCCGGCCGCTTCCCTGACTTCAGCAAGAATTCGAGCGCAGCCCTGCAGAAAAAAGCAAACCGCTCAGGGTCGTCCTGATGGCCGTAATAGATCCCCCGGTTGAAAAAATTCTTAGGCGAATGGGGATCGATAAAAAAACATTTTCTGCCATGGACAAAGCCGAAAAAGACGGTACAGTGGACCCACTGGCCGTAATAGGGGACATAGAGGTCGCGGTATGCTTCCTGGAGGCCGTAGATCTGATCATACCGCATGCAGTCGTATTTAGGCAGGATGATCTCTACCGGGTTTCCGCGTATTTCGAGTTCATGGCTGAGTCCGTAGATGACATCGCCGAGACCACCCACCTTTGCGGCCGGTGCGCACTCGGGCGTGATCATGACTATATACATCGGCGCGTCCCCTCCGCTGAAACGCAGCACCGTATCGAAAACATTCCGTACATCACCCTTCCCCTCTTCTTGATATTGGCGGCATCGAAACAGTCACATTGTAGCACGATTTTTCCGGTGACACCATACCTTGCCTTTGCCAAAAGACAGGCCTGATAAGGAGTCGGGTGTGATGGAAAAGGCCATGGCCGGAGGCTCATCATCACCCCGTGGAAAAGCGGCGAGGCCGGCATGCTCCGGGTTACTCTAAGGCTGCAGGAGATTCAGCAAAGAGGAGCCGATAAAGTAAACTGCAAGGAGCAGGAGAAGAATGCCGAACCCGACATTGATCTTTTTTATCCATCCCATCGAGATGAACTCCTTCGCCCAGTAAAGAAAAAGGGCGAGACCAACGAGGTAGGAAGCCAGGCCGAAACTCCCGGCCCAGAGGTAGTAAATTGCTATGTCATGCGTAAACTTTTTTATGAGCCCAACGTCCTTGAAGATCTTTACGCCCGATAGCCACCAGAGTATCAGCATCGGGTTCATGCTCCCAAGCGACAGCCCCCCGATGAAACCCCACCTCTTTTTCCGGAGACGCTCGCTTTGATAGCTGACCTCCCCCGTCCTGAGACTGTGGCGAATGATGACCGTCCCGAGGACTATAAGGATCATTCCCCCGGCAAGCCAGAAGACCGCCATAACCCTCTTTTCCTCGAGAAAAGGGGCAATGCCGAAAAAAGCGATGGCACCATAGAAGACATCGGCGCAAAAGGCGCCGAGTATGACCATGAAAGACGCCTTAAGGTGGCCGTTGATCGCCCGGCGCACGACCTCGATCTGAACGGGGCCTGCCGGGACGGCCGAAATAAAACCCATCAGGTATGCCGCTGCGATAAAGAGGAGAAAGTTGATGGCTGTTTCGCCTACCATCTCATCGCCTTCGGGGGTCCTTCCGCATCAGCCCCGCCTGGACGATGATGCCCACTGTCATGAGAAGTGCAAAAAGCAGTCCCCTAAAATACATGCCTGCATGGAGGTGATCGATGATCAGGGCGGCGCCGGACATCGAGGAGATGATTATCAGTGCCCAGTCAAAAAGCACTGCCACGAGGAGAAGGCCTGCTATGCCGCCTATGAGGAAAAGTATCCAGTGAGAATATCCCGACAGCAAGCCAAATTCGCGGAGAATCACGGGAAGGACATACCCTCCCAGCACGAAGCCCGCAACCGCTATCGCCAGACGCTGCAGAAAAATGGCGAAGAGGGCGCCGAGCAGACCCGCCATGACGGCAATTGCAAGCGCCGTCCAGCCCGTGGCACCATGGAGGAAGGAGACTGCGAAATGCATGCCGGCAATGAACCCTGCTGTGCCGACAAAGAGCCAGAAGAGCCTTCTTCCGAAAATGAGCATCGAGATCCCAAGGATGATCTCAAAGATATGCATATGCCAGCCTGCCGCAATATGTGTCATTTAGAAATACCGGGCGGCCTCCTCAGCACGAGGACCGCATTCACCCCGCCGAAGCCGTAGGAGCCGGAGACAGCGGCCTTTATTTCGGCCTCCTTTCTCTCTGTAATCACGTTCAACCTGCAGTCTTCGTCTTGTTTTTTGAGATTCATCGTGGGGGGAATAAGTCCCTCCCGGATGCTCATCGCGGCAAACGCCGCTTCCAGGGCCCCCGATGCGGCGAGCATATGTCCGGTCATCGACTTAACGGCGCTCACCGGCAGTGCGGCAGCTCTCCTCCCGAAGACCCTTCTGATCGCCTCCGCCTCGACCCTGTCTCCAAGGGGCGTTGATGTAGCGTGGGCGCTCACGTAATCGATATCTCCGGGGGCCAACCCCGCATCTTCGATCGCGGCGGACATAGCCCTTGCCTGGCCTTCCGCCGCAGGCCTTGTCTGATGAAACGCATCGCAGGAACCGGCATATCCGGCGACCTCTGCCGATATCGAAACTCCCCTTTGTAACGCCTCGTCCATCTCTTCGAGCACCATCACACAGGCCCCCTCCGAGAGTACAAAACCATCCCTCGCCCTGTCAAAGGGCCTGCTCGCAGAAGGACCACCATTTTTTGACAACGCCCCGGCAATCCCGTACCCCTCGAAACATGTCCGGCAGACAGGGGCCTCTGAGCCGCCCACAATCACGGGCCCTGCGTACCCGCCCCTGACCATCCGGTATGCCTCGCCTATTGCACTCGTCCCGGACGCACAGGCATTCGAGATCCCAAGGCAATGGCCCTTCACCCCGAGTTTCTGCGCAACATACGACGACGCGGTGCTGATCGTCGTGGCAGGCATGAGATATGGTGTAAGCCTTTTTCCCGCATCTCCTTTTGCACTGCGGGCAAAAGCCGACTGCAGAGTGCTTATCCCTCCTCTGCTTGATCCTATCACCACTGCCCCGGATGCAAGGTAATCGGAGTGCGCGGCTAATCCGGCATCCTGTACAGCCATCGCAGCCGCCGCTACTGCGTAAACGGCAAAGGGATCCAGACGCCTCTGTTCCCTCGGCGAAAGGTACGCATCCGCATCGAAGCCCTTCAACTCCCCTGCCGATCTCCATAAAAGATCCCCTGTATCGAACCTTGTCGCGGGCATGATTCCGCAAATGCCTCTCTTTGCGGCCTCCCAGGAATCGCAAAAGGTGTTACCGATAGGGGTAACAGCGCCAATGCCCGTTATTACCACCCTCTTCATGGCAACTATTCTACCATTTGCGGTTTACGATTTCCCGGGTGCCAGGCCCGCCGATGCACTTCCGGTCCCTGCTGCGAATGCCCTACCGTTTTTTTTCTTTGCTAATGATGAGAATATATGTTATTTTTATTTCAAATTTCTGAGGGCAGGGTTTTGGCTGGAGAGATTCTAAAAAAAAGGCGCGAAGAATCAGGCATCGCTATCCAGGAAGCAGCCGCAGCACTCAAGATCAGAAAAGACTATCTTTCCGCGATCGAAGAAGACGCATTTGGAAAGCTCCCTGTTCCGGTATATACGGTGGGGTACATCAGGGCATACGCAAAATACCTTGGCGTCGACTCGGAACCGATTGTAGAGTTCTATAACAAACACCTTGTCCAGCCGGAGTCTGCAGCGATAATGCCTGTTGCCTTTTCGCGGAAGAAGGGCCCGGGGATATACGCCGGCGTGGCGCTTGTCGCGGTCGTTGCCGCCGTTGCCGCCCTATTCCTTTTCTTCGGTCAAAGGACCGATCAGACAGTGCCGCCGGCCAGCAAACCGCCGGTCAAAAAGCAGGAGGTGCCGGCCGTAGTTTCTCCTGAGGCCGCACCTCAGCCACCCCCCGTAGAGACGAAGGGACACAGCCTCAAGATCGTCGCCAGGGAAACGACATGGCTTTCGATTCGCTTTAGCGACGGAAAAAAAGATGAAGCCCTGCTTCACCCGGGCGATTCCAGGGACTGGACATTCCCCGACAGGGCGACACTCAGGATCGGAAATGCCGGAGGCATCGACATACAGCTCGACGGCCGTAATCTGGGCACCCCCGGCGATCCCTCAGAGGTGATGACGCTCACCCTTCCCGAAGCTGCGGATACCGGGCTTACTTCCCCTTGAAGCCCGGACAGCCCTCGAACCCGAAACAGCCCGCCTTCTTCCTCAAGACACAGCCGCCATTGAGGCAGATCGGGACATCGCTTCCGTAAGCCTTCTCCTGCCGTCTCGCGCGGCCCCTTGCCGCGCCTGTCTTTTTCCGTTCCGCCTTGCCGCCTTCTCTCATCGTCTCTTCTCCATGCCGGGGGAAATCTCATGAACTTGTCTGGATTCACTTTATAATAATATAATTAGTGAAGTTCCTGTACTACGGCCGTGTCCGGCCGTCATTCCTGCAAAGGTCTAAGACTCATAGAGAGCGGGAACCATCCCACTGTAGCACCCTTTGAAAAGGGGAAATGGGGGAGACGGGCGCCCGACCGGCTCCCGGGGCGTGACGGATACGTCAGGAGTGCGGGTAGATATCACTAACCACGGTGACGGAAATGAAGACAGAAGATGCAACAAAGAAGCCGTCTCTCAAAGAGGAGGTCTCGGCGGTCATTGAAAAGTACTCGATGCTCGCCGGCGGAGAGACGGTCCTTGTCGGTCTTTCAGGTGGACCGGATTCAGTCTGCCTTCTGACGCTCATGGGCAGGATGAGGGAAGAACTCCGCCTCTCAATCCACGCAGTTTATGTGAATCATAACCTCAGACCGGAAGAGACCGGCAAGGAGATCGAATTCTGCGCGGACCTCTGTAACAGGACCGGCGTTCCCTTTGTCGTGAAATCGATCGATGTGGCCGCATATGCCGCCCAGATGAAGATGAACAGGCAGGAGGCTGCACGAGAGCTGAGATACGGGGCGTTCGAGGAGGCCGCCTTCGAGGCAAAGGCGGACAGGATCGCCCTTGCCCATAACGCAGATGACCAGATAGAGACCTTCTTCATGCGGCTTCTGAGGGGGTCCGGTCCCAAGGGTCTCTCAGGCATTCCCCCGAAGCGCGGAAAGATCATCAGACCCCTCATAGAGACCGGGCGGAGCGCGATCGAGAAATTCCTTGAGGAAGAAAAAATACCCTTTGTCGTTGATTCCTCGAACCTCGAGGTACATTACCTGAGAAACCGGCTCAGGAAATTTCTGGTGCCGGAGCTGAAGGCCCTGAACCCGAACCTGCCCGCAACGCTCCTCAACACTGTCTCGATCCTTCAGGATGAGGAGCGTTTCCTGGGCATCATGGTGACGAAGGCGCTGATGAAGATGATAAGCAGAAAGACGGACGAAAAAATCGAACTCTTCATCGCCCCGATGGAGGTCCTGGATACGGTCATACTGCGGCGGGTCCTGAGACGCGCGATAGAAGAAACAAGGGGGCTCAGGGGAATCGGATACGTCCATATCGAGGCCATCATGCGACTGATCAGGAGCGGCTCGTCGGGCGACAGGCTCTACCTCCCCAAGGGCATAAGGGTGATCAAGGGATATTCTCTCCTCACCATAACCTCGGCCCCGCCTTCAAGGATAATCGATGCTGAGCTTGCGCCGCCCGGGCAACTCGCTATCCGGGAGGCAGGGCTCGTCATCAGGGCCTCCATCGAGGAAACGGCCGCGGCTCCGGGCGATGGAAAATCGACGGTCATGCTCGATGCCGACAAGATGGTTTTCCCCCTGAGGGTGAGGGCGAGAAGAAAGGGAGATTTCTTCTTCCCCCTTGGTTTCGGCAGGAGGAAGAAACTCCAGGACTTCTTTGTTGACGAAAAGGTCCCGAGGGACGAAAGGGACAGCGTCCCGCTGGTTTTTTCCGGCGACGACATCATCTGGGTCGCCGGATACCGGGCGGATGAGAGGTTCAGGGTAACCGACGGGACAAGCCGTTTTCTGAGACTCTCGCTGCTACAGGGCAACTTTTGATCTCTGGCAGCTGAGGGACAGAGTCGGTCGTAATTGATTGCAGCTTCAAGTGCCGGATGTTCTCTTATGGGACCTCTGATGGTGTATAATTGCGGGAACATGCGGAGCGGAAATGGGAGGAGGCTATCTTGACCGAAAAAGTGAGAGTTCGTTTTGCACCGAGTCCGACCGGGTTTCTCCACATCGGCGGCGCAAGGACTGCGCTGTTCAACTGGCTCTTTGCCAGGCACAATGCCGGCACATTCGTCCTGCGTATCGAGGACACAGACAGGAGCCGCTCGACGGACGAATATATCGAAGCGATCATCGAGGGGATGACGTGGCTCGGCCTTGACTGGGACGAGGGCCCCTTCAGACAGATGGACAGGTTCGATGTCTACAGGAGCTACATCGACAGGCTCGTAAAAGAGGGAAAGGCCTACTACTGCTACTGCTCGTCCGAGGAGCTCGAGGCAAGGCGTCAGGAGGCGCTCGCATCCGGCAGGACCCCGAAATACGACGGCAGGTGCAGAAACAGGAAGGAGCCGGTGCCGGGAGTCACTCCTGCGGTGAGGTTCATGATGCCGCAGGACGGCCATACCGTCGTCGACGACCTCATAAGGGGAAAGGTCGTTTTCGAAAACGCACAGCTCGATGACCTTATCATCCTTCGTTCCGACGGAACGCCTACGTATAACTTCGTGGTAGTAGTCGACGACGTAGACATGAAGATGACGCATGTAATCAGGGGAGACGACCACCTCAACAATACGCCAAAACAGATACACATATACAGGGCGTTCGGCTATGAGGTGCCGAAATTCGCCCATCTTCCGATGATCCTCGGCTCGGACAAGACGAGGCTTTCCAAGAGACACGGCGCAACGTCGGTAACGGCATACAGGGACATGGGGTATCTGCCGGATGCGCTTCTCAATTATCTGGTCAGGCTGGGCTGGTCTTACGGAGACCAGGAGATATTTACGAAGGAAGAGCTGATACGGCACTTTTCCTTTGAAAACGTCGGAAAGGCTGCCGCAGTATTCAACCCCGAAAAACTCCTCTGGCTGAACGGTCAGTACATGATGAACACGCCATCGGAAAAACTCGTTGAACTGGTGATGCCCTTTCTCGTTCAGGAGAGTGTGATAGGAGAGGCCGGGAGAGTCGATACGGCGTGGCTTGCAAAGGCCATCGACACGCTCAAGGAGCGTGCAAAGACGCTCGTCGAACTCGCACGTTCGCTCCGTTATTACATCGCCCCGGAGGTCGAATACGATGAAAAGGCAAAGACGAAATTCCTGAATGAAAAGAGCATCCCCTATCTGGTCGAACTAAGGGAGGCGCTTGCCGGCCTTTCTGAATTTTCCCACGCTGAACTCGAAAAGACATTCAGGTCGATCACGGAAAAGCACGGCATAAAACTGGGCGCCCTCGCCCAGCCTGTCCGTGTTGCGATGACGGGGGGCACCGAAAGCCCCGGGATATTTGAAGTGCTCGAGATCGTCGGAAGGGAAAAGACGCTCGCGAGACTGGACAAGGCGATACGCACAATCGAGGGCCGATGACAGGAAAGGAGCAGAGATGACGGAAGCGGCAGCGCCCTCTAATTTCATAAGGGCGATAATCGAAGAGGACCTGAAGGCGAAGAAAAACGAAGGCAGGGTGCACACCCGTTTCCCTCCCGAGCCAAACGGATATCTTCATATCGGCCACGCCAAGTCGATCTGCCTTAACTTCGGCCTCGCGGCCGAATTCGGCGGCCTCTGCAACCTGCGCTTCGACGACACGAATCCGAGCAAGGAAGAGGTCGAATATGTCGACTCGATAAAAGCGGATGTAAAGTGGCTCGGCTTCGACTGGCAGGATCGCCAGTACTATGCGTCGGATTATTTCGAGCGGCTCTATGAGTCGGCGGTGCAGCTGATCAGGGCAGGCAAGGCGTATGTGTGCGACCTCAGCCCCGAGCAGATCAGGGAATACCGCGGAACACTGACCGAACCCGGCAGGAACAGCCCTTACCGCGACCGCCCGGTCGAAGAAAACCTCGACCTGTTCGGCCGCATGCGGGCAGGTGAATTCCCCGACGGCTCGCGGACCCTCAGGGCGAAGATCGATATGAGTTCAGGCAACATCAACATGCGCGATCCGGTGATGTACCGCATCCTGCGCTCTCATCATCACAGGACGGGCGACACGTGGTGCATCTACCCCATGTACGACTTTGCCCACTGCGTCTCAGACTCTGTCGAGGGAATCACCCATTCGATCTGCACACTCGAATTCGAGGACCACCGCCCGCTCTACGACTGGTTCCTCGACGAACTGAAGGTCGACTGCCACCCCCAGCAGATCGAATTTGCCCGTCTGAACCTCAGCCACACCGTCCTGAGCAAGCGTAAACTCATACGGCTTGTGCAGGAGGGCCACGTATCGGGGTGGGACGATCCGCGCATGCCCACAATTGCCGGGATCAGAAGGCGCGGCTACACGCCTGCAGCTGTCCGCAATTTCTGCGACCGCATCGGGGTGGCAAAGCGCGACAGCACGGTCGATATCGCGCTCCTCGAATTCTGCGTAAGAGAAGATCTGAACAGGAGCGCTTCACGGGTCATGGCGGTGCTCCGGCCTCTTCGCGTGGTGATCGACAACTACCCCGAAGATCTCGTGGAGGAACTCGATGCCGTGAACAATCCCGAGGACCCTGCTATGGGGACAAGGAAGGTGCCTTTTTCGCGGGTACTTTATATAGAACGGGAGGATTTCCGCGAAGACCCGCCGAAGGGGTTCTACCGTCTCTCCCCCGGAAAGGAGGTAAGGCTGCGCTACGCATACTTCGTCACATGCACCGGCGTAGTCAAAGACGAAAAAGGGGAGGTTGTCGAGCTTCGCTGCACCTACGACCCAAAGACCCGGGGCGGCGATTCTCCGGACGGCAGGAAGGTCAAGGCAACGCTCCACTGGGTCTCGGCCGCCCATTCGGTCGAGGCAGAGGTGCGCCTCTATGACCATCTCTTTACAAGCCCTGACCCGGCAGACGAGGAGGACTTCATAGCGGCCCTTAATCCGAATTCCCTCGAAACCCTTCAGGCATGCAGGGCAGAGCCCGGGCTTGCCGGCGCCGCACCAGGGAGCCTGTACCAGTTCGAGCGTCTTGGCTATTTCTGCGCAGACCCGGATTCTTCGGCTTCGAAACCTGTATTCAACCGCACCGTCACACTTAGAGACACCTGGGCAAAGATCGAAAAGGCCAGAAAATAATTTTGGTCGTTATATGAAAGGGATGGGCATCCCTCAAACCCTTTCGAGGCGATAATATTTGATCGGGGCATGGTGTCGAGAAAGCAGGACTAACTGAAGGGTCATCCTGATTTCTGTGTTCAATGTGACTTCCGATGCCATGTTGTATCGCTGCAAAAGGCTTTTTGGGCTGCCGTCCCTTTTTTCCACGCTCACGCGACTGTCTAATGAGGGCTGACGGAGGTCTTAGTCGCCCGGACTTGCAGGCAGCGCAGGCGCTTTTTCGAGTTTCAGGTTAAGCCGTCTTTCACCCGACTTCGCAAAGACAAGGGTCAGGGTAAAGGGCGATCCCTCGACCATAGTCCTTGGCATGCCCTCGATCATGACATGACTTCCTCCCACCTTGAACACCGTCAAGCCTCCCCGGACATCCACTGTCGCAACGCGCGCCATGCGCCTGCCTTCCATGACATGAAACGAAGCCTTCGCGCCGGGGATATCCGTGCCGACCGCCTTCAGCACGTCCTGGCCCCCATCGTTTTTGATAGTCATGCTCACCATGGCTTCGCCGTAGATGGCCGGAGACAATTCGGCCCTGGCCCCCCCGATGCTTATGCTTGGCGGTGCGCTGTGACATTCCGCCAGCATAACCGCCCCTATAAACAGGATGATTGCGATCAGGGAAGACTTGCCCTGCCGCCATGAATTTCCGGTCATTCTTTTCCTCCCCGCCGTTCAGGCCGCTGATTGAGCCGAAGGACATTGTTTTCCGATATGAGAAAGACTAACATTTGAAAAAAAAATGATCAAGCAGGGGGGCTTAAAGAGGGCCTCCGGCATTTCTCCTTCCCAGAGAAGGCCCGAATTTGTTATATTGCTTTGTCGGGAAAAAGATATGGGTTACATAAGCGTCATAGGAGCAGGAAGCTGGGGAACCACACTTGCCTGTCTGCTCGTCGAAAAGGGCTACGACGTTTCGCTCTGGGCAAACGAGCGGGAAGTCGCAGACGAGATAAATGCCCGCGGGACAAACAGCGCCTATCTTCCCGACTTTCGCCTTCCCGAAGGGTTGAAGGCCACCCACCAGATCTCGGCAGCGCTTGAAAAAGCGCGCTACGTTCTGAATGTCGTGCCGACCCAGTTCATGCGTCCGGTTTTCAGAGATGCTGCCGGCAGCTTGAGGCAAGACGCGATACTGATAACCGCGTCAAAAGGCATAGAACAGGGGACTCTCCTGACCGGCCATTCGATCCTGAGCGAGATAACGAACAGGGAGATTGCGGTACTATCAGGACCGAGCTTTGCAAAGGAAGTGATGAAGAAGAGTCCTACTGCAGTGACGCTCGCCACGGGGAATTCCAATACCGGCCTCCTCCTTCAGGAGATATTCAACACTAATTATTTCAGGGTCTATACCCATAGCGACATCAGGGGCGTCGAGCTTGGGGGCGCCCTAAAGAATGTTATCGCGATCGCATCCGGCATCTGCGACGGACTCGGACTGGGGCATAACGCACGGGCGGCACTCATCACGCGGGGGCTCGCAGAGATGGCGAGGCTGGGTGCTGTCCTCGGCGCTGAGGAGAGGACATTTTCCGGACTGAGCGGTCTCGGCGATCTCGTGCTTACGTGCACCGGCCCGTTGTCGAGGAACTATTCCGTTGGTGTAAAACTCGGCCAGGGGATAAGGCTTTCTGACATCCTTGCCTCGACCAGGAGCGTTGCCGAAGGAGTCGCTACTTCACTGTCTGCCTTCGAGCTTTCAAAGAAGCACGGCGTGGAGATGCCGATCGTCGAGCAGGTCTACAAGGTAATCCATAAAGACAAGAACCCGGCGGACGCGGTACATATGCTCATGAACCGCGCGCTGAAGTCCGAATTCTGATACCTTCGGAGCCGCTAAGGCTACGTAACACTACAGTTGCTTAATAAATCCGGATTATAGAGGCGGACATGTTGAAAAAGTCCATAAATTCGGCAAGTATGAGTCTTGATTCACGCAAGCGAATCTTTAACCTTGAGTGCATTTCAGAAAGAGGCTGTTCGTTTTATCCAGTGGCCGTGTGGGACCTCAGGTTATGGACCTTTTTCAACATGTCCGTCTCTCACTTCATGACACATCAGCGTTGAATATGGACAGGAACAGGATAGCGGGCATCTTAAGGTCGGTCAGGGACGGCAAGCTTTCCGTCGGCGAGGCGATGAAGGACCTCAAACACCTCCCCTACGAGGATATCTCCTTTGCGAAGATCGATCATCACCGTCACCTCAGACAGGGTGTGCCGGAGGTGATCTTCGGGGCGAACAAGACGGTCGCGCAGGTAGTGCGCATCGCAAAGGCGATGCAGAAGAAAGGCGGCAGGTTCCTGATCACAAAGGCCAGTCAGGAAATCCACGCCGCTTTAAGAATAAAGGGGGCCGTTTTCCATCCAGACTCAGGCCTGATCTCTTTCGGCGAAGAAAGGCGCAAACAGGGAAGCGTCCTTGTGCTGACCGCCGGGACATCTGACATCCCGGTAGCTGAAGAGGCTGCTGTCACTGCGTCCTTTCTTGGAAGCAGGGTAAACACCCTCTACGACGTCGGGGTGGCCGGCCTCCACAGGCTTATGGACAATGCCGACGAGATAGGGAAGGCCCACGTGCTTGTAATCGCGGCCGGGATGGAGGGCGCCCTCCCCTCCGTAGTCGGCGGCATGACAGACAAACCCATAGTAGCTGTGCCGACCTCTACAGGCTATGGCACCAGTTTCGGCGGCCTGACCGCGCTCTTTGCGATGCTGAACTCATGCGTGCCGGGCATCGCTGTAGTGAATATAGACAACGGCTTCGGCGCAGGCTGCCTCGCGCACAAGATCAATATCGCCGGAGAGGACCTTTAGAGACTTCCCCCGGTCGCCATGTTCAAAAAGGGGCGGCCATTACCATCCCGCGCAAAATGGTCTGAAGCAGAAAACCAAGTATTTCCTCATTGGTAATTTGTTTTTCCGGACGTTTATAGTTCATGGGCCTTTTATGAAAATATATCTCTTCTGTTTTCAGAAAAGGGTATGCGCTCAACTTCCCTTCTCTGTCGCCCTGTATCATCCCGAGTTCCCCCGCAACAGTTATAAGCCTGTCCTTTCTGCATAGGAGGGGATCAAGACGACCCGGGATAAAAACAAAAAAACTATCCCCCGACTCCTCGTTTTCCTTCACGACCAGGCGGGAATCCAGAGGCATTTTCAAGACCTCCGCCATACAGGCATCTTCTGTCTGCTTTGCAGACACTATCCTGCCGCCCCATATCAGTATGGTCCCCCTGGAAAGACCGGGGTTTTTATTAACGGCATCGAACGGGAGGTCGGATGCGCGTCCACGCATTTCTTTGGATATTACAGGCGAAGCACAGGAAGAAACAAGAAAAAGAAGCAGAATAAGAACGACTTTTCGCATGATTTTTTTATACCAATTTCCGTTTTATTTGACAATAATGAATTCTCGGTTGGTTATGTTTAATGCTGTCGTCAGCCTTTCCCGATTAACTTGAGAACGACATGGCTGCGGCAGGAAAGAGGTCCTGCTCTCCGAGGTTGAGCCCTACCATGAAGGCTTCTGCCAATATATCCTGGACGCTCCCGGTTTGACTTTGAATCCCCGCCTGCACTATACTTTATCTAACCCTTGGGGGAGGCTCGATGCCTGAGAGTCTCTCGTGATGCGAGAGAGACCCCTTGAACCTGATACGGACAATTCCGGCGTAGGGATTAGGGAATGAGCAAGGCGACCGTATCCCGGAAGGGGATGCGGTTTTTTGTTTTTTATGCGACTGAAAATAAACGGTGAAGTAGTGGACGGTATAAGTGCCTCGACGGTGCAGGAACTGCTTGATGAGCTGAAGATCACAGCAGGCAGGGTCGCTGTCGAGGTGAACCTCTCGATTGTCAGGAAGGTCGACTTCGGGCGTTTCAGGCTGAATGAGGGAGACGCGGTCGAGATCGTGAATTTCGTCGGGGGCGGATAGACTTTTTCCGTCAATAATGCTGGTCGGAAATAACAATTATGGAGAAGAAGATGGATGATACGCTGATCATACGGGGAATAGAATTCAGGTCGAGGCTCTGGGTGGGTACCGGCAAGTACAGGGACTTCGAAGAGACAAGGAAGGCCATAGAGGCCTCGGGCGCAGATGTGGTGACCGTCTCGGTCAGAAGGGTGAACATCATCGACCGGAAGTCCGAGAACCTCCTCGATTACATCGACCCGAAGAAATACAAGATTCTGCCGAACACTGCCGGATGCTACACGGTCGAGGACGCACTGAGGTACTCGAGACTCGCGCGTGAGGCCGGGATTTCCGACCTCGTAAAACTCGAAGTAATCGGAGATGAAAAAACGCTCTTTCCCGACACCATCGGACTTCTGAAGGCGACCGAGATCCTCGCAAAGGAAGGTTTCATCGTACTTCCCTACACAACCGACGACCCGATTATGGCAAAGCGGCTCGAAGACGCAGGCGCAGCGGCGGTAATGCCGCTTGGCGCGCCGATAGGATCGGGGCTCGGCATCAGAAACCCGTATAACATCAGGATCATCATAGAGACCGCGGTCAAGATCCCGGTCGTCGTTGATGCAGGAGTCGGCACCGCCTCTGATGCGGCTATCGCAATGGAACTCGGCTGCGACGCAGTGTTGATCAATACAGGGATCGCCGGGGCCAAGGACCCCATAGCCATGGCGGCAGCGATGAAACACGCGGTCATCGCCGGCAGGCTCGCGTACAAGGCAGGCAGGATCTCGAAAAAATTATATGCAACCGCCAGCAGCCCCCTGGAAGGGATGCTGTAAGAAGCGTAAGAGTTGTGCAGAAGGCGCCGATAGATTTCAGGCTATATCTGATAACCGACAGAAAGCTCTTTGAAGACAGTTCCTCATTTTTTGACGCAATCGAGCAGGCGCTTGCAGGCGGTGTGAGGGCCGTGCAGCTCAGGGAAAAAGACCTTGCAACCAGAGAACTGCTCGGCATGGCGTACAGACTGCGCGAACTCACAGGAAGATACGGCGCCAGGCTCTTTATAAACGACAGGGCGGACATAGCCCTTGCGGTAGAGGCGGACGGCGTTCATCTTGGCGGTTCCTCCATGCCGGCAGGCGCAGCAAGAAGAATCTCCGGAGAGAAATTTCTGATAGGCGTCTCCACGCACGGCATGGAAGAGGCGGTGGCTGCCGAACGTGAGGGAGCGGACTTCATAACGCTCGGCCCTGTGTATGAGACGCCTTCGAAGATGAAATATGGCAGACCGCTTGGGCCGGAGGTGCTAAAAGATGTCAAGGGAAAGATATCGGTCCCGATCTTTGCGATAGGAGGAATGAAACAGCAGAGGGTTAAAGAGGTGATTGGGTCGGGAGCGTACGGGATCGCACTTATCTCGGCGATCCTGGCGGCACGTGAGATAAAATCAACTACTGAAACTTTTATGAGGTTACTGAGATGACAAGAATCGAGCTTGCAAAAAAGGGGATCATTACGGAAGAGGTGAAACTCGTGGCTTCCGCAGAGGGGTTGCCCCCCGAACAGCTTTCGGCTGATATCGCAGCAGGTGTGAGCACCATCCCAATCAACAGAAATCACGCCATTTCGCCGATAGGGATAGGCAGGAACATGCGCACCAAGATAAATGCAAATATAGGGACCTCGAAGGACAAGGTATCGATCGATGAGGAGATGGAGAAGCTCGACGTGCTCGTAAAATACGGGGCTGACGCGGTGATGGACCTCTCCACAGGGGGGCCTATCGTTGAACTGCGGCATATGATGCTGAAGAAATCGCCGATCGCGGTGGGAACGGTCCCCATTTACGAGGCGGCGGTGAGGGCTGCGGGGCAGAAGGGTTCGATATCGAAGATGAGCGCGGACGACCTCTTCGAGGTTATCGAGGAGCACGGCTCTTCCGGCGTTGATTTCGTCACCGTGCATGCCGGCCTCACGATGAAGGCGGTCGAACGGCTGAAGGCAGAGGGCAGGATCCTCGACGTAGTCAGCAGGGGCGGGTCTTTCCTGATCGAATGGATGATCTATAACGAAAGAGAAAATCCTCTTTTTGAACAGTTCGAGCGCCTGCTCGAAATCGCCTCCAGATACGACATGACCCTCAGCCTCGGCGACGGCATGCGGCCCGGATGTCTCGCCGACGCAACCGACAGGACCCAGATCGAGGAACTCCTCACCCTCGGCGAACTCAGGGACAGGGCGGTCGAAAGCGGCGTGCAGGTGATCATCGAAGGTCCCGGGCATGTCCCCCTGAACCAGGTGGAGCTGAACGTCAGGATCGAAAAGGAGATCTGTAAGGGCGCGCCATTTTATGTGCTCGGCCCGCTCGTGACCGATATAGGCATGGGCTACGACCACATCTCCGCAGCCATAGGCGGCGCGTTAGCGGGCGCTGCGGGCGCAGATTTTCTCTGTTACGTCACCCCCTCGGAACATATAAGGCTGCCTACCATCGAGGACGTGAAGGAGGGTGTTATCGTCTCAAAGCTCGCGGCCCATGCGGCGGATATCGCAAAAGGGATCAAAGGCGCTATGGAAGCAGACATCAAGATGGCCAGATGCAGGAAGGCCCTCGACTGGAACGGCCAGATCGCCCTGAGTCTGAACCCGGAGAAGGTGCGGGAATGGAGGGCCGAGGTCCCTCCGACCGAGACAGAGGTCTGCAGCATGTGCGGGGAGTTCTGCGCTATCAGGACCGTTGAAAGGGCGCTAAGGAAGGAGAAATGACACCCGTAAGAACGCTGCTTCTCATCGGCCCGACCGGGGCCGGCAAGACCCCCCTTGGGGACCTCATGGAGAAAAATGGATACGGCGGCGGACGGTGCTTTCATTTCGACTTCGGTCACCAGCTCAGGACGTTCGCCTCGTATGAAACTCCGCCTGAAGGCTTCAAGGAGGAAGAGATCGCCTTCATCAAAGGCGTGCTCGAGGAGGGCCTGCTGCTTGAAAACGAGCATTTCCCCATCGCCGAAAAGATCCTCCATCAGTTTCTGAAGAGGCGCGGATTCGCCGGAGGCTGTACTCTTGTTCTGAACGGGTTGCCGAGGCATGTCGGTCAGGCAGGCGACGTGGACCGCATTGCACGGGTGAAGAGCCTTATCCTGCTTGAGTGCGCGCCTGAAGATGTCTACCGGAGGATCGCTGCAAATACGGGGCAGGACAGGGGCGGCAGGACGGATGACGGGCTCTCACTGGTAAAAAAGAAACTCGAAATTTTTC